>NZ_JASCAE010000056.1:0-107270 GCF_029967975.1 Pseudomonas sp. V98_8
GGCTGCGATCTTTTGATCTTGATCTTGAAAAAACAAGATCAAAAGATCGCAGCCTGCGGCAGCTCCTACACAAAGCATCTCCCGTGAAACGCCTATAACAAGAAACCGGAGAACAACCATGTCGTTAAGCGTGTTCGACCTGTTCAAGATTGGCATTGGCCCCTCCAGCTCCCACACCGTCGGCCCGATGCGCGCTGCCGCACGTTTCGCCGAAGGTTTGCGCCGTGAAGGGCTGCTCGCCGCGACCGCTTGCGTCAAAGTCGAGCTGTACGGCTCACTCGGCGCCACCGGTAAAGGCCACGGCAGCGACAAGGCTGTGTTGCTCGGCCTGGAAGGCGAACACCCGGACACCGTGGATACCGAAACCGTCGCCGCTCGCCTGCACGAAATTCGCGGCAATGGCCGCTTGAACCTCCTCGGCGAACACAGCATTGCGTTCAATGAGAAAGAACACCTGGCGATGATTCGCAAGCCGTTGGCCTATCACCCCAATGGCATGATCTTTCGCGCCTTCGACGCCGCGGGCTTGCAAATCCGCAGCCGCGAGTACTATTCGGTCGGCGGTGGTTTTGTCGTCGATGAAGACGCCGCCGGCGCCGACCGCATCGTCGAAGACGCTACCCCCCTGACTTTCCCATTCAAAAGCGCCAAGGACCTGCTCGGTCACTGCACCACCTACGGCTTGTCCATCAGCCAGGTCATGCTGACCAACGAAAGTGCCTGGCGCCCGGAAGCGGAAACCCGCGCCGGCCTGCTGAAGATCTGGCAAGTGATGCAGGACTGCGTCGCCGCCGGTTGCCGCAACGAAGGCATCCTGCCCGGTGGCCTGAAGGTCAAGCGCCGGGCAGCCGCGCTGCACCGGCAATTGTGCAAGAACCCCGAATCGTCGCTGCGCGATCCGCTGTCGGTACTGGACTGGGTCAACTTGTACGCCCTGGCGGTCAACGAAGAAAACGCCAACGGCGGACGCGTGGTAACTGCCCCGACCAACGGCGCGGCCGGGATCATCCCGGCAGTACTGCATTACTACATGCGCTTCATCCCCGGCGCGAACGATGACGGGGTGGTGCGCTTTCTGCTGACCGCCGCGGCCATTGGCATTCTGTACAAGGAAAATGCTTCGATCTCGGGCGCCGAAGTCGGCTGCCAGGGCGAAGTCGGCGTGGCCTGTTCAATGGCGGCGGGCGCCCTTTGCGAGGTGCTTGGCGGCACCGTGCAGCAAGTGGAAAACGCCGCGGAAATCGGCATGG
The DNA here is from genome assembly GCF_029967975.1 of Pseudomonas sp. V98_8. Classification (NCBI taxonomy): domain Bacteria; kingdom Pseudomonadati; phylum Pseudomonadota; class Gammaproteobacteria; order Pseudomonadales; family Pseudomonadaceae; genus Pseudomonas; species Pseudomonas sp. V98_8. The sequence goes on from NZ_JASCAE010000056.1 coordinate 1,251, forward strand.
AACATAACCTCGGGCTGACCTGCGACCCGATTGGCGGGCTGGTGCAAGTGCCTTGCATCGAGCGCAACGCCATGGGCTCGGTCAAGGCCATCAATGCCGTGCGCATGGCCATGCGCGGCGACGGGCAGCACTTCGTGTCCCTCGACAAGGTCATCCGCACCATGCGCCAAACCGGCGCCGACATGAAAAGCAAATACAAGGAAACCGCCCGTGGCGGTTTGGCGGTCAACATTATCGAGTGCTGATGCGCGCTCATCTCACACTTCTCCAGGAGCTGAATATGTCCACCGAACAACTGTTGAAAACGCCGTTGCACGCCCTGCACGTCGAATTGGGCGCGCGCATGGTGCCGTTCGCCGGCTATGACATGCCAGTGCAGTACCCGCTGGGCGTGATGAAGGAACACCAGCACACCCGCGAGCAGGCCGGCTTGTTCGATGTCTCGCACATGGGCCAGATTCGCCTGACCGGCGCCAATGCCGCCAAGGCACTGGAGACCCTGGTGCCAGTGGACATCGTCGACTTGCCGGTGGGCATGCAGCGCTACGCGATGTTCACCAACGAGACCGGTGGCATCCTTGACGACCTGATGGTCGCCAACCTGGGTAACGACGAACTGTTTTTGGTGGTCAACGCCGCCTGCAAGGACCAGGACCTGGCCCACCTGCGCAAGCACATCGGTGACCAGTGCACTATCGAGCCCCTGTTCGAAGAACGTGCCCTGCTCGCTCTGCAAGGTCCTGCCGCGGTGACTGTACTGGCACGTCTGGCGCCAGAAGTGGCAAAGATGACCTTCATGCAGTTCGCCCCCGTGAAACTGCTGGGTGTGGACTGCTTTGTCAGCCGCTCGGGTTACACCGGTGAAGACGGTTTCGAAATCTCGGTACCGGCCGCCAACGCCGAAGCCCTCGCCCGGGCCTTGCTGGCCGAGCCTGAAGTCGCGGCCATTGGCCTCGGCGCACGTGACTCCCTGCGCCTGGAAGCCGGCCTGTGCCTGTACGGCCATGACATGAATACCGACACCAGCCCGATCGAAGCCAGCCTGTTATGGGCCATCTCCAAACCGCGTCGTGCCGATGGCGCGCGCGCCGGTGGCTTCCCTGGCGCAGAAAGTGTGTTCGCACAACAACAAACCGGTGTTACCCGTAAGCGCGTTGGCCTGCTGCCGCAGGAACGCACACCTGTGCGCGAAGGTGCTGAAATCGTCAACGAAGCAGGCGAGATCATCGGCAGCGTCTGCAGCGGCGGCTTCGGACCAACCCTGGGCGCCCCTTTGGCCATGGGTTATCTGGACAGCGGCTACACCGCCATCGATACGCCAGTATGGGCAATCGTTCGTGGGAAAAAGGTGCCTTTGCTTGTAAGCAAAATGCCATTTGTTCCACAACGCTACTATCGCGGTTGATTGACTGTTCCTATAAGTAACGCGGTTGCGCTAACACTGCACTAATGTGTAACGCAACCGCCATAAAATAGTGCATCGTTTGGCTCTAAGCTTCGATTATGAACTTTGCTTATAACGATCGAAAACATTTGAACACCGTCAACGCATAAGCCCGCGCTAGTTGTCAGTGGTGTCAGCAACCTGAGCAAATCCGGGGCCTCCAAAGGGGCTTGTTTTTTCTCCCGTAGTTGGCGTAGAGTTTGTTCACTGTGTTTGCATGGGTCGCTTGGAATCGTGACCTGGGCAGTAGCCTACAAGTTAGCTACATCCCGTTCGACGTCTTCTTACTCTCCTGCAACCAGCCCCAGTACTCTTTCATGAGAAAGAGACTGTCATTAATTTTTTGCGTCAAAGGAAATAAGAAATGTCCCAACGTCAGAGCGGTACCGTCAAGTGGTTTAACGACGAGAAAGGTTTTGGTTTTATCACTCCTGAAAGCGGTCCGGATCTGTTCGTGCATTTCCGCGCCATCCAGGGCAACGGTTTCAAGAGCCTGAAAGAAGGCCAGAAAGTGACTTTCATCGCCGTGCAAGGCCAGAAAGGCATGCAGGCTGACGAAGTACAAGCAGAAGCCTAATCTTCTGTAACGAAAAAGCCCCAGATGCTGACATCAGGGGCTTTTTTGTGCGCGTAAATCCGTAAAATGGCTTCTTTTGCGCCCAGAGGCTGCCATGTCGAAACACCTGCTCAAACCCCAGGGCGACTTTCCCGCCGTCGGCCTGGGTCGTCGCCTGGCAGCAATGTTCTATGATTTCCTGCTGTGCACCGCCCTGCTGATCGTCACCAGCGGCGTCTACAAGATGGTCCAGATGGCGATCATCGGCGAAGAGAAAATGCGCACCCTGACCGAAGCTGGCGCGCTGGACGGTGACCCGCTGCTCTCGACGGTCTTGCTGTTCGTACTGTTTGGCTTCTTCGCCAAGTTCTGGACCTATTCAGGCCAGACCCTGGGGATGCAGGTGTGGTGCGTACGGGTACAGAATGCCGATGGCTCATCCATCAGCCTGTGGCAGGCGCTGTTGCGCTTTGTGGTGGCGATCGCGTCGCTGCTGTGCGTAGGCCTGGGTTTCTTCTGGTCGCTGTTCGACAAGCAGAAGCGCAGCTGGCATGACATGTATTCCAACACCCAGTTGGTGCGAGTCCCGAAGAAGACCAAATAATCTCGGTCACCACAAAACAATGTGGGAGCGGGCTTGCTCGCGAAGAGGTCGTGTCAGACAACATCAATGTCGACTGATACATCCTCTTCGCGAGCAAGCCCGCTCCCACAGTTTTTGCGACCTGCCTGATAGACCTCAGGCGTTGCCGGCCAGCTTCATCCGCGCCGCCTGGGTAAAGTCCAGCATGCGCTTGAGCGGCCGAATCGCCTGCGGAATCAACGCCGGATCAACAAAGATCTCGTTCGCTCCCTCCTTCAAGCTCTTGAGCGTGCGCTCAAGGGTATTCATCGCCATCCAGGGGCAATGCGCGCAACTGCGGCATGCCGCGCCGTTACCGGCCGTTGGCGCTTCGATAAAGACCTTGTCCGGGCATAGCTGCTGCATCTTGTAGAAGATACCGCGATCGGTAGCGACGATCAGGGTCTTGTTCGGCAGGCTCTGTGCCGCCGCGATCAACTGGCTGGTGGACCCGACGGCATCCGCCAGCTCGATCACCGAGGTCGGTGACTCCGGGTGTACCAGGATCGCTGCATCCGGATACAGCGCCTTCATGTCTTCGAGCTGCTTGGACTTGAACTCTTCGTGAACGATGCAGGCACCGTCCCATAGCAGCATGTCGGCACCGGTCTGTCGCTGGATGTAAGTACCCAGGTGCTTGTCCGGCCCCCAGATGATGGTTTCACCGTTATCCATCAGGCTTTCGACGATTTCCAGCGCGCAACTTGAAGTCACCACCCAGTCCGCGCGGGCTTTGACCGCCGCCGAAGTATTGGCGTAGACCACCACCGTACGCTCCGGGTGCTGGTCACAGAACGCGGAAAACTCATCGACGGGGCACCCAAGGTCCAGCGAGCACGTCGCTTCCAGGGTCGGCATCAGGATGCGTTTTTCAGGGTTGAGGATCTTGGCTGTCTCGCCCATGAACTTCACACCGGCGACCACCACCGTCTTGGCCGGGTGGGCGTTGCCGAAGCGGGCCATCTCCAGCGAGTCGGAGACACAGCCTCCGGTCTCTTCGGCCAGGGCCTGAATCACCGGATCGCAATAGAAGTGCGCCACCAGTACCGCGTCCTGAGCCTTGAGCTCGGCAGCGATGGCGGCACGATAATAAGCTTCCTCATCGGCGGTCAGCGGCTTGGGCTGCTTGGCGTCGAGGTGGGCTTGAACCAGAAGGCGTTCGGAAATCTGCGTCATGTTCGCAAGACCTGCAGGCGCATTCGCGCGAAAGTCGAGTATACACCCGGCTCCGGCCCCAACAGGGTACCGCCGGGAAAGTGAGTTGATCAGGCACGGACAGCGCTGAAGCTGCGCAAGGCTACAGAATATCGGCAGGATGCAAAAGATGATTCTGACCTGCGCCCTGCAGTGCAGCCAAGGAACAGGTGGGCGTTAAATCGCAGGCAAAAAAAAACCCGGAAATCCTCACTTGCGTGGGCCTTCCGGATTTTCTAAACCGCCAAAAATGGTGGGTCGTGTGGGATTCGAACCTACGACCAATTGGTTAAAAGCCAACTGCTCTACCAACTGAGCTAACGACCCGCTGTGTGGTGGCGCGTATAATACTGATTTTTAAGGACTATTCAACACCTATTTTAAAATAATTCAAAAATAAGGTGTCGGGTCGCTGATTCCGGCCGCCGCAAAGCCTTCTGCGCGCAGTCGGCAGCTGTCGCACTTGCCGCAGGCACGGCCCTCATCGTCGGCCTGATAGCAGGAAACGGTCAGGCCGTAGTTCACGCCAAGCTTTACACCGGCCTGGACGATCTGTGCCTTGCTGAGGTTTTGCAACGGCGCCTGAATCCGGAAGCCATTGCCTTCCACGCCGGCCTTGGTCGCCAGATTGGCCATGCGCTCGAATGATTCGATGAACTCGGGACGGCAATCCGGGTAACCGGAGTAATCCACCGCGTTGACGCCGATGAAGATATCCCGTGCACCGAGCACTTCCGCCCAGCCCAACGCCAAGGACAGGAATACCGTGTTACGCGCCGGCACGTAGGTCACCGGAATGCCCTCGCCCAACTCTTCTGGAATATCGATGCTGGTGTCGGTTAGCGCCGAGCCGCCCATGCCGTTCAGGTTAAGGCCGATGACCTTGTGCTCGATCACACCCAGGTCGCGGGCAACGCGTTCGGCAGCGTACAACTCGGCGTGAGAGCGCTGGCCGTAGTCGAAGCTCATGGTGTAGCAGCTATAGCCTTCGGCACGCGCCATGGCCACGACGGTTGCCGAATCAAGGCCGCCGGACAACAGGATGACTGCGCGTTTTTCTGCAGTGTTGAGTGGTTCAGTCATTTCAGCGCCCCGGCTCGTCGTTCCAAAGATATTTATGCAGCTGCAACTGCAAACGCACTGGCAGGTTATCGGCCACCACCCAGTCCGCCAGGTCTCGCGCATTGAGATCGTGGTGGCTTGGCGAGAACAGGACTTCGCCGGCGCGCTGGTCCAGACCGTACTGGATCAACTTGGACACGGACCAGTCATAGTCTTCACGCGAGCAGATGACAAACTTCACCTGATCGTTGGGCGTCAGCAGCTCGATGTTTTCGTAGCGATTGCGGTGCGCCTCCTTCGAACCCGGGGTTTTCAGGTCGACAACGCGACTGACCCGGGAATCTACCGCCGAGATATCAATCGAGCCACTGGTTTCCAGTGACACTTCGTAACCGGCATCGCACAAGCGCTTGAGCAATGGAATGGCATTGGGCTGGGCCAGGGGCTCGCCACCTGTGACACAGACGTAACGCGGCCGAAAGCCGGCTACCTGCTCGAGGATATCGTCGAGGGTGCGAATAGTCCCACCGGTGAATGCGTAGGCGCTGTCGCAGTACTGGCAACGCAGAGGGCAACCGGTCAGGCGCACAAAAACAGTGGGCAGGCCAGCAGTCCGCGTTTCCCCCTGCAACGAGTAGAAAACTTCGGTAATTCTCAATGTGTCTTGCATAGTCGCCACGGGCGTAACAGCTAAACAGGCTGTCCGCCTCCGTCAGGCACTTCAAGGAACCCCGGCAATGCGCAGGCCCCAAGAAGCGTGTTTCAGAAAATGGGCGTGAATTCTAACGAAAAAACCCGCGACAAGCGCGGGTTTCTTCGAAACGGGTCAAGCAGCCCTTACATTTTTTGCAAGTCACGCTGGGCCAGCTGAGCGGCGGAAGTGCCCGGATACTGCGACACAACCTGTTGCAAAATGCCTTTTACCTTGTCGGGATGACCCAGGCGGCGTTCTACGTCAGCGAGCTTGTACAGCGAGTCAGGCACTTTGGCGTGCTTGGGGTACAGCTGCGAAACCTTGGCAAATGCCTGACCCGCACCTTGCAGATCGCCTTTGGCCAGGTTCACTTCGCCCAACCAGTACTGGGCATTGCCTGCGTACTGGCTGTTCGGGTACTTGCGCAGGAAAGCGGCAAAAGCCTGGCTGGCCTTGTCGAAGTCCTTGGCCTTGATCAGGTCGAAGGCAGCGTCGTAATAGAGCTTTTCCTTCGCCGGATCTGCCGGCTCGCTACCCGAGGCGGGTGCTTGAGCGGCAGCCGCTCCTGCACCTGCAGCTGCGCCAGCTGCTGCACCAGGGGCATTCAAATCGCCACCGGTGGAAGAATTTTCAGGAGTCGCGGCAGGTGCAACGCCGGTTCCTATGCGCCGATCAAGATCCTGGTATCGCTCCAGGCTTTCCTGCTTCATGCGCGCTACATCATTTTGCAGAACCTCGATCGCACCTTGCTGGCGCTCGATCTGTTGCTGCATTGATTGCAGTTGGTTGAACAGCTCGCCCTGTGCCGAGACAGGGGCCGAAACCCCTCCCCCGGCATAGGCGCCGTTCGTACCGTAACCTGCAGGCGGATAACTGGTCCCGCTATTGTTATAGCCGGAATCGTTTTCGACCACAGGAACCGCAGCCCACGCCGCAAGCGGCGCGAGACTGAGAGCCAGGACAGTTACAGCACGACGGCACGTTCGCATGACGAATTACTTACGCAGTTCGACGCGACGGTTTTGAGCCCAGGACTGCTCGTCGTTGCCGGTAGCAACTGGACGCTCTTCGCCGTAGGAAACCAGTTCCAGCTGAGCTGGGGAAACACCTTGCAGTACCAGGTAGCGCTGAACGGCTTTCGCACGACGCTCGCCCAGTGCCATGTTGTACTCACGAGTACCACGTTCGTCGGTGTTGCCTTCCAGAACAACGCGAGCGCCGTTTGCTTTCAGGTCTTTGGCGTGAACGTCCAGAGCGCGCATGGCTTCTGGCTTCAGGTCCGAACTGTCGTATTCGAAGTAGAAAGTGGTGATAGCGCGCAGTGCAGCTTCTTCGCTCAGGGAGCCGTCAACTGCACCAGTGTTTGCGCCGTAACCAGCGTTTGGATCTACCGCGCCTTCACCGGCATTGTCGCCGCCTTTGGACGAGCAACCTACAGCTACAGCCATGGCCAGTGCCAGCGCAGCAAATTTACCAAACTTCAGCATTTCCATCGTGAAACTCCTAATGAACCCCAGTGTGTTAAGTACAACGTATAGCGCCGCGTCAGTTCAGGTAAGGGGACCAGGAAGGTTCTCTGACTTCGCCTTGAGCGGTAGGAAGCGGGAGCCTCACGCGTCCATTGATAGACACGAGCATCAAGACTCCCCGGCCCTGCTGGCGGGTGGCGTAGATTACCATGGTGCCGTTGGGCGCAACAGTGGGCGACTCGTCCAGAGTGCTATCAGTGAGGATTTTTACGCTACCGCGTTGCAAATCCTGGGCCGCCACCTTGAAATTGGTGAAACCTTCCTGACGATGGATCATCACCAGGGTCTTTTCATCGGCCGACAGTTTAGGGTTGGCGTTGTAGTTACCGACGAAAGTCACGCGCTCGGCACCACCGCCGCCCACGCTGGTCTTGTAGATCTGCGGCTTGCCGCCACGGTCGGAGGTGAAGTAGATGGTCGAACCATCCTTGCCCCAGAACGGTTCGGTGTTGATGCCCTGGCCGTTGGTGACGCGACTGATCTGGCGCGAGCCCAGGTTCATCACGTAGATGTCCGGATTACCGTCCTTGGACAACACGAATGCCAGGCGATTGCCATCCGGCGACCAGGCTGGCGCACCGTTCAGGCCTTCGAAGTTGGTGATCTGCTCACGGCGACCGGTGTCGATGTTCTGCATGAAAATGCGCGGACGCTTCTGCTCGAAGGAGACGTAGGCGATACGCTTGCCATCGGGAGCGAAACGCGGCGACAGGATCGGCTCGCGCGATTGCAGCAGGGTCACGGCACGGGCACCGTCATAGTCCGAACGCTGCAGCGTGTAACGGGTGTTCTTTTCGGAGAAGCGCTCGGCCGTCACGTACAGCAGGCGAGTCGAGAACGCACCCTTGATACCGGTGAGCTTTTCGAACGACTGGTCGGCGATGTAGTGCGACATGTCGCGCAACTGATCGACGCTGCCCGACACGCTGCCGGTTAGCACTTGTTGCTCGGTGGCGACGTTGAACAAGGCGTATTGAACCTGCAGGCGACCGCCTGCTGGCGCAATGCTGCCGACCATGACGTACTGGGCGCCCAGCGCCTTGAAGTCACGGAAGATGATTTCGCTCGCCTGGCTTGGCTGGCTGATCATGTTCTGTTTTGGAATCGGCGAGTAGTAACCCGAGTTGCGCAGGTCGTTACCGATGATTTCCGCCATGTCGTCCGGCAGCACGCTGCCGCCCTGGTTGCCGAACGGCACGACTGCAATCGGAGTAGCCCGATCGCTGCCGCTGGTGACCAGAATGTTTTTCTCATCTGCCATCGCGATCCCTGCCATGCAGCAGATCACGACGAGCATTCCTCGAAGGAGGTTTCTCACGGGGCTAGATCCTCAGGTGTGAATGTCATCTTGAATGAACGATACGGAGCAAAATCGCTCGGCTTCATTCCCTGCATTTCTGTCAAACGTCCAATATTCTTCACTGCCGCTACGGCTGAAGCGTCAAACGGACCGTCGCCACTGGACTTGAGCACCTTGACCGAAGTCACCGTACCGTCCGGCAACATGCCGATTTGCAGCTGAACCGTCATGCCTTTGCGGGCCGAAGGTGGACGAGCCCAGCCTTCCGCTGCACGCAATCGAATCAGATCATCGAAGCTGCCGGCGACTTCGTCGCCCTGCTCATCCGCCAAGGCCTGCTGACGCTGAGGCGTGTCGGAAAGCAAATCTGCCAAGGCCTGGGCCTTCTTGTCTTCAGCGGATTTACGCGCCGCATCCTGCGATTTCTTCTTCGCAGCATCGGCAGCAGCTTTCTTCTTCGCTTCTTCGGCGACTTTCTTCTTCGCCTCTTCAGCTTCAGCTTTCTTCTTGGCGTCTTCAGCGGCTTTCTTCTTCGCGTCTTCGACGACCTTTTTCTTCGCTTCTTCAGCGGCCGCTTTCTTGGCCTCTTCTTCAGCAGCCTTCTTGGCTTCTTCTTCCGCTTTCTTCTTGGCTATATCAGCCAATTGTTTCTCTTCTGCCTTCTTGGCTTCGGCGGTCTTCTTCGCTTCATCGGCTTTCTTGGCTTCGTCGGCCTTCTTGGCCTCGTCAGCCTTCTTCGCCTCTTCAGCTTTCTTCGACTCGTCGGCCTTCTTGGCTTCCTCGGCCTTTTGAGCCGCTTCTTCTTTCTTTTGTTCCGCAGCCTTCACCGCTTCCTGTTCGACCTTCTTCTGCTCCAACTGCTCGACTTCGGTCTGGCGCGCGGCAGATTTCTTCGCCTCACCCGCAATCTTCTGATTGGTCTGGGTGGTTGCCTGACTTTTCGATTTCAGCTGGTACAGGGTCGCCTGGACAATCGGCTTGGCCGGCGGCAACTCCGGAGTGAAGGCAAAACTGACAAACAGCATGCCGAACACCAGCACGTGCAAGCCAATCGCCCAGACACTAGGCCAGAAGTAGCTTTCCGAGGCGGACGGCTCTCGCTGTTGCTGCATCAGGGCGCCTCGGTAATCAAGCCAACATTACCGACGCCGGCTTTCTGCAACCCGCCCATCGCGCCCATGACAGACCCGTAGTCGACGCTCTTGTCGCCACGAATGAAGACCTGGGTACGCTTGCCGCCTTCGTTGCCCACGCGAATGATCTTGGTCACCGCGTCAGTCATCTGCGGCAGGGTCATGGCGCGGTCTTGTTGCTTCTCTGTATCGACTTCGCTGCCAAGGTTCCAGTAGTAGGTCTTGTCAGCCTTGATCGAAATGGTCAGGACCTGGGTGTTGTTGTCCTGCGGCAAGGCTTCGCTGGAAACCTTCGGCAGATCAACTTTCACGCCCTGATTGAGCATTGGCGCGGTCACCATGAAGATGACCAGCAGCACCAACATCACGTCGATGTAGGGCACCACGTTCATCTCGGCGACCGGCTTGCGCTTTTTGCGAGCTCGAGCGATTAAAGCCATTGGGAATTACCTGCTTATTCTTCGCTGGTGTGCACTTTGCGGTGCAGGATCGCCTGGAATTCGTCGGCGAAGGTGTAGTAACGGCCCAGCAAGGTTTCGCTGCGGGCAGCAAAACGGTTGTAAGCGATAACGGCTGGAATGGCGGCGAACAGACCGATCGCAGTGGCGATCAGGGCTTCGGCGATACCCGGTGCCACGGTGGCCAGGGTGGCTTGCTGGGCAGTCGCCAGGCCACGGAAGGAGTTCATGATGCCCCAGACGGTACCGAACAGACCGATATACGGGCTCACGGAACCGACAGTGGCGAGGAACGGCAGGCTCTGCTCGAGCTTCTCTTCTTCGCGGGAAATGGCAACGCGCATGGCACGGGCCACGCCTTCCATGACCGCTTCCGGGTCAACGCCTGGCTGTTGGCGCAGACGGGAGAATTCCTTGAAGCCGGCACGGAAGATCTGCTCGACGCCGGAATCCGGGTCCGGGTTGCTACCCGCCTGGCGGTAGAGTTTGGACAGGTCGATACCCGACCAGAAGCGCTCTTCGAAGCTCTCCAGGGCGCGTCGACCGGCGCGCAGCAGGTTGCTGCGCTGAAAGATCATGATCCATGAGGTCACCGATGCGGCTACCAGGGTCAGCATTACCAGTTGCACCACGATACTGGCATTGCTGACCAGGCTCCACATGGAGGAATGGTCGACGACGTTAGCTTCCACGCTTTATCTCCTGCTTTGAGTGTGTACCCGCGCCGCTCACGGCGGCAAAGGCCGCTCGTAGAGCTTCGGGAATGGCCCGGGGTTTTAAACTTTCAGTGCGCACACAGGCCACCAGAAACTGCCCTTCACAGAGCAATACATCATCGGTGGCCCGCCTGACCTGCTGTTTGAAGCGCAGGCTGGCACGGTTCAATTCGACTACTTCAGCGCTTACCAGCAGCTCGTCGTCCAGTCGCGCCGGCGCGTGGTAGCGCGCTTCGCTGGAATGCACGACGAACAACAGGTCCTCCCCGGCAAGCGTAGATTGGGCAAAGCCCAGCTCTCGCAGTCGCTCGGTTCGAGCCCGTTCCATAAACTTGAGGTAATTGACGTAATACACGATGCCGCCCGCATCGGTGTCCTCGTAATAAACGCGACAACGATGTGCGAAAGGCTCAAGCCCGTTTTGCGCGCGCATACTCTAGTGCTTACTCCTCGGGTTGCCAATCCGGCCAGGCAACTGTTTTTCAATGTTCTGCGGCTTTCGCGCAAAAGTACGGTCCTGGGACCACACAATGCCCGAAAAAATCAGCTCGCAATGTTAATTAATCGTCCACGGCATCAGGAAACTCGTCTACCACGGGCATCTCGCCCAATCGTGACGGAATGTTTAAGCCGAAGTGCAGGTACGCATGTCGCGTCACTACCCTGCCCCGCGGGGTACGCATGATGTAGCCCTGCTGGATCAGGTAGGGCTCCAGCACGTCTTCAATGGTGTGGCGCTCTTCGCTGATGGCCGCGGCCAGGCTGTCCACCCCGACCGGCCCGCCATCGAACTTCTCGATCATGGTCAGCAACAGGCGCCGGTCCTGGTGATCGAAGCCACGCTCGTCGACATCCAGCAGGTTCAGGGCCAGGTCGGCGATTGGCTTGGTGATATGGCCCTTGGCACGAACTTCTGCGAAGTCCCGCACCCGGCGCAGCAAGCGGTTGGCGATCCGCGGGGTACCGCGGGCACGCCGAGCGATTTCAAAGGCGCCTTCCGGATCCAGTGGCAAGCCAAGGATGCTCGCCGAACGGCTGACAATCGTCGACAGGTCGGCGTTGCTATAGAACTCCAGGCGCTGGACGATGCCGAAACGGTCACGCAGCGGGTTGGTCAGCATCCCCGCCCGCGTGGTCGCACCGACCAGCGTGAACGGCGGCAAATCAAGCTTGATCGACCGCGCGGCAGGGCCTTCACCAATCATGATATCGAGCTGGAAATCCTCCATCGCCGGGTACAGCACTTCCTCGACAATCGGCGACAAACGATGGATTTCATCGATGAACAGCACATCGTGTGGCTCAAGGTTGGTCAGCAGCGCCGCCAGGTCGCCCGGACGCTCGAGGACCGGCCCCGACGTGCTCTTGATCGACACGCCCATTTCCTGGGCGATGATATTGGCCAGGGTAGTCTTGCCCAGGCCCGGCGGACCGAAGATCAAGGTGTGGTCAAGGGACTCGCTACGCCCTCGGGCGGCCTGGATGAACAGTTCCATTTGCTCGCGAACGGTCGGCTGGCCGATGTATTCGGCCAGGCTGACGGGACGAATCGCGCGGTCCTGGACTTCCTCGCGATCACGGGGGGCACCCGTGGCGGCGATCAGACGATCAGCTTCAATCACTTAGATCATTCCCTTCAGGGCGCGACGAATCAGGTCTTCGCTGCTCAAGCCTTTCTCCTTGATGGCGGAAATCGCCTTGCTGGCTTCCTGCGGCTTGTAACCCAGGGAGATCAGCGCGCTGACCGCGTCGTTTTCGGCGGTATTGACCGGCACAGGTGCATCCGGCTGGTTAGGTACCAGGGCAAACATGGCCGGTACGGTTTCCCAGGCCTTGAAGCGATCCTTGAGCTCCACCAGCAGGCGCTCGGCGGTTTTCTTGCCCACGCCCGGCACCTTGGTCAGCGCCGAGGTATCCTGGGACTGCACGCAACGCACCAGCTCGTCGACTTCCAGGCTCGACATCAAGGCCAGGGCCAGTTTTGGCCCTACACCATTGAGACGGATCAGTTCGCGGAAAAAGTCTCGCTCACGCTTGCCGACGAAGCCATAGAGTAACTGCGCGTCTTCGCGCACGACCAGATGGGTGTGCAGCGTGAGCGGCTCACCGACCGACGGCAGGCGATAAAGCGTGGTCATGGGCACTTCCAGCTCATACCCCAGGCCGTTTACATCCAGAATCAGGTGCGGCGGCTGTTTTTCAGCCAGTGTGCCGCGCAAGCGTCCAATCACGTTACAGATCCTTGAGCGTTGACCAGCCCTGCGACAGCGGCTGACAGAACAAGGGTTTTGCGCCGACAACCCAGGCGCATGCCCCTTATTCCAGAAAAATGATTGCTGATGCTATCAGAGACGCAAGCGCCCGCCACGACTGCGTGCCGCGCCCAGGCCATGGGGCAACAGGCTGGAGCGGGTGTGCGCATGGCAAATGGCAATGGCCAATGCGTCGGAGGCGTCGATTTGCGGTTTACTGGTCAGCTTCAGCATGTGCATGACCATCATCTGCACCTGCTCTTTGTTGGCTGCGCCGGTACCGACCACAGCCTGCTTGACCTGGGTGGCCGTGTATTCGGCAATTTCCAGGTTTTCTTCCGCGCCGGCCACGATGGCCGCGCCACGGGCCTGCCCCAGCTTCAGGGCGGAATCGGCGTTACGGGCCATGAATACCTTTTCGATGCCCATGGTCACCGGACAGTAGGTCTGAATGATTTCCCGTACACCGCGATAAACGATCTGCAGGCGCTCGTGCAACTCGCCGGCGCCGGTGCGGATGCAACCGGAAGCCACGTACTCACAGCCACGGCCGGTATCGCGCACCACACCATAACCGGTAATGCGCGAACCGGGGTCGATACCAAGAATTAAAGTCATAACGCCTGCAGCTTAGGAAAGAACACTTTTTTCAATACAACGAATAACAAATGTGGGAGCGGGCTTGCCCGCGAATACGGCTTCACATTCAGCAACTATGTTGCCTGAAAATCCGCTTTCGCGAGCAAGCCCGCTCCCACATTGAATCCTGGTCGCCGTTAACCGAGCTGTGCGGCGACCGACTCCGGGATGTCCGCATTGGAGTAGACGTTCTGCACGTCATCCAGGTCCTCAAGCATATCGATCAGCTTGAGAATTTTTTCCGCGCCTTCCAGATCCAGTTCGGCACTGGTGGTTGGCAACATGACGATTTCTGCGTCATCACCTTTGAATCCCGCCGCTTCCAGCGCATTACGCACCGCATAGAATCCGGTGAACGAGGTGAACACATCGATAGAGCCGTCTTCGTTGCTGACCACGTCATCGGCATCGGCTTCCAGCGCAGCTTCGGTCAAGGCCTCTTCATCGACGCCTGGCGCAAAGCTGATTTGCCCCTTGCGCTCGAAAAGATAGGCCACGGAACCGTCAGTGCCGAGGTTGCCGCCGCACTTGCTGAACGCATGGCGAACAGCCGCCGCGGTCCGGTTGCGGTTGTCCGTCATGCACTCGACCATCACCGCCACGCCGCCGGGACCGTAACCTTCGTAGGTCAGTTCCTCGACGTTGTCGGCTTCGGTCGCGCCAGCGCCACGAGCAATGGCGCGATCAATGATGTCGCGGCTCATGTTCGCACCCAGGGCCTTGTCCAGCGCCAGGCGCAGGCGCGGGTTGGAGCCTGGATCGCCACCACCCTGGCGGGCCGCGACGGTCAGCTCACGAATCCACTTGGTGAAGATCTTGCCTCTCTTGGCATCCTGACGTTCTTTGCGGTGCTTGATGTTCGCCCACTTGGAATGACCTGCCATAACTCGCTCCGAATTCTCTTTGACACATTGCCCGCCCCGCTGCATCGCTTCGGCCGGCAAACAAAAATCTTGGATTGCTCTACATATGCACAAAGGGCGCATCCGCAGATGCGCCCTTCAGGTGAACCTTACTCTGCCTTGGGCGTTTCGCGCAGACGAATGTGCAGTTCGCGCAATGCCTTGGCATCAACCTGACCCGGCGCCTGAGTCATGACGTCCGCCGCGCTCTGGGTTTTCGGGAAGGCGATCACTTCACGGATCGACTGGGCACCGGTCATCAACATCACCAGGCGGTCCAGGCCGAAGGCCAGGCCACCGTGCGGCGGCGCGCCGTATTTCAGGGCGTCGAGCAGGAAGCCGAACTTCTCTTCCTGTTCCGCTTCGTTGATACCCAGCAGACGGAACACCGACTGCTGCATCTCTTTGCGGTGAATACGGATCGAACCGCCACCGAGCTCGGTACCGTTCAATACCATGTCGTAGGCACGGGACAGTGCGCCAGCCGGGTTGGCTTCCAGCTCTGCCGGGGTGCACTTCGGCGCGGTGAACGGGTGGTGCAACGCGGTGAAGCTGCCGTCGTCGTTCTCTTCGAACATCGGGAAGTCGACAACCCACATTGGCGCCCACTTGCAAGTCAGCAGTTCCAGGTCGTGGCCGAGCTTGATGCGCAGGGCACCCAGGGCCTCGCTGACGATCTTGGCTTTATCGGCACCGAAGAACACGATATCGCCATCGACCGCACCAACGCGATCGAGGATCACGTTGAGGTTGGCTTCAGGAATGTTCTTCACGATTGGCGATTGCAGGCCTTCGACGCCTTTGGCGCGCTCGTTGACCTTGATGTACGCCAGGCCCTTGGCACCGTAGATGCCGACAAACTTGGTGTAATCGTCGATCTGCTTGCGCGGCATGCTCGCCCCGCCTGGCACGCGCAGAGCGGCGATGCGGCATTTAGGGTCGTTGGCCGGGCCGCTGAACACCTTGAAATCGACTTCCTTGAGCTGGTCGGCAACGTCCACCAGTTCCAGCGGGTTACGCAGGTCTGGCTTGTCGGAACCGTAGCGGCGCATGGCTTCTTCGAAAGTCATGTGCGGGAACTCGCCGAATTCCAGACCCAGCACTTCCTTGAACAGGTTGCGGATCATCTGCTCGGTCAGGCCCATGATCTCTTTTTCATCGAGGAAACTGGTCTCGATGTCGATCTGGGTGAATTCCGGCTGACGGTCGGCACGCAGGTCTTCGTCACGGAAGCACTTGGCGATCTGGTAGTAGCGGTCGAAGCCAGCCACCATCAGCAGCTGCTTGAACAGCTGTGGCGATTGCGGCAGGGCAAAGAACGAACCGGCGTGGGTACGGCTTGGCACCAGGTAATCACGCGCGCCTTCAGGAGTGGCGCGGGTCAGGATCGGCGTTTCGACGTCGAGGAAACCGTTCTCGTCCAGGAAGCGACGGATGCTGGTGGTCATGCGCGAACGCAAGCGCAGCTTCTCGGCCATTTCCGGACGACGCAGATCCAGGAAGCGATAGCGCAGGCGGGTTTCTTCGCCGACGTCGGAAAACTCGTTCAGCGGAAACGGCGGGGTTTCCGACTCGTTCAGCACTTCCAGCTCATAGCCCAGGACTTCGATCATGCCCGACGCCATGTTGGCGTTGGTGGCACCGGCCGGACGCAGGCGAACCTTGCCGGTGATCTTCACGACGTACTCGCTGCGCACGCGATCGGCGGCGGCGAAGGTTTCAGCGCGGTCCGGATCGAACACCACCTGGGCCAGACCATCACGATCACGGATATCGAGGAAAATCACCCCACCGTGGTCACGGCGACGATGGACCCATCCGCAAAGGGTAATTTCCTGGCCGTCCAGGCTTTCGTTCAGTTGGCCGCAATAATGGCTGCGCATCATGGTAGTGGTTTCACTTCTCGTAATTCGACATTCGTTTGGAACTCCTGCGCCGATCCGCTGGCGGATGACGCAAGAGCTCGCGCGTGTGGTTCAACTCAGGCCCTGAAACCTAGTCAGCTTTGTCGCCGCCGGCCAGGTTCTTCTTGGAACCGGTCTTGAAATCGGTCTCGTACCAGCCTGTGCCGCTGAGGCGGAAGCCTGGCATGGACAGCATCTTTTTAAGCTCTGGCGCCTGGCACGCAGGGCAGTCGACCAACGGTGCATCGCTGATCTTTTGAATGGCTTCCAACTGATGACCACAGGAAGCACATTGGTAATCGTACATCGGCATGGGGGTTGTCTCGGCGATCAGATTGCTACCGCGCACGCTGGGTTTTGCGGCAAAGAGCGGGATTATATCCATTAAATGCAGCCTGTGCAGCCGTAAGACTGCACAGATCGACACGCTGCTCCTTGATACATCAGGTTCAAGCCAGACCCGGGCAACGCCCCTCCTTGCGACTGTGGACAACACAGACCACCCGCACCAGCCCGCTGAAATTTCTCACCCCGCCATGACGCAAATGCACCTGGCGATCGACATGGGACAGCAACGCGCTGACCGAACAGCTATTGACCCTGGCCATGTCGGCTAAAATATCCCAATACACCTGCTCAAGCCGCAAACAGGTGGCAAAGCCATTCAATCGCACCGATCGGGACAACGGCCGGGCCAACCCCATATCGAACTCACTGACAAATGGATCGACCGCTATATCCTTGGTCAGCCCGCCCCTTCCCTCACCTCTTCCGCCTTCATATTCCATATCGCTGACACTCCTTTGCCATTTGCGGTTTCTATAAAAGCAATGTGAGTGCTTATAAAAACGCCAGGGCAAAGTTATAGCCAGATGACTTTATGACCATCCGCGTAGGATAAGCCAACAACGGAAGGCGGATGAGGGAGAGCGTCCTAGTCCGGCACTTTTCCTACAGAAACGAGCGAAGATTCGCTCAAGCAACTAGGTGCCATTCTGACGAAAAGGAGCGCGCGAACAACGATGCCATCGGCGCATCATTGATCCAAGAGAGCGCGCAGCATCCACGCGGTTTTCTCGTGGACCTGCATGCGTTGGGTCAGCAGGTCAGCCGTAGGCTCGTCGCTGACTTTTTCGAGCAACGGGAAGATCCCTCGGGCGGTGCGCGTGACAGCCTCCTGGCCCGCCACCAGTTGCCTGATCATGTCTTCGGCGGCCGGCACCCCCTCTTCCTCCTTGATGGAAGACAAGCGCGCATAAACAGAATAGGCGCCCGGGGCCGGGAACCCGAGCGCGCGAATTCGCTCGGCAATCGAATCGACCGCCAAGGCCAACTCGTTATATTGCTCCTCGAACATCAAATGCAGGGTGCGAAACATCGGGCCGGTGACGTTCCAATGGAAGTTATGGGTTTTCAGGTAAAGCACATAGGTGTCCGACAGCAGACGAGAAAGTCCGTCGACGATGGACTTGCGATCTTCTTCACTGATACCGATATCGATTGCCATGTTTTTCCCCTAAAGGTGATGAAGTTCATCCAACAGGTGCAGGACCACTCTAGCAAGCCTGTCGCCAGGCTGCAGCCCGCAAGCCTCGTCGGGCGACAGCAAGGGCCGCGATGCACCGCTGGACTCCTTGATTTGAGTAGCCTGCAGCTTTGCTGTTAAATAGACCGCGTGTCGTCAGTGCCTATTTTTTCGGGCGCTGCGCATAGGCTGATACCGGGCACGTGTCCAACGCCTCTTATTTATTCCGAAGCGAACCGTGCGCCATCAGCTCTTCCTTGTGAGCTGTCTTAACGTGAGTTAATCAAAATGTTGAAAATCGTCCACCTGCTGATAGGCGCAGCGGCCTTGCTGCTGTCCTTCTTCCCTAGCCTGCGATCTGAAGCCCTGCCTTACCTGCAACAACCCGAGGCGCTGTACCTGGCCTTTTTTGGCCTGCTCAACCTGACACTTGCTCCAGTTATCCCTTACTGGAACAAAGGCCCGCGCCATCAATTGCAGAACCTGGTCAGCGCCCTGCTGGTGCTGGCTGTCGTCCTGCAAACCCTGACGCTGATCGCGGAGATTTCGGTCATTGCCGGTCAGCCTGCCGTGCTGTTCAGCCTGGTTGCAGCCCTGATCGCTGTTGCCCTGCACCTGGCCATCAGCTTCTACAAATCGTCACCGGCCGCCGCTTCGCCTAGCTATGACATGAGCAACCGCGATACCGGTACCGTCAAGTGGTTCAATACATCCAAAGGCTTCGGCTTTATTTCACGCGACTCCGGCGATGATATTTTCGTGCATTTCCGGGCCATTCGCGGTGAAGGCCATCGCGTTCTGGTCGAAGGCCAGCGCGTCGAGTTCTCCGTCATGAATCGTGACAAAGGCCTGCAAGCCGAAGACGTCATCGCCGCCCTGCCGCGACGCTGATCAACGGCAACAAAAAAACCGCGAACGAGTTCGCGGTTTTTTTATGCCTGCGTTTCTGCCGGCGCTACTACTTAATAATGCGGCGGTGGCGCTTCTTCTTCGAAAGACTCGAACTGGCCGACCATTTCCTCTTGCCGCTTGAGGAGCGCGGCCATTTGCAGCTGCAGGCGCTCGACAACCCGCTGCTGCGCCACCAGGACATCATTCAATGCCTGGAGGGTGTCATCCTGAAACGCCAGGCGGCTTTCAAGGTCGGTGACGCGCTCTTCGAGGTTCATGATTCAACCCTCCTCAAACTTGAAATCATCGGTCAACACCAGACGCAGCCGTTCGCGAATCGCCTCGACCTGCTCTGCACTGTAAGGTTTGGCCGGGTGCTTGCCCCAGATAGGTGCCGGCCAGGCCGCGTCTTCATGCTTGCGCACGATCACATGCATGTGCAACTGACTGACCACGTTGCCCAAGGCAGCGACGTTCAGTTTGTCGGCATCGAACGAGTCCTTGAGCAACTCAGCCAACGAGGTCGTTTCCTGCCACAGTTGCTGCTGATCGGCGACACTTAACTGAAATATCTCGCTGATATCGTCCCTGCGTGGCACGAGGATGAACCAGGGATAGTTCGAATCATTGGACAACAGCAACCGACAAAGCGGGAAATCGCCAATCGGTAGCGTGTCTTGTTGAAGTCGTGGATCTAAAGCGAACACTGCACTTACTCCCGCCAGGTCATCATTCTTCAGCTTAGCGCCCTTCCAGAAAGATCGTACGCCAAGCCACTGGACGGCAGCATACCCTGCCAGCTTCACACCGAACCACCGCCTACGCCGCCCAAGGATCTAGAAATGGCACATGCGCGCCCCGAGTTGACACATTTCCTGCGAAACCGCACCAATACAGAACCAACGCACCGCAAAAAACGCGAAAGTGACCAACAAATCACCGCCCGCTCACGCCGCATAAAAACTGCCGACTGTTTGAATCAGCACAGTGATTGAAATTTTTTGCACCAAAACCGCACAGTACGTCTACGCTGAGTGCTTCGCATATCCGCCATTTACTCACTGGCGGGGTGAACCGGTAACGCTTTTGAATGTCACGCGGCCAGACATGGAGGTCAAACACGATGCCCACCCCTGCGTCAAGCCTGAAGTAAAGCAGCATGAGCCCCCCGGTTTTATGAGGTTTTTACCGCTTCAAGCAGCTAGACAGAAAAAAACATCGATGGAGTTCTGATTTGTGCACGCTTGTTGCATTGATACCCACATCGTCTATAAGGCACCGCGGGAAGCGGCCAGCCTTGAGACCCAAAAAAACAGTGGCAGGGTAGCCCGATGGAGATTCAAACGTTTCACCAGGGACTCTTTTTATCGATGCGCCAGTCCAGAAAAACAGCATTAAAGTTGTCAGTCCGGTTGCATCGGGGCTGTAAATTTGCGACATCTAGCTAGCCGTTTACGACAGGGTCGTAAAGAAGCTGAAAGGATAGATGCGCAAGTATCGCCAACATTGTCGGCGTGATATAAGTTTGCGCCGACACAAAAAGAAAGAGCCGCCCAGATAATAAAACAGGTGGAGCGGCAGTACTCTTCTAAAAACCAAAGGAGCAAATCACGATGCGCGTGATGAAGTGGAGCATGATCGCACTGGCTGTTGCAGCTGGTACCTCGCAGTTCGCAGTGGCGTCGTCCCAGGACGAGTCCAAGGGTTTCTTCGGCGACCAAAGCCTGAAACTCAAAACCCGTTTTGAGTACATGAACCGCGACTACAAGAACGGCGCGAGCAACCCATCGAGCGGCACCTCCGGCTATCGTCAGGACTCCGGTCTGAGCCAGCTGCTCACTTACGAGTCGGGCTTCACTCAAGGTACTGTTGGTTTCGGCCTCGACGCCATGGCCATGGGCGCAGTGAAACTGGACGGCGGTTCGGGACGTCGTGGTAACGGCCTGTTCGCTAACGACAGCGACGGCAACCCGGAAAAATCCCAGGGCAAGCTTGGCGGTGCAGTGAAACTGCGTCTGTCCGACACCGTCCTGAAATACGGCCAGCAGTTCGTTGCCAGCCCAGTGTTCGCGACTGACGACAGCCGTATGCTGCCGGAAGTGGCTACCGGTACCCTGATCACTTCCAAGGAAATCAAAGGCCTGGAAGTGAGCGCCGGTCGCTTCACCGCACTGAGCAAACAAACCGGTATGGCCCGTGACAGCATCGGCGGCCTGCCAGATGAAGACGGTTTCCACTCCAAGGGCCTGAGCGACGGCATCAACATCTTCGGTGCCAGCTACGCCTTCACCGATAACTTCACCGCTGCCGTGGCTGCGTCGGATGCTGAAGAGTACTTCAAGAAGTACTACGTCAACATGAACCTGACCGTGCCGATCAACGACGAACAGTCGCTGAACTTCGACCTCAACGGTTACAAAACCAAGGGCGACAAGCGTGGCGACCTGGTTGACGCAATCGGCGACGGCACCCTGGGTGTGGACAACAACCTGTGGTCCCTGGCGGCTGCCTACAGCCTGGGCGCTCACAAATTCACCCTGGCCTACCAGCAGTCGAGCGGCGACAACGCTTACTACTACGGCGTTGACGGCAACAGCACCATCTTCGTATCCAACTCCATTCAGATCTCCGACTTCGTGGGCCGCGAGGAGAAATCCTACCAAGCTCGCTACGACCTGAACATGGCGCAATACGGCGTTCCTGGCCTGAGCTTCATGACCCGTTACGTAATGGGTGACAACATCAAGACCAATGGTCTGGGTGAAGGTAAGGAAAACGAGTGGAACCTGGAGTCCAAGTACGTCGTACAGGAAGGTCCAGCAAAAGACCTGTCGTTCCGTGCACGTTTCGCCAACTACCGCTCGAACGGCGCGTACAGCGGCTACTCGTCTGACGTCTACGACACCCGTCTGATCATCGAGTACCCACTGAGCATCCTGTAATCAGGGTGTAAGTAGGCAACTGCGTAGATCAAGAACCGCCCACCTTTTCAGGTGGGCGGTTTTTTTATGCCTGCCATATGCCAAACACTACAGCAAGCAACTTCCTCGCATAACGTTAATACTTTTTTCAATGAACTGATCAATAGTCACAAAAAAACCCGAGAGACTTTTAATCTCTCGGGTTTATGTATCCGCTAACAAAAGAGGCTTACTGTACGGCCGCTTCCTGAACCACTCGAACTACACGCTGTGGAAATGGAATGTCAATACCCGCCGTTTTCAATCGGTCACGGGACTGTTCGTTAAACATGAACATCACGTCCCAGTAATCCGCTGTTTTCACCCAGACACGCAGGGAAACGGTGATTGAACTGTCACCCAGGGTCGAAATGACTGCCTGCGGTGCCGGGTCGTCCAACACGCGCGGGTCCTTGGCCAACTCCAGCAAGACTTCACGGGCCTTCTGCAAGTCCGCTTCGTAATCGACACCCACATCGAACACCACTTTGCGGGTCGGTTGACGGTTGGTGTTGGTGATGATGCCGTTCGACAGATTGCCGTTAGGCACGATGATGGTCTTGTTATCGCCGGTGCGCAGCACGGTGTGGAAGATCTGGATGCTGTCGACAGTACCCGCTACGCCTTGGGCTTCGATCCAGTCACCGATACGGAAAGGACGGAACAGCAGGATCAGCACGCCGCCGGCGAAGTTCGCCAGGCTGCCCTGCAACGCCAGGCCAATGGCCAGGCCAGCCGCACCGATCGCCGCCACGAACGAAGTGGTTTCCACACCAATCATCGACGCCACGCTGACGACCAGCAGGATCTTCAGAATGATGTTCGCCAGGCTGCTGATAAAGCCTTGCAGCGCAAGGTCAGCGTTACGCAGGGCTATCAGGCCTCCGAGCTTGTGCGTGACCTTGTTGATCAACCACCAGCCGATCGCCAGGGTAATCACTGCCAGCAGCACACGGCTGCCATATTCCATGATCATCGGGATCCAGGATTGGGACACCCTGACCAGATTGTCTACTTCAGCATTTAAGTCCATCTGCTTTCTCCTGCATTTTTCCGGCTACCCGGCACGCGAAAAATAAAGCGGCAGAAAGACCGAACCCTGTGCGGATCGATCGTTTCTGCCGTTGCTTGGCCCTCGGACGCCGAAAACGCCTGGAGGTTCCCGCCTTGCACGTCAGTCGCGGAAGTTGTTGAACTGCAGCGGCATGCCGAATTCCTTGGCTCGCAGCACTGCAATGGCTTCCTGCAGGTCGTCACGCTTCTTGCCGGTGATGCGCACCTGCTCACCCTGGATGGCGGCCTGCACCTTCAGCTTGGCGTCCTTGACGTGAGCGACGATTTTCTTCGCCAGCTCTTTGTCGATGCCTTCCTTGAGCACAGCTTCCTGTTTCATCAGCTTGCCCGATGCAAACGCATCCTTGACCTCAAGGCACTGCACATCGATCTTGCGCTTGACCAGGGCCAGCTTGAGGATCTCAATCATCGCCTCGAGCTGGAAATCCGCTTCAGCGGTCAGGTTGACGGTCAGGTCCTTTTCCTTGAACTCGAAGCTGCCTTTGCCTTTCAGGTCATAGCGACGATCGAGTTCCTTGACGGCGTTCTCGACCGCGTTGGTGACTTCGTGTTTGTCCAGTTCGGATACCACGTCGAACGACGGCATGTAATCTCTCCAATAAATAGGGCGCGCTCGATCAAGATGGAGCACGCCTGGCTTGCGGTTAAAATCCGCGCTGATTATAACGGGTCTTTCCGATCATTCACTGCGAGCCACCCATGCGCGCCTCAAACAGAGCAAAAAGCTGATGTCCACCACCTGGCATGTTCTAGGCGCCGGTAGCCTCGGCACGTTGTGGGCCACTCGCCTGGCCCGGGCGGCAGTGCCGGTGCGCCTGATACTGCGTGACGCAGCCCGGCTGCGGGCGTACGAGGCGGCAGGCGGGTTGACGCTGGTCGAACATGGCCAGGCACAGCTATACCCGGTAAGTGCCGAAACGGCCGACAGCCTCGCGCCGATTAATCGACTACTGGTCGCCTGCAAAGCCTACGATGCGGAGCTGGCCGTGGCACAGCTGGCACCCCGACTGGCGCCCGGCGCCGAGCTGATCCTGCTGCAGAACGGCCTGGGCAGCCAGGACGCCGTGGCGGCGCAAGTCCCCCAGGCGCGCTGCATTTATGCGTCAAGCACTGAAGGCGCCTTTCGCGACGGTGACTGGCGTGTAGTCTTTGCCGGGCACGGGTTTACCTGGCTGGGGGATGCCGGCCATCCCGTCGCCCCGATCTGGCTGGACGACCTCGACACCGCGGGCATTCCCCATGAGTGGAGCACCGAGATTCTCACCCGGTTGTGGCGCAAACTGGCGCTCAACTGCGCGATCAATCCGTTGACGGTGCTGCACGATTGTCGCAACGGGGGGTTGCAGGAGCACCACTGTGAGGTCGCCACCCTGTGCGGTGAACTCATCGAGCTGCTTGAGCGGTGCGGCCAGCCAGCAGCCGCCGAAAACCTGCAACAGGAGGTTGAACGGGTGATCCACGCGACCGCTGCCAACTACTCCTCGATGTACCAGGACGTCAGCAACCGGCGCCGCACCGAAATCAGCTACCTGCTGGGCCATGCCTGTAAAGTCGCGGCGCGGCATCAACTGAACTTGCCACACCTCAATCAACTGGAGTCCAAGTTGATCGCGCGCCTGCTCAGCCTTGGATTGCCCAGCGACTGAGCAGCGGCTACGCTGGCCACTTGTTCCCTTGCAGCGATAAACCTGATGCCATTGCGCCAGCGTCTTGAAAACCTCCCTGTCGGCCAGAAACTGCTGGCCGCCCTGCTGGTGCTGTTGACCACTGTACTGCTGGTTGCGAACCTGACCTTTATCAGCGCCGCTTACTACATTTCCCAGGAAAGCATGGCGCCCCAGGCCCTGCAGACCATCGGCCGACTGGTCTCCAACCCGAGCCTGGTGTCTGAGGCACTGCAATCACCGCAAAGCGCCCAACGCCTGCTCGATGAGCTCGACAGCTATTCACCATTGCGCGCTGCAGCCCTGTATGACGGCAAGGGCGAGCGCCTGGCGCAATTGCAACATGGCGATCACCTGAGCCTGCCCAAGCATTACCGCAACATCGAATCCTGGCAAGTCACCGAGTTTCGCAGTAACCAGGTCATCACCCTGCCCCGCCCCGGCACCGCACCCGGCCACCTGCTGCTGGTGGCCAGTAGCGAGCTGCCGATGGCGTTCTATACCGGGACCCTGACCGCCAGCCTGGGGATCCTGATTTTCAGTGTGCTGCTGTGGCTGGTCATCGCGCGACAGATCAAACGCCTGATTACCCGGCCGATTCATCAGTTGGAGGAGCTCTCCCGCCAAGTGACCCGGGAAGAGAACTATGCCCTGCGCGCCTCCCGGGGCAATCACGATGAAATCGGCAGCCTGGCCGAGGCGTTCAACACCATGCTCTCGCGAATCGAGGCCCGGGAACAGCAACTCAAGCGTGCCCGTGATGACTCTCAGGCCGCGTATGACCAGGCCCAGGGACTGGCCGAAGAAACCCGCCACACCAATCGCAAGCTGGAACTCGAAGTCCAGGTACGGAGCAAGATCGAGAAAAAACTCACGGGTTTCCAGAATTACCTCAACAGCATCATCGACTCCATGCCATCGGCGCTGATCGCCCTCGACGAACAGCTTTACGTAACGCAGTGGAACCAGGAAGCCAGCGCCCTGTCCGGTACACGCCTGGACGAAGCCTTGAACCAGCCGATCTTCCTCGCCTTCGAACCGCTCAAGCCCTTCCTGCCGCAGCTCAAGCAAACCGTCGAGCAGCACACGGTGGCCAAGATCGAGCGCGTGACCTGGGTCAAGGACGATGAACCCCGCCACTACGCCCTGACCTTCTATCCGTTGATGGGCGGTGCCGGACGTGGCGTGGTGATCCGCATCGACGACATTACCCAGCGCCTGTCCCTTGAAGAAATGATGGTGCAGTCAGAGAAAATGCTCTCCGTCGGTGGCCTCGCCGCCGGCATGGCCCACGAAATCAACAACCCGCTCGGTGCGATCCTGCACAACGTGCAGAATATCCGCCGCCGGCTGTCCCCTGAACTGCCCAAGAACCTGGAACAGGCCGAGCAGATCGGTGTCGAGCTGTCGACCGTCAACCAGTACCTGCAAGCACGCGAAGTGCCACAACTGCTCGACGGCATCCAGCAGGCCGGCGCCCGGGCGGCTAAGATCGTCACGCACATGCTCAGCTTCAGTCGGCGCAGTACCCGCCAAATGGCCCCGTGCGATCTGCCAGCGCTGATCGACCAGGCGGTGGAAATCGCCGGAAACGACTTCGACCTGGCAATTGGTTTCGACTTCAAGGGCCAGGCGATCATTCGCCAGTTCGACCCGGCGCTGGGGCCAGTGCCCGGTACCGCCAACGAGCTGGAACAGGTGCTGCTCAACCTGCTGAAAAACGCCGCTCAAGCCATTCACCAACGTGAAGACGACAGCGAACCAGGGCGCATCATCCTGCGCACCAAGCTGAATCCGCCGTGGGCAGAGATCCAGGTCGAAGACAACGGCATCGGCATGAGCGAAAGCGTGCGCAAGCGCATCTTCGAACCGTTTTTCACCACCAAGGAAATCGGTCAGGGTACCGGCCTTGGCCTGTCGGTCTCGTATTTCATCATCACCAACAACCACAAGGGCCAGATGGAAGTGCAATCGACCCAAGGCCAGGGCACCTGCTTTACCCTGCGCCTGCCATTGGCGAGCACCCCGCTCGTCTCTCAAGAACTCAACCAGTTAACGAGGTAACCATGGGCTTTCGCTTGTCGAAGATTTACACCCGCACCGGCGACAAAGGCGAAACCGGCCTGGGCGACGGTCGCCGTGTGCCCAAGGACCACCCACGGATCGAGGCTATTGGCGAGGTGGATACGCTCAACAGTCAGGTCGGAGTGTTACTGGCTGGACTGGCGGCAGAAGTTGCCCTGCATCCGGGCTTGAAGGAAGTGATCGAGGTATTGGCGCCCTGCCAGCACCGGTTGTTTGACCTCGGCGGTGAACTGGCCATGCCGGAGTATCAGGCGCTGAACGCCGCGGAAATCGAACGACTGGAAGCGGCAATCGATGTATGGAATGAAGAGCTTGGGCCGCTGGAGAATTTCATTCTGCCGGGCGGGTCGATGCTGATCGCCCAGGCGCATGTGTGCAGAAGCCTGGCTCGCAGTGCCGAGCGCCGCTGCCAGCATTTGAATGCTGTTGAGCCTTTGGGCGGGGTGGGATTGGCTTATATCAATCGGCTGTCGGATTTGTTGTTTGTGGTGGCAAGATTGATTGCCCGGCGTCAGGGGGTTGCCGAGATTTTGTGGCAGCCGGCGGTGAAACCTGAAGTTTAAGCTGCGCCTGCCAAACCGCCTTCGCGAGCAAGCCCGCTCCCACAGTTGACCGAGTACGCGGTCAACTGTGGGAGCGAGCCTGCTCGCGAAGGGGTCAATGGCTACACCAGAGAATCAAGTCTCAGGCCAGAACGCCCGAATCCCCGCCACGCCCTGCGCACCTGCCGCCCAAGCTTTCTCGACTTCCGCCGGGCCAACCCCACCCAGCAGAAACACCGGCCTGCTGAAACCCTCGATCAAGCTCGAAGCCTGCTCCCAGCCAAGCGGTAGAGCGTCCGGATGCGTCAAGGTCGGCTGCACCGGCGACAGGGTCACGAAATCCACACCCATCTCCTCGGCCAGCGCCAGCTCTTCAGCGTTATGGCAGGACGCCGCTAACCAGCGCGATGCCGGCAGCGGCCGACCCGCGGCCGCGTACTTGCGCAGTTGGGCCGAGGTGATGTGCCAGCCCGCGGAGGGGAAATCTCCCAGCCACTCGAACGGCCCCTTGATCATCAGCTGCGCCTTGCCGGCACACAGCCCGACGGCGTCCACAGCCAGATCGCGGTACTTGGGGTCGTAACCGTTGGGGGCGCGCAACTGGATCAACTTGATGCCGCCTGCGATGGCTTTCTGGATCCCTCGCAACAGGGCCGGGGTTTCCAGGTCTTCAGGCGTGATCAGGTATTGCTCGGGCAAGCGCGCGGCCGCCACGATTGGACGGTTGGCCTCAGGAAACTCGTAACCCGACAGGTCACGCGCCGTCACCCAGGCCAGTGGCTGACCTTCGGCGCCGTGAGGCTCACCGGTGAACGCCGAGACTTCCCAGACATCCAGCAACACCTGTTTGTCCGGGTAATCGTGACGGACCTTGATCAGCGGGCGCGCCGCGCCGACCACGATACCCAGCTCTTCCTGCAGCTCACGGGCCAAGGCGCTTTCGACCGACTCGTCGGCCTCGACCTTGCCGCCGGGAAATTCCCACAGGCCGCCCTGGTGCTGAGTATCGGCACGACGGGCGATGAGGATCTTGCCGCTGCCATCACGGATAACGGCGGCTGCTACGTGTACTCGTTTCACCACTTGATCTCCTCCAGGCCGGCCTTCTGCCAAGCCTTGAACGCTGGCCATTGGTAGAGGGTTTCAACATAAGCTTCGTCGACTGCCGACAGCTTGACCTGATAGGTACGCAGGCGCACGGCAATCGGTGCAAAAAACACGTCGGCCAGGCTTATGCGACCGAACAGGTAGGGCCCAGGCTCGGTCGCGACAGAACGGCATTCAGCCCACAACGCCGACATGCGCTCGATGTCTGCCTGCACATCCGCCGGAACCGGCGACAGCGGCGCGTCATGACTCAGGTCGAATGGCATGTTGCCGCGCATGGCGAAGAACCCGCTGTGCATTTGCGCGCACGCCGAACGCGCCTGGGCACGGGCGGCGGTATCTTTGGGCCACAGGCCCGCGTCGGGGAACTGTTCCGCCAGGTATTCGGCAATCGCCAGGGAGTCGGCGATGGTGCCGTGCGCGGTCTTGAGCAACGGGACTTTGCCGGTGGGCGAATGCTTGAGCAGACGCTCACGGGTGTCCGGCTGGTTCAGCTTGATCAGTTCTTCGGTGTAGGAGGCGCCGGTCAGATCGAGGGCCAGGGCGCCACGCAGGGACCAGGAGGAAAGCAGTTTGTCGCCGATGATCAGGTGCAGGCTCATGTTCAAGAGTCCTCAAGCATAAAGGAGTCCTGTAGGAGCTGGCTTGCCAGCAAAAACGGTAGCGGCCTCGACACATCTATCACCGCAGAGGATGCCTTCGCCAGCAAGCCGGCTCCTACAGGTTTTGCACCGTTACGTACGGTACTCGGCGTTGATCTTCACGTACTCGTGGGACAGGTCGGTGGTCCAGATGGTTTCGCTGCAATCACCACGACCCAATTCGATACGAATAGTGATTTCTTCCTGCTGCATCACCGCTGCGCCCTGGGCTTCGGTGTAGGTCGCAGCGCGGGCGCCACGGCTGGCGATGCACACTTCACCGAGGAACACATCAATCTTGCTCACGTCCAGGTTCGGCACGCCGGCACGACCAACAGCCGCGAGGATGCGGCCCCAGTTCGGGTCGGAAGCGAACAGCGCCGTCTTGATCAATGGCGAGTGGGCCACGGTGTAGCCAACGTCCAGGCATTCCTGGTGAGTGCCGCCGCCATTGACTTCAACGGTAACGAATTTGGTCGCGCCTTCGCCGTCGCGAACGATCGCCTGGGCCACTTCCATGCACACCTCAAATACCGCCTGCTTGAGCTTGGCGAACAGCTCGCCTTCGGCACGGGTGATTTCCGGCAACGCCGCCTGACCGGTGGCGATCAGCATGCAGCAGTCGTTGGTCGAGGTGTCGCCGTCGATGGTGATGCGGTTGAACGACTTGTTGGCGCCGTCCAGCATCAGGTTTTGCAGCACGTCACGAGCAACCTTGGCGTCGGTGGCGATATAGCCGAGCATGGTCGCCATGTTCGGGCGAATCATGCCCGCGCCCTTGCTGATACCGGTGACGGTGATGGTCACGCCGTCGTGCTGGAACTGGCGGCTGGCACCCTTGGGCAGGGTATCGGTGGTCATGATGCCAGTGGCGGCAGCTTCCCAGTTGTTCTCCGACAGATCGTCGAGGGCGGCTTGCAGTGCCCCCTCGATTTTCTCGACCGGCAGCGGCTCGCCGATCACACCAGTGGAATACGGCAGCACCAGGCTGGCGTCTACGCCGGTCAACTCTGCCAGCTTGGCGCAGGTGCGCTCGGCCGCGGCCAGGCCCGGCTCACCGGTACCGGCGTTGGCATTGCCAGTATTGGTCAGCAGGTAACGCACCGGACCTTGCACGCGCTGCTTGGCCAGGATCACCGGGGCGGCGCAAAAGGCGTTCAAGGTGAATACACCCGCCACTGTCGAGCCTTCGGCACAACGCATGACCACCACATCCTTGCGCCCCGGGCGCTTGATACCGGCCGAGGCGATACCGAGTTCAAAACCGGCAACCGGGTGCAACGTTGGCAAAGGACCAAGACCAACAGCCATGAATGCGCTCCTTTATAGATGATGTCTGCACCGCTTCAGCAAAAGCGATGGTAAAAATGGCAAAACGCCGCGACGGCATGAGCCGGTCGCGGCGCGGGTATTTCAGCGTATGAAACGGGGGTTACTGGATCTGCCCGTGGCAATGCTTGAACTTCTTGCCCGAACCGCAGTAGCACAGTTCGTTACGGCCCAGCTTCTGCTCGTTGCGAACCGGGGCGGTGGCAAGGGCCACATCGACCTCTTCACCCAACTGCTCCGGCTGCTCCAGGCTCGGGGCCTCTTCATGCAGGAACTGCATGCGCGCCGCCAGCGCCTCGGCTTCCTGGCGCAGGCGCGCCTCTTCCTCGGCCGGATCTTCGCGACGCACCTGAACGTGTGACAACACACGGATCGAGTCGCGCTTGATCGAATCCAGCAGTTCGGAGAACAGCGTGAACGACTCGCGCTTGTACTCTTGCTTCGGGTTCTTCTGCGCATAACCGCGCAAGTGGATGCCGTGACGCAGGTGATCCATGGTCGACAGGTGGTCTTTCCACAGGTCATCCAGCACGCGCAGGACGATTTGCTTCTCGAAGGTGCGCAGCGCTTCCGCGCCCGCCTGGTCTTCTTTCTCGTTGTACGCGGCGATCAGCTCCTGCATCAGCTTCTCGCGCAGGGTTTCCTCGTACAGGTGATCGTCTTCGTCGAGCCACTGCTGGATCGGCAGCTTCACACCGAAATCGCTTTCCAGGGCCGCTTCCAGACCCGCCACGTCCCACTGCTCTGGCAGCGATTGCGGTGGAATGTGCGCGCTGACGGTAGCGTTGAGTACGTCCTGGCGGAAGTCGGCAATGGTTTCACCGATGTTGTCGGCAGCCAGCAACGTGTTACGCATGTGATAGATCACTTTACGCTGTTCGTTGTTGACGTCGTCGAACTCCAGCAGTTGCTTGCGAATATCGAAGTTGCGACCTTCAACCTTGCGCTGGGCCTTTTCGATGGCGTTGGTCACCATGCGGTGCTCAATCGCTTCGCCAGGCTGCATGCCCAGGGCCTTCATGAAGTTCTTCACCCGATCAGAGGCGAAGATGCGCATCAGGCTGTCTTCCAGCGACAGGTAGAAACGACTGGAACCGGCGTCACCCTGACGACCGGCACGACCACGCAATTGGTTGTCGATACGGCGCGATTCGTGACGCTCGGACGCGATCACCTGCAAACCACCCGACTCGAGCACTTGCTGGTGACGTTTCTGCCAGTCCGCCTTGATCTGGGCAATCTGCTCAGGGGTCGGATTTTCCAGCGAGGCCACTTCCACTTCCCAGTTGCCGCCCAACAGGATGTCGGTACCGCGACCGGCCATGTTGGTGGCGATGGTCAGTGCACCCGGGCGACCGGCCTGGGCGATGATCTCGGCTTCTTTTTCGTGGAACTTGGCGTTCAGGACCTTGTGCTCGATGCCTTCCTTGTTGAGCAGGTCGGACATGCGCTCGGAGGTTTCGATGGTCGCAGTACCCACCAGCACCGGACGGCCCGCGGCCATGCTTTCCTTGATGTCCGTGACGATTGCCGCATATTTCTCGTCGGCGGTCAGGAACACCAGGTCGTTGTAGTCTTTACGGGCCAGCGGCTTGTTCGTCGGAATGACGATGACCTGCAAGCCATAGATCTGATGGAACTCGAACGCTTCGGTGTCGGCCGTACCGGTCATGCCGGACAGTTTGTTGTACAGACGGAAGTAGTTCTGGAAGGTGGTCGAGGCCAGCGTCTGGCTTTCGGCCTGGATGTTCAGGTTTTCCTTGGCTTCGATGGCCTGGTGCAGGCCTTCGGACAGACGGCGACCGGGCATGGTGCGACCGGTGTGTTCGTCAACCAGTACGACCTGGCCGTCCTGCACGATGTATTCAACGTTGCGATGGAACAGTTTGTGCGCACGCAGACCGGCATAAACGTGGGTCAGCAGGGCCAGGTTGTGCGCCGAATACAGGCTCTCGCCTTCCGCCAGCAGGCCAAGGCGGGTGAGCGCGTCTTCGACGAACTGGTGACCGGCTTCGTTGAGCTCGACCTGGCGGGTCTTCTCGTCAACGGTGTAGTGACCGGCATTGGTAACTTCGCCTTCGACTTCTTCGACGTGCAGCTCCAACTGCGGGATCAGTTTGTTGATCTCGATATACAGCTTGGAGCTGTCCTCGGCCTGACCGGAAATGATCAGCGGGGTGCGGGCTTCGTCGATGAGGATGGAGTCGACTTCGTCGATTACGGCAAAATTGAGTTCGCGCTGGAATTTTTCTTCCATGCTGAACGCCATGTTGTCGCGCAGGTAATCGAAACCGAACTCGTTGTTGGTGCCATAGGTGATGTCGGCGGCATAGGCCAGGCGCTTCTCTTCCGGCGGCTGGAATGGCGTGACCACGCCGACCGTCAATCCGAGGAATTCGTAGAGCGGGCGCATCCAGTTGGCGTCACGACGGGCCAGGTAGTCGTTCACCGTCACAACGTGCACGCCCTTGCCGGACAATGCGTTGAGGTAAACACCCAGCGTTGCCACCAGGGTCTTGCCTTCACCGGTACGCATCTCGGCGATCTTGCCTTCATGCAAGGTCATGCCACCGATCAGCTGGACATCGAAGTGACGCATCCCCATGACGCGCTTGCCGGCTTCACGGGCAACCGCGAAGGCTTCCGGCAGAAGCTGGTCGAGGGTTTCCCCTTTGGCGAAGCGGGCCTTGAACTCGTCTGTCTTGGCACGCAATTGATCGTCCGAAAGGGCCACCATTCGCTCTTCGAAGGCATTGACGAGTTGCACCGTCTTGAGCATGCGTTTGACTTCACGCTCGTTCTTGCTTCCAAAAAGTTTTTTTAACAAAGGCGCAAACATATCGGCAGGATCTTCCACACTAAAGGGATGGAGGGCGGCCCCGTGAGTCGCCCGAGCAGCCCTCATGGCCGCATGCGAACGAGCATTCTACCCGGAAACGGTGGTGAGGAAAGTGGCGTTACTCCACGATGCTGGCACAGCGTTGTGACGGGGCTCATTTAAAATAAGGGCAAATCGCTGAACTTCAAGCCATTCACGGCAGAAGTTACTGGTTGATTTAATGGGTAAAGCGCGCGCAAAGCAATGGGTCGGGCGCATCCGGTGCTTTCTGCTACCATGGCGGCTCTGTTACTTCAGGTGTCTGATCATGGCATTTCGCCCTCTTACGGCCAGAGCACCCGCCGTCCTGCTTCGCGAAGCCAAGCCACTCAAGGCCATTCTAGGCCATGCTCAACGCCTGGGTCATTTGCAACGCTTGCTCGAGAGCCAGCTGCAACCCGCCGCACGCGCGCATTGCCACGTGGCGTCCTGGCGCGAAGGCAGCTTGTTGCTCATTGTCACCGATGGTCATTGGGCCACCCGCCTGCGCTACCAGCAAAAACGCCTGCAGCGGCAACTGCAGATGTTCGATGAGTTCGCCAGCCTCACGCGAATCCTGTTCAAGGTCCAGCCGCCTACCGTACAACAAGGGGCGACCGGGCATACCATGGATTTATCCAATGATGCGGCCGCGACCATCCAGGCCACGGCCGACGGCATCAGCGATCCGAATCTGCGGGCGGCGCTGGAGCGCTTGGCGGCGCACGCCAAGTCCAAGGCATGACATAAAACCCCTGTGGGAGCGAGCCTGCTCGCGAAAGCGGTGCTTCAGTCAACATAAATGTTGAATGTAACATCGGATTCGCGAGCAGGCTCGCTCCCACAGTTAGCGGCGTTTGCTGCCGCCCAACAATGACCCCATCAACCCGCGCACCAATTGCCGTCCCAGCTGATTAGCCGCCTGTCGCATCGCTGATTTCAATGCCTGCCCTGCGGCCGTGCCGAGAAACTCTCCGGCTTGCTCGGTGAAACTCGGCTCCTGCGCCGCCGGTTTTGCCGGCGCAGCCTCAGGTTCGGGGGCCAGCCCCTTGCGCCCCATCAGTATTTCATAGGCTGATTCACGATCGATCGGCTTGTCATACCGCCCCTTGCACGGCGAACCGGCTATCAGCAGCGTGCGCTCCGTTTCCGTCAGCGGCCCGATGCGTGATTGCGGTGGAGCCACCAGCACGCGCTGGACCATTTCCGGCGTGCCCTTGTCCTGCAAGGTGCCCACCAGTGCCTCGCCGATGCCCAGCTCGGTCAGCACCGACAGGGCGTCGAACGCCGGGTTCGGTCGGAAGCCATCGGCCACCGCTCGCAGTGATTTCTGCTCCTTGGCGGTGAACGCGCGCAAGCCGTGCTGGATGCGCAGGCCCAACTGGGCCAACACGTCATCGGGCAAATCGCCCGGTGACTGGGTGACGAAATACACCCCCACCCCTTTGGATCGAATCAGCCGCACCACTTGCTCCAGTCGATCCTGCAGCGCCTTGGGCGTGCCAGCGAACAACAAATGTGCCTCGTCGAAAAACAGCGCCAGCAACGGTTTGTCCGCGTCGCCACGTTCTGGCAGTTGCTCGAACAGTTCGGCCAGCAGCCACAGCAGGAACGTTGCGTAGACCTTGGGGGCTTCATGCACCAGACGACTGGCATCGAGCAGGTGGATGCGCCCGCGGCCATCGGCGGTCGGTTGCAGAATATCCTCCAGTTGCAGCGCCGGCTCACCAAACAGCGCCTCAGCGCCCTGCTGTTCCAGGGTTGCCAGGCGTCGTAGCAGGGCCTGGCTGGAGCCGGTGGTCATCAGCGCAGCGTCATCCCCCAGCAGTTCGGGGTGGTCCTTGAGGTGATTGAGCAGCGCCTTGAGATCCTTCAAATCCAGCAACAACAAGCCTTCGCGGTCGGCCACCTTGAACGCGGCATACAGCGCCGACTGCTGGCTGTCGGTCAATTCCAGCAGGCTGCCGAGGAGTAACGGCCCCATTTCACTCAATGTCGTGCGCAAAGGATGACCGGACTGACCGTGAATGTCCCACAAGGTCACCGGATAGGCCGCAGGCTTGTGGCTCAGCCAGGGCATGCCGGCAATGCGCTCGGCGATCTTGCCCTGGGGGTTGCCGGCAGCACCCAGGCCGCACAGGTCACCCTTAATGTCGGCGGCAAAGACCGCCACGCCGGCATCGCTGAAGGCTTCGGCCAGACGTTGCAACGTGACGGTCTTGCCGGTCCCGGTAGCGCCTGCGATCAATCCGTGGCGGTTCGCCAGGCGCATGGCCTGGGCGATCGGCTGCCCCGCAAGATCGGCGCCGATAACAAGTTGCAATGAATCAGGCATTTGGTCACCCATGGTTAATCTTTGGTCCTACACGGCCGATAGAAATATCGACAAAGCAGACAGACACAAATCTGTCGGACATTTCCCTTAAGGAGCGACGGAAATATCACTTGCTTTCAACATTGCCCATCGTGCGTTCCTTTATAAAAGCACGCGCTGGGCATTAAGACCTTAGCGGAACCCCAAGCCATGAACAAAAATCTACGCTTCAGCCACAAAATCCTGCTTGCCGCCGCCCTTATCGTCATTGCGACTTTCGCCTCATTCACCCTGTATAACGATTATTTACAGCGCAATGCCATCCGCGAAGACCTGGACAACTATCTCAACGAGATGGGCGACGTCACCGCCAGCAATATCCAGACCTGGCTGACCGGCCGTATCCTGCTGATCGAGAACCTCTCGCAAAACATTGCCATCAACCCGGAACAAGCCAACGTCGCCGCCCTGCTGGAACAGAAAGCTCTGACGTCGACGTTCATGGCGTCCTACCTGGGCGACGCTACCGGGCACTTCACCATCCGTCCGGATGCGAAGATGCCGGACGGTTTCGACCCCAGGGTTCGCCCTTGGTACAAGGGTGCGCAAAACAGCAGCACGCCGACCCTGACCGAACCCTATGTCGATGCGGCGACCGGACAAACGATCATTTCCCTGGCCATGGCCTCGACGAAAGCCGGGCAAGGCGTGGGCGTAGTGGGCGGCGACCTCAGCCTGCAAACCTTGATCGATACCCTCAGCGCCCGGGATTTCGACGGCATGGGCTACGCATTTCTGGTCAGCGCCGACGGCAAGATCCTGGTCCACCCGGACAAAGCCCTGGTCATGAAGTCCCTGGGCGAGGCATACCCGCAAAATACCCCGCGCATCAGCCGCGACTTCAGTGAAATCGTGGTCGACGGCAAGACCCGCATCGTCACCTTTACCCCGATCAAGGGCCTGCCGTCGGTCAATTGGTACATCGGCCTGTCGGTGGACAAGGACAAGGCCTTCTCGATGCTCAGCGAATTCCGCACCTCAGCGGTGATTGCCACGGTGATCGCCGTCGCCATCATCATCGCCCTGCTGGGCATGCTGATCCGCCTGTTGATTCAGCCGCTGCACGTGATGACCCGGGCCATGGCCGACATCGCCGACGGCGAAGGCGACCTGACCAAACGCCTGGTGATCCAGAACAACGACGAGTTCGGTAACCTCGGCACCGCGTTCAACCGCTTCGTGGAACGTATCCACGGATCGATCCGCGAAGTGTCCTCGGCCACGGGCCAGGTTAATGAAGTGGCATTACGTGTGGTCGCCGCCTCGAACTCGTCGATGTACAACTCCGACCAGCAGGCGTCGCGCACCAACAGTGTGGCAGCGGCGATCAACCAGCTCGGTGCCGCCGCCCAGGAAATCGCCCGCAATGCCGCGCAAGCGTCGAGCCAGGCCAGCGATGCCCGCAACCTGGCCGAAGACGGCCAGCAAGTGGTGGACCGCAGCATTGCCGCCATGAACCAACTGTCGAACATGCTCAGCGCCTCGAGCAGCAACATCGAATCGCTCAACAGCAAAACCGTGAACATTGGTCAGATTCTTGAGGTCATCACCAGCATTTCCCAGCAAACCAACCTGCTGGCGCTCAACGCCGCCATTGAAGCGGCACGGGCCGGTGAAGCCGGGCGTGGATTTGCCGTGGTGGCCGATGAAGTGCGAAACCTGGCGCATCGCACCCAGGAATCGGCGCAGCAGGTTCAGACCATGATCGAAGAGCTGCAAGTCGGCGCCCGCGAGTCGGTTAGCACGATGAGCGACAGTCAGCGCCACAGTCAGGACAGCGTGGAAATTGCCAACCTGGCCGGCGAGCGCCTGAGCAGCGTGACGCAACGCATCGGTGAAATCGACGGCATGAACCAGTCGGTGGCAACCGCCACTGAGGAACAGACTGCCGTGGTCGAGTCGATCAATGTCGACATCACCGAAATCAACACCCTGAACCAGGAAGGTGTAGAAAACCTGCAGTCAACGTTGCGTGCATGTACGGACCTTGAGCAGCAGGCCGCGCGATTGAAGCAGCTAGTGGGCAGCTTCCGCATCTAGCGTTTTGACTGGCCTCTTCGCGGGCGGCGATCCGGCTCGCCCGCGAAGAGAAATACCCTGACACCAATCCCTCCATACACCCTCCCCTCCCCATCCCCGCCAAATCCTGACCGAACATCTATTCTTCATTAAGGTCAACCAAGGAGAACAACGGACCGGAGGAATGTTCATCGTGCATATCGCTGACATAACCATGTTCTACGCCCCTGCCAGCGGTGGCGTACGCACTTATCTGGATGCCAAGCATCATCGCCTGTGCACCAGGCCCGGTATCCGCCACAGCGTGTTGATACCGGGGGCCGTTCTCAGCGAACAGGATGGCATTTATACGGTTCCGGCTCCCGCCCTGCCTTTCGGCAAAGGTTATCGCTTCCCTCTGCGTCTCGCGCCCTGGCGCAACGTCCTGCAGGATCTGCAGCCCGAGTTGATTGAAGTCGGCGACCCCTACCTCACCGCCTGGGCGGCCCTGGACGCCCGTCGCCAACTGGATGTGCCCGTCATCGGCTTTTATCACTCCGACCTGCCACTGCTGGCCCGCAATCGAATGGGCAATTGGGTCACGCCAAACGTCGAGGCCTATGTCAGCAAGCTCTACGGAAACTTCGACCGGGTACTGGCACCGAGCAGGGTCATGGCCGATAAACTGACCGGCCTTGGCGTGAAGAACGTGTTCGTGCAGCCCCTGGGGGTCGATCTCCAGGTGTTTCATCCCGATGCACGGGACAGCGACCTTCGGGCCGAGCTGGGCCTGGACGAAAACACTCATCTATTGATCTTCGCGGGGCGCGGTTCCAAGGAGAAAAACCTGCCGGTGCTGCTCGAATGCATGAAGCGCCTGGGCCGACGCTATCACTTGCTGCTGGTCGGTTCGTCGATGCCGACCTCTGTGCCGGGAAACGTCACGGTCATCGACGGGTTCCGCCCTGCCACCCAAGTCGCCCGCCTGATGGCCAGTGCCGACGCGTTGCTGCATGCCGGTGATCAGGAAACCTTTGGCCTGGTGACCCTCGAAGCCATGGCCTGCGGTATCCCCGTGGTGGCGGTGGCTGCGGGCGCCTTTGAGGAAATCATCACCGATCAATGTGGCGTCTTGTGCGCCCCCAACGATCCGTTGGCCATGGCCAACGCCGTGCGCGAACTGTTCAGCCAGGGCAGCGTAGCCCTCGGCCAGCAAGCCCGACGCCATGTCGAGCGGTATTACGCTTGGGACGCGGTGGTCAACAGCCTGCTCGGCCATTATCACGCCGTCCTCGGCAGCCAATGGCCGCGAGCGGCCAATGGTTGAACCTATGAGCGCCCCGAGCCTGCTGCTGGTACTGCACGATGTCGCGCCACCGACCTGGGCCGATTACCAGCCCTTTATCGACGCCGTCGATGCGCTTGGCAGCGTGCCGATCACCTGGCTTGTTGTGCCGGACTTCCACAAACAGTTCGACTTGCGAGCCCAACCGCAATTTTGTCGCCAGCTCGGCGCACGGCTCGAGCGCGGCGATGAACTGGTGCTGCATGGTTATTTTCACTGCGATGACGCGCCGAAGGCGAGCAACCCCCGCGACTGGTTCATGCGCCGGATCTACACCCACGAAGGCGAGTTCTACAGTTTGTCTCGCGAAGCCGCTCTCAACCGCTTGCACGCCGGCATTGAAATGTTCCAGCGATACGATTGGCCGCTCCAGGGTTTCGTCGCTCCCGCCTGGTTGATGAGCGAAGGCACGCGCCAGGCCTTGCGCCAATTACCGCTGGATTACACCAGTGACGCCCGGCATCTGTTTCGCCTGCCTGATTTCACTGCAATCGATGCCCCCGGACTGGTTTGGAGTGCGCGCAGTGCCTGGCGGCGCGGCGTATCGAAACTGGTCAGCCAGCAACTCGAACAGCGCTGGCGAACGGCGCCGGTAATACGACTGGGCCTGCACCCGGTGGACATGCGTCATGAGTTCTCGCGTACATACTGGCTGCAAACCCTCAAGCGCCTGATCGATGAGGGCCGCGTACCCATGACCAAGACCCGTTGGCTGGCCCTGCAGAGCCAGCGCATGGGGCGTGCGGCATGAGCCGCTCGATCCTGCTGTGCATCGGTCTACTCGCCGCGTTACTGATTCCCTGGCTCCTGGGCGGCAGCGAAACCTGGTCACGGCTCAATGACTTCCCACTGAGCAGTTTGCTGGTCATGCTCGGCATGATCTTGCTGTGTTGGGTGGTCAATACCCTGCGTTTGCGCCTGTTGCTGGGCGATCAGCGCGACAAGGTCAGCCCGGTCAAGAGCCTTGGCGTGGTGATGGCCGCCGAATTTGCCTATTGCGCCACGCCGGGTGGCAGCGGCGGGCCACTGACCATCATGGCCTTGCTGGCGCGCAATGGCGTGCGACCGGCCAAGGGCAGCGCCGTGTTTGCCATGGACCAATTGAGCGATCTATTGTTTTTTCTCTGCGCATTGACCGGCATTCTGATTTACGCCCTGTTCCAGCATCTCAGCCAGCACATGGCGTGGTTGCTGCTCATCAGTGCCCTGTCGATGTTGGGTGGGCTGGTCAGTTGCGTGGTGGTGGCGCGCTATCACCGCCTGGTAATCCGTATGGGGGGCCGACTGCTGGCACGCCTCAACGTCGAGCCCTCGACCCGCATGCGTTGGGCACGCAAACTCCTGCACTTCCTGGCGGCGTTTACCGACACCCTGAAGTTACCCCCGCAGACATTGATCACCGTGTTTGGCTTGACGTGCGTGCATTGGATCTTGCGTTACAGCGTGTTGTACCTGGCGCTGCGCGGGCTCGGCGCGGACTTGCAGTGGGCCTGGAGCTTCCTGATCCAGATGGTTTCATTGAGTGCGGGGCAGTTCAGCCTGTTGCCAGGCGGTGCGGGGGCGGCTGAACTGACGTCAGCGGCACTGTTGGCGCCCATGGTGGGTAAATCCACGGCGGCGGCCGCCATTCTGATCTGGCGGGCAGTGACCTATTACTTTTATTTGCTGGTGGGTGGACCGGTGTTTTTACTGATGCTGGGCCGACCATTGCTCAAGAAGCTCATGAAGAATGTGTATCCGTAGGCCCAGGCTCTAGCTGCAACGCCTCCCACAACTCGGCAGCCCCCGAAAACTCCGTGCCATCTTCAGGGCTCAGTTCATCGGGGTCGTACCGACTCAAGCAACCCTCACCCAAGGTGGCGGGTGCCTTGCAGGTGGCTTTATCCAGTGGATCGGCCATGCTCATGTCCTCGGTGCAGAAACGGCGAAGGGCCTGTGCGATTGAACGCCCAGGCCCTTCGAATTTCAACCCTGTCGTGCAGCGGTCAGAACACCACGGTTTTGTTGCCGTGTACCAGTACCCGGTCTTCCAGGTGGTAACGCAGGCCACGGGCCAGCACCATTTTCTCGACATCTCGACCGAAGCGCACCATGTCTTCGATGCTGTCGCTGTGGCTGACACGCACCACGTCCTGCTCGATGATCGGGCCGGCGTCCAGCTCTTCAGTCACATAGTGGCAAGTAGCGCCGATCAGCTTTACCCCGCGCAGGGAAGCCTGGTGGTACGGCTTGGCACCGACGAACGACGGCAGGAAGCTGTGGTGGATGTTGATGACCTTGTGCGCATATTCACGGCACAGCTCAGGCGGCAGGATTTGCATGTAGCGGGCCAATACGACCACTTCGGCATCATGCTGCTTGACCAGGCGCGAGACCTCGGCAAATGCCGGCTCCTTGTCCTGGGGATTAACCGGTACGTGGTAGTAGGGAATGCCGTGCCATTCGACCATGCTGCGCAGGTCGTCGTGGTTGGAAATCACGCAGGCGATTTCACAATCCAGTTCATCGCTGTGCCAGCGATGCAGCAAGTCGGCGAGGCAGTGAGACTCGCGGCTGGCCATCAACACGACGCGCTTCTTCTGCTCGGTATCGGTAATACGCCAGTCCATCGAGAACTCTTCGGCAATCGGCGCAAAGGCTTCGCGCAAGGCTTCGATCCCGAAAGGCAGCGAGTCGGCACGAATTTCGTGACGCATGAAGAACCAACCACTGAGATTGTCCGAGTGGTGGCTCGCTTCAGTGATCCAGCCGTTATGTGACGCCAGAAAGTTACTGACTTTGGCAACGATGCCGACGCGGTCCGGGCAAGAAATCACCAGCCGAAAAGTGCGCATGAGGGGGAAACTCCAGAACTTCGCAAAGGCGGGCATTCTAGCGATTGTGCAGCAAAACTGCAGTATTGATGACACGCCGCCTTCCCCAACGGCCTGCGCCAACGTTCGCATAGCACCAGGCGAACGCCCCTAATTGGCCATCGACCAGCACTGATTTGTAAATATCTGTAGCACAGGCGGCGCATTATTTAAGTGCGCCTCCAATGTGCGCTGAACTCACTGGAATTTAATTAAATAAACTCAGGTTTAATGTTTACTTGATGAAACAGCCTGACTATTATTGCCGCACTGTCACCTGCCATCCAGCGCCCTACATAAGGTAGTAATCATGTCCTTGATCAACGAATATCGCGCCACCGAAGAAGCTATCAAAGAGCTGCAAGCCCGTTTGAAGAATCTGTCCCAAGACGACAAACTGCAGACCGAGCTGGAATTCGAAGGCAAACTGCGCACCCTGATGGGCGAATATTCCAAGTCCCTGCGCGACATCATCGCGCTGCTGGATCCAGAAGCCAAAACCAAAGCGCCACGTGGCGGTGCAGTAAAAACTACTGGCACCAAGCGTGCTCGCAAAGTTAAACAATACAAAAACCCGCACAACGGCGAAGTCATCGAGACCAAAGGTGGCAACCACAAAACACTGAAAGAGTGGAAAGCCAAGTGGGGCGGTGACGTGGTTGAAGGCTGGGCTACCCTGCTGGGCTAAGCTCACGCGCTTGTCGCGGATCAATTGCGACAAAAAAACGCCAGCATACGCTGGCGTTTTTTTATGCCCGGAGTTTAGCCCCGGGGCATTTTCGATTTCAAAGATTCAAACGATTGCGAAGACCCTGAACATATTCCCGCCAATCATTGAGAACCGCCTGCTGCAACGATGTAGCTGTAAGGGCCAACTGGGCTGCCGCCTCTGTAAAACTATCCAGGGTATTTGGCGCGCCCCATTCAGGCACTGATAGACGTTTCTGACAGAATATTCGCCAGCGTTCTTGCTCGTCGAGATTCAAGGTATCGGGAAAGTTACGTGCTCGATATCGAAACAATAGCTCCGGTAAACGTTCATCATCGAAAGGCCATTGCTGTTGCGCCAATTGCAGCGGGTCGGCTGTTCTGACTTGCTCGCATAAACGCCGATCACGGTCCCCGATAAATCCGTCGTATAACTGTTGCTCAGGATCCTCGCTCGAGGAAAAATCTTCCCGGGCATAAATCGCCAGAACTTTAGCTTGCCAATCCTGCTGCGCGTCACTTAGCCGCAGTGCACGTTGCTGATAGAGCGCAACATCCATCCCCAAGCGCAGCTGATCTGCGGGTCGAAGAACCGATAACGGCGCGACCACGGGGCATTTATTGATGTGGATAAGCTTGAGCGGTACGGGTAATTCACCTTCTGCCAGCTCGTCGCGGCGGGTATACAAACGCTGGCGCAAGGTTTCGGCATCGAGATCGAGCAAACCCTGCGGGTCGAGGTGCAGGTCGCAAACAATCAGTGCGTTCTTATTGCGTGGGTGCCAGGCCAAGGGCAACACTACGCCGACATAGTTGCGCGCAGCAGAAAAGCGCCCTGAAACATGCACCATCGGTTGCAGCAAGCGCACCTGGTCCAGAACCTTTTGCTTACTGCGAAGCTGAAACAACCAGTCATACAACTTTGGCTGTTTTTCCCGGATCAGGCGCGCCAGGGCAATCGTGGCGCGAACGTCCGACAGCGCTTCGTGGGCGCTGCCATGATCGATCCCGTTAGCGGCGGTCAGCCGTTCGAGCTTGAGTGTCACTCGCCCTTCTTCGTCTGTCGGCCAGACAAGGCCATCGGGGCGTAACGCATAGGCTGCGCGAACGACATCGATCAGGTCCCAGCGACTGTTACCACCCTGCCATTCCCGCGCATAGGGGTCGAAAAAATTGCGGTACAGGCTGTAGCGAGTCATCTCATCGTCGAAACGCAAGGTGTTGTACCCGGCGCCGCAAGTACCCGGCGCCGCCAGTTGGGCATGCACCCGGGTCATGAAGTCGGCTTCGCTCAACCCGTCCTCGGCCAGTTGGGCGGGCGTGATGCCGGTGATTGCGCAAGCCGCGGGATGCGGCAGGATATCGTCGCTGGGCCGGCAAAAGAGATTGACAGGCTCGTCGATTTCATTGAGCTCGAAGTCAGTACGCAACCCCGCCATTTGCAGCGGGCGGTCGCAACGGGGATTGATACCCGTCGTTTCGTAGTCGTACCAGAAGATGGAGGTCACGGGCTATTCCTGAACTGAAGATTGGCGAAGTCTAGGCGTTCCCGTCCCGCTCCGGCCAGCAATCGTGCCATTGAATCACCCCTGGCCACGTAATATGCAATACATAGTTATGTCGTTTTTTCCGGCGAGGCTGCTAGCATCCGGTGAAGAGACAAACCGATCAGGCCACACCATCAGGTTGCCCATGCTCGACACCACAGCACTGCCACGGAAAGCAACGCTGCCACCACCACTGGACACGCGGTATCAGGTGGAAACGCCCGAAGGCATAGACTTGCCGCTGCGACCGGCCGGCTTGATGGTGCGCGCACTGGCGTTTTCCATCGACCTGGCGATACGCGGGTTGATCCTGGGCCTGATGTTCATCGCCCTGGCAATGCTCGGGAAACTCGGTGCGGGACTGGGTTCGATCCTGCTCTTCGGCGTGAGCTGGTGGTACATGGTGCTGTTCGAAGTCTTCAACCAGGGGCGCTCACCGGGCAAACAATGGATGGGCCTGCGGGTCATTCAGGACGATGGCACGCCTATAGACTGGTCAACGTCACTGTTGCGCAACCTGCTGCGATTTGTCGACATGTTGCCGTTTGGCTACTTTCTCGGCGCTATCAGTTGCCTGCAACACCCCAATTTCAAGCGCCTCGGTGACCTGGCCGCCGGCACGCTGGTGGTCTACCGCGAGCAGCCGCTTACCCGTCCCCAACTCCCACCCTCGCAACCCCGTCGTCCTCCTTTTGCCCTGACACTGACCGAGCAACGTGCCATCCTCGGTTTT
This sequence comes from Pseudomonas sp. V98_8, assembly GCF_029967975.1. Lineage (NCBI taxonomy): Bacteria > Pseudomonadati > Pseudomonadota > Gammaproteobacteria > Pseudomonadales > Pseudomonadaceae > Pseudomonas > Pseudomonas sp. V98_8. The sequence continues at coordinate 45,888 of NZ_JASCAE010000056.1, forward strand.
GCCGAACGTCAGGCCGGACTGTCCGATGCCAGGGTCAATGAGCTGGCCTCGATCCTCGCGCGCCCCTTGCAGGTTCCGGCTCCCTGCGCCGTGGCCGAACTCAACGGCATTGCACACGGCTTGTTGGGTCCGACATGAAACAAAGCCTTTTCGAACATCGGCACATGGCTGAATGGGAGCAGTTCTCCCTGCTGCTGGACAAGCTGGAGCAGGACAGCAAAGCCAAAGGGGCCGACAATTTTCTGGCCGATTATCGGCGCATCTGCCAACACCTGGCGCTGGCCCGCGAGCGCGGTTACAGCAGTTTCCTGAATGACGCATTGCAGCAACAAGTGTTGCGTGGGCATCAGCAGCTGTATCGACATCGCAGCCATTTTGGAGCCCATGCACTGGGTTTCATCCTGGCGGGCTTCCCCCGGCTGGTACGTGAACAATGGCGCTTCGTGCTCGCTGCCAGCCTGATGTTTTTCGGCAGCCTGTTCGCAATTGCAGGGCTGGTTTATCTGTTTCCGGAACTGGTCTACAACCTGATTCCGGCCGATCAGGTCAGCGACATGCAAAGCATGTACGACCCCGATGCCGGTCACCTGGGACGCTCCATGGAGCGTGCGGCCAGTGAAGACTGGGCGATGTTCGGCTACTACATCATGCACAACATCGGGATCGCCTTTCAGACCTACGCCAGCGGATTGCTGTTCGGCCTGGGCAGCGCGTTTTTCCTGTTCTTCAACGGCTTGATGATCGGCGCGGTCGCCGGACACCTGACGCATATCGGCTACGGGCAAAGCTTCTGGTCGTTCGTGGTCGGTCACGGTGCCTTTGAGTTGACGGCCATTGCCCTGGCGGGTGCCGCCGGCCTGCAATTGGGTTGGGCGTTGATTGCACCAGGCCGCCTGCCCCGCGCCGAAGCCTTGCGCCTGGCGGCCCGCAAGAGTGTTCTGCTGATTTGCGGCGTCATGTTGTTTCTGCTGATTGCGGCCTTTATAGAAGCCTACTGGTCGTCGATGACGACACCGGCCCCCCTGACCAAATACCTGGTCGGTGCGGCCCTCTGGGTGCTGGTGGCGATTTACTTGATATTCGCCGGACGGACGCACCATGCGCCTGAGTGACACCACTGTGGTCATTCGCCCAAGACCGACCTGGGAAGCCATTGACCTGGGCGTGCTGTTGAGCCAGCGCCACCGGCGCCTGCTGATGAGCAGTTGGGCGATTGTCACCTTGCCGGTTTTCGCGCTGCTCACCTGGTTGCTGTGGGATTCGCCGACCTTGGCCGTGTTCATCTTCTGGTGGCTGAAACCGGCGTTTGAACGCTTGCCGTTGTACATCCTTTCCAAAGCCATTTTTGCAGACACGCCCACCCTCAAGCAGGCACTTTACCAGTGGCCACGGTTGCTCAAGCCACAACTGCTGGCCAGCCTGACCTGGCGACGCCTGAGCCTGAGTCGCAGCTTCACGCTGCCCGTGTTACAGCTCGAAGGCCTGAGCGGTGATGCGCGCCAACAGCGGTTGCAAGTGTTGTTGCAACGTGACGCCAGCGCGGCACGTTGGCTGACCGTGATGGGTGCGCACCTGGAAGGCGCGTTATGGATCGGTTTGATGGTGCTGTTTTATCTGCTGCTGCCACAACAGGTCGCCCTGGACTGGAGCTGGCAGTCGCTGGTCAGCGCCGCAACGCAGGACTGGCGCTGGCTGGAGCACCTGTCCAATGGTTTCTACGTCCTTGTGCTGGTGGTTTGGGAACCGGTCTACGTGGCCGCAGGCTTCAGCCTGTACCTGAACCGACGCACCGCGCTCGAAGCCTGGGATATCGAGCTGGTGTTTCGCAGCCTGTCCCGTCGTTTGAGCGAAGCAACCCTTGCCCTGTTACTGGCGGCGACCTTGCTGCTGCCGATCACCCCCACCGCCATGGCGTCCGAGTCGGCGCTTGCGACGCCCGACAGTCCGCGCTTGCTGCAGCAACCACTGACCAGCCAGGGGTCCAGGGACAGCATCAAGGCCATCCTCGACCAGCCTCCGTTCAAGAACAGGGAAACCGTCACCCGCTATCGATTTGGCGAAAACCAGGCCGCGGACCAAGGCGCGAATGAAGACCACACACCCCAATGGTTAAAGGCGCTGCTCCAGATGATTGATAACCGCGACTTCGGCGCGTTGGCCACGCTGATCGAAGTTGTGCTGTGGGCAGCCGTGATCACCGCCATCGGGGGCTTGATCTGGTACTACCGTGAGGGGTTGCAGGCATTCGTCAGCCGTCGACCGCGTCCCGCTAAAAAAGCCCCCCACCCGCCTGCCCCTCAGGTATTTGGCCTTGACCTCAGCCGCGAGACCCTGCCCTGCGACATCGCCTCCAGTGCCGAAAGCCTCTGGCAGAACAACCCGCGTGCAGCGCTTGGCTTGCTCTATCGCGCCCTGCTCAGCCGCCTCTTGCACGATTTCGACATGCCACTCAAAGCCGCCGACACCGAAGGCCAGGTGCTTGAACGCATCGAAAAACTACAGCAACCGGCCCTGCTGGCCTTCAGCAAAGACCTGACCGTGCACTGGCAAAACATGGCCTATGGGCACCAATTGCCACCCGCGCATGTACAGCGCGAACTGTGTAACGGCTGGCGTGGCGTATTTGACTCGGGAATCCCCCATTGAACCGGCGCGCCTGGCCATTCATCAGCACGATGACGGCTGTCCTGCTGGCCGTGTTGATGATTTATCTGTACCTGAAGGCAACGCCCTATCCGGCCGAAATCGACCATGGCCCGGCGCCTGAAGCCCTGGCCAATCCGTACCTGGCCGCCGAGCTTTTCTTGCGCAAGCAGGGCCTGAATGTCAGCCATGCCAACAGCCTCGATATCCTGCCAACCCTCGCGCCGCAGCATCACAGCCTGTTGTTGCTAGGCGATCGCTACAACATGACGCCCAGGCAGATCGATCAGGTGCTGGCCTGGACCCAAGCTGGCGGGCGCCTGCTGTTCGTTGCCCAGTCGCTGTGGGATGAAAAGACCGGGCAAAGCAATGACCTGTTGCTGGATCGGGTGCAACTGCAACAGTCGCTGAGCAAAGACCTCAAGGACCCACCGCCCGACACTCCGGATGATCCCTACCCACAACTGACCAAACTCTATCTGGATGATGAAGACGCACCGGCCTACGCCGGCTTCGATACCACGTTCCATCTCGAAGACCCGAAAAACCTCGCCCAGGCCTGGGCCAACAGTGCCAAGGCAACCCATATGATGCAACTGAACCACGGGCTTGGCTCGATCATTGTGGTGACCGACGCCGACCTGTGGAAAACCCCGGCCATCGATCAATACGACAACGCCTGGCTGCTCTGGTACCTGACCGCCGATACCGGAGTGACCCTGCTGTTCAATACCGAGCACGACAGCCTGCTGACACTGCTGCTGCGCCATTTCCCCCAGGCGTTGGTCGCCTTGGCCGCCCTGATCGGCCTGGGTTGCTGGCACTTCGGCGTGCGCCATGGGCCACTGTTGCAACCGCAAGCCAAAGCTCGCCGCCAATTGCAGGAACACCTGCGCGCCAGCGCCGATTTCATGTTGCGACACAGTGGCCAGGACAGCCTGTTGCAGGCCTTGCAGCAAGACATACTGCGCCGCGTGAGACATCGTCATCCTGGCTATGAACAACTCGATGTCGCCGAACAATGGCGGGTGCTCGCCCGTCTGAGCGGCCAGCCCGCAGACGCAATCAGCCAAGCCATGGGCCCGCGGTCAAAACAGCGGTTTTCCAGTGCTGAATTCAGCCGCCAGGTCGCCCACCTGCAAACCTTGAGGAATGCGTTATGAGTCAACCGATCGAGCCCGATGCAATCGACCACGCCATCCGGCAACGCCAGCGTGCCTGCCAGTTGGCCCAGGCGGTGCGCCATGAATTGCAAAAAGCCGTGATCGGCCAGGACACCGTCATCGACGACGTTCTCACCGCCCTGCTTGCTGGCGGCCATGTATTGCTCGAAGGCGTGCCGGGGCTGGGCAAGACGCTGTTGGTCAGGGCGCTGGCACGTTGTTTCGGCGGCGAATTCGCGCGTATCCAGTTCACGCCGGACCTGATGCCAAGCGATGTCACCGGGCATGCGGTGTACGACTTGCAGACCGAGCAATTCAAGCTGCGCAAGGGACCGTTGTTCACCAACCTGTTGCTCGCCGACGAGATCAACCGTGCCCCGGCAAAAACCCAGGCCGCGCTGCTCGAAGCCATGCAGGAACGCCAAGTCACCCTCGAAGGCCGCGCCCTGCCCATCGCGCAGCCATTCATGGTGCTCGCCACGCAAAACCCCATCGAACAGGAAGGCACTTACCCGTTGCCGGAAGCCGAACTCGATCGCTTCATGCTCAAGGTGCGCATGGACTACCCCGACGCGGAGCAGGAGTTGGACATGGTGCGCCAGGTCAGCCGCTCGACCCGGGCCGACATGCTCGATGTGCAACCGCTGCGCACGGTGCTGCAAGCCAGGGAGGTCCTGGCCTTGCAGCGCATTGCCAGCGATTTGCCGCTGGACGACCAGGTCCTCGACTATGCCGTACGCCTTGCCCGCACCACCCGCAGTTGGCCCGGCCTGACCCTCGGTGCCGGGCCTCGGGCGTCCATTGCGCTGGTGCGCTGCGCAAGGGCACGGGCATTGTTGCGCGGTGGCGAGTTTGTGATCCCTGACGACATAAAAGGCTGCGCCCTGGCCGTTCTGCGCCATCGTGTGCGCATAGCGCCGGAACTGGATATCGAAGGGCTGGACGTCGATCAGGTGTTGCGGCAACTGCTCGATCAAGTACCGGCGCCAAGGCTGTGAAACCCTCGCGCCTGCTACTGGCCTGGCTTGCGACCTTGCTGGGCATCGGTCTCATTCTGGGCACATTGCACGCATTGGACATCGCCGTTCCATCAACGCTGTTCTCGATCAGCTGGGGCTTGCTCCTGGCTCTCTTGGCCCTGGCAATAATCGACGCCATCCGTCTCAAGCGCCTGCCGTCGCCCCGCGCACAACGTCAACTGCCCGGCAGCCTGGCCCTCGGCCGTTGGAGTGTCGTGCGACTGCAAGTCGAGCACGACTTTTCCCTGCCACTGAACATCCAGCTCTACGACCACGTACCCGACGGCCTGAGCTTCGAGAACCTGCCGCTGTCGGTGAAACTTCAACCCGGCCAGCACAGCGGCGTCGACTATCGCCTGCGCCCGCTCAAGCGCGGCCACTTCAGCTTCGAGAACTGCGAAATCAGCCTGCCCAGTCCATTGGGGCTATGGCACGGCAAACGCCTGCTGAGCGTGATTGACAGCACCCGGGTCTATCCCGACTTCGCCCGACTCTACGGCGGCCAACTGTTGGCGGTGGACAACTGGCTCAGCCAACTCGGGGTTCGCCAGCGCCAACGACGTGGCCTGGGCCTGGAGTTTCATCAGCTAAGGGAATTTCGCGAGGGTGACAGCCTGCGCCAGATCGACTGGAAAGCCACTGCCCGCCAACGCACACCCATTGCCCGGGAGTACCAGGACGAGCGTGACCAACAGATCATCTTAATGCTCGATTGCGGTCGACGCATGCGCAGCCAGGACGGCGAGCTGGCGCATTTCGATCATGCGCTCAATGCCTGCCTGTTGTTGAGCTACGTCGCGCTGCGCCAAGGGGATGCGGTAGGCCTCTGCACCTTTGCCAGTGATCATCCGCGCTTCCTCGCCCCGGTGAAAGGCGCTGGCCAGCTCAACGTGCTGCTCAACTCGGTCTACGATCTGAACAGCACTCAACGCAGCGCCGATTATCAAGCCGCTGCCAGCCAACTGCTGTCCCGGCAGAAACGGCGGGCGCTGGTGCTGCTGGTCACCAACCTGCGCGATGAAGACGATGATGAACTGCTGACTGCCGTCAAGCGCTTGAGCAAGCAGCACCAGGTGTTGGTCGCAAGCTTGCGTGAGAACGTCCTGGATACGACGCGACTATTGCCGGTTCAAACCTTGTCAGAGGCGTTGGCCTATTGCGGGACGGTCGAATACCTGAATTCGCGCGCAGCACTCCATGAGCGCTTGATCGCCCACGGAGTACCGGTAGTGGATGGGCAACCCGAGGCGTTGGGCCCCGAGTTGGTCACCCGGTACTTGAGCTGGAAAAAAGCAGGGACAATTTAACAACGCTCCAAGCGCAACCCATGCGGCATCAGGCAGACGCCGGCAAGGGCTGAAAACTGAAGTACTGCCTCAATGCCTCCACCAGTTGCCCATACTCCGGGGGTGCCCGTTGCAGGCTGAACCCGGCGTCATAGTAGTGAGGAGTTGCGTCTTCATGGCACCACAGGCAACACGCCCGCAGATCGATGACCTGCATGCACCCGCTGCTCGCGGGGATTTTCAGGCGCAAATCGAAATCCACGCCGATCATCATCGGCAATTGACTGATAAGCATCAGCCCGTCTTCGGAGACGTTGCCAAGATAGCCAACGGGCTTGTCGGTAATGCGGTTGAACACTTTCAGAAAATACGGCAGTTGATGCCGCTCGATCCGGCGGTCAGTGAACATGCTGAATTCGCTATGCCAGGCCCTTAAGCAGGGCCGCACTAATGCTTCGGAACGGGCCGGCCTGATAGACAGGCGATGGGCACGCTCTCCCCGATCCTGGTGCGACAGTCCATGAACCGCTGCCGCTTACTCCTGCCGATCACAGGTGTTACGTCGGTTTGCAGACAAGGCTCCAAACCGATCTATTCGACTATAGCTCACCGTCGCCGGCGAGCCAGCCACCAGATGAGAAGCGTAATCAGAAGCGGGTTGGACGTACCGTCGCCGCACTTCGCAGCGGGTAGTGATTGAGTGCTTGCAAGGTTTCCAGGCGAGCCTGGGCACGATACGCGTATTCACTTTGCGGATACGAAGCAATGATGAACTGGTAGGTTTGCGCCGCATCGACAAACAGTTTTTGCCGTTCCAGGCACAATCCGCGCAACATTGACACTTCTGGCCATACATAAGGACGCGCGCGGCTGGCGCGTTCAACTTTGGACAGCTCGAGCGTTACTTGCTCGCAATTGCCACGGTCATAGGCGCTATAGGCAAGGTTCAAATGGTGGTTCATCGACCAACGGGTGCAGCCCACGACACTGAGGGCAAGGACGGCTATGAGCACGAATCGCATGGGAGTTCTCCTGACTTGAGCTCTGTATCGACCCGTGGACGAAAATCTTCAGGTGGCAGGTCAGCAAAAGTGTTCATTCAAAGAATCAAACGAATAAGTAGTGCACATGAACAATGACTACACCCCAAGAGCATAGTAGCCTCACTCAGCGCTTGAACTCAGGAGTCTTTGCATGTCCGTCCGTCGTACCAAAATCGTCGCCACCCTTGGCCCGGCCAGTAACTCGCCGGAAGTTCTCGAACAGCTGATCCTGGCTGGCCTGGACGTAGCCCGCCTGAACTTCTCCCACGGCACCCCCGACGAGCACAAGGCTCGCGCGAAGCTGGTGCGTGACCTCGCTGCCAAGCACGGCCGCTTCGTTGCCCTGCTGGGTGACCTGCAAGGCCCGAAAATCCGTATCGCCAAATTCGCCAACAAGAAGATCGAGCTGAAGATCGGTGATCAATTCACCTTCTCCACCAGCCATCCCCTGACCGAAGGCAACCAGCAAGTGGTTGGCATCGACTACCCGGACCTGGTCAAGGACTGCGGTGTAGGTGACGAGCTGCTGCTCGACGACGGCCGCGTGGTGATGCGTGTCGACACCGCCACCGCTACCGAACTGAACTGCACCGTGACCATCGGCGGCCCGCTGTCGGACCATAAAGGCATCAACCGTCGCGGTGGTGGCCTGACGGCACCGGCCCTGACCGAGAAAGACAAGGCAGACATCAAGCTCGCTGCCGAAATGCAGGTCGATTACCTCGCCGTGTCCTTCCCGCGCGACGCCGCCGACATGGAATACGCCCGTCAACTGCGCGACGAAGCCGGCGGTACCGCCTGGCTGGTGGCGAAGATCGAACGTGCCGAAGCCGTAGCCGACGACGAAACCCTCGACGGCCTGATCAATGCCTCCGACGCCGTAATGGTGGCCCGTGGTGACCTGGGCGTGGAAATCGGCGACGCCGAACTGGTGGGCATCCAGAAGAAAATCATTCTGCACGCGCGTCGCCACAACAAGGCCGTGATCGTAGCGACCCAGATGATGGAGTCGATGATCCAGAACCCGATGCCGACCCGCGCCGAAGTGTCCGACGTAGCCAACGCTGTGCTCGACTACACCGACGCCGTGATGCTATCGGCCGAAAGTGCCGCCGGCCTGTACCCGCTGGAAGCTGTGCAAGCAATGGCGCGAATCTGCGTCGGCGCTGAAAAGCACCCAACCAGCAAGACCTCCAGCCACCGCATTGGCAAGGAGTTCCAGCGCTGCGACGAGAGCATCGCCCTGGCCACCATGTACACCGCCAACCACTTCCCGGGCGTGAAGGCGATCATCGCCCTGACCGAAAGTGGCTACACCCCGCTGATCATGTCGCGCATCCGTTCCTCGGTGCCGATCTATGCGTTCACTCCACACCGTGAGGCCCAGGCCCGCGCGGCGCTGTTCCGTGGCGTATACACCATTCCATTCGATCCGGCTTCGCTGGCACCGAACGAAGTCAGCCAGAAGGCGATCGACGAGCTGGTCAAGCGCGGCGTCGTGCAGAAAGGCGACTGGGTCATCCTGACCAAGGGCGACAGCTACCACACCACCGGTGGCACCAACGGCATGAAGATCCTGCACGTTGGCGATCCGATGGTCTGAGTGACCGCTCGCTGAGAAACGAAAGCCCCGCCATGTGAATGGCGGGGCTTTTTTGTTTTAAAGATCAAAAGATCGCAACCTGCGGCAGCTCCTACAGGGAATGCATTCCATTGTAGGAGCTGCCGCAGGTTGCGATCTTTTTTGGGTTCAATGCCGCCATTGCCTTGAGCTGTAGCCTCTCAACCACGGGGCAGGAACACATCAGCCAGCAGTTGATTACGCGGCAGTCCTGCCAGGTACAGGCGCCGGGCGAAGGCGTCAACGCTGTCGGGGGCTCCACAAACCAGGGCCAGGGTTTGCCGAGAGACAAGGCGCATTTGCGCCAATGCCGCTGGCAACCCGGCTGGGGTCCAGAACTCGACACTGAGGTTCGGACGACTGGCGGCCATGGCTTGCAGGGGTTTGGCCAGGTAATGCTCATTGGCATCATGGGCCAGGTGAATGACACGGATGGCGCCCTGATGATTCTGACGCAACGCTTCGCGCAACACGCCAAACAACGGCCCCAGGCCGGTGCCAGCGGCCATTAGCCACAACGGCCGGGCATGCCAATCCGGGTCGTAATGCAATGCCCCGCCGCGCAACTCGCCGAGGCGGACTGGATCACCAATGCTCAGCTGACGCGCCGCGTCACTGAATTCACCTGGCAGGCGACAATCGAGGTGGAACTCCAGGAAGCGGTCTTCCTCCGGCAGGCTGGCGAGGGAATACGGTCGCGCCACATTACCGGCCCACAACACCAGATGCTGACCTGCGCTATAGCGCAATGGACGCTGCGGGTTGAGGCGCAAGCGCAACACGCTGGCACTCAACCAATCGACGGCCGCGACTTCGGCCGGGCTGCCATCCTGCTGCGGGTCGAAGGTGTGCACTTGCAGATCCTCGACCACCTGGCACTGGCATGCCAGCCGCCAGCCTTGCTGGCGCTGCAGCGCACTCAAGGCATCGGGCCGGCTGTCGCTCGGCAGCCCTTGCACGCATTGCACCAGGCACGCATGGCAACTGCCGGCACGACAGCTGTAAGGCACCGACACGCCGTTCTGATTCAGGGCATCAAGCAGATTACTGCCAGCTGCCACCGACCATTGGCGGTTACCAACGCGCAACTCAGGCATCGACGTTTTCCCATGCCGCCGCGCAACGGTTGCGGCCGTCACGTTTGGCCCGATAAAGCGCCTGGTCAGCCCGCTGCAAAGCCTCGTCAAGATCATCACCCGGTAACAGCAGGGTCATGCCGGCGGACAGGCTGAGACTGCCGACCTTCAAGCCGATCAGCTCGACATCGATAAAGGCGAGGCGCAGCCGCTCGCAACAAGCGGTCAATCGCCCGGCATCGCAATCAGGCAGCAACACCACAAACTCTTCTCCGCCGTAGCGCGCCAGGACATCACCGTCGCGCAGGCAGGCCGACGCCACGCCGGCAAATGCCTGCAATACCTGATCGCCAGCCGCATGGCCGTGAATATCGTTGATGCGCTTGAAGTGATCGAGGTCGATCAGCGCCAGGCCATGCACGACGCTGGCGTCCATGGCCTTGAGTTCGCGTGAAGCCAGGCGCAGGAAATGCCGGCGATTGAACAGTCCGGTCAACTCGTCGGTGGCGACCAGGTCCTCGAGCTGGCGCATCATCCCGCGCAGCGTGTCCTGGTGCGCCTGCAAGGCGAAGCGGCGTTGACGCATGCGCAGGCGGGAGGCCTGGACGTATCGGGCGTACAGCTCAAGCCAGACCAGCACGATGAACAGTACGCATACCTGCAATACGGCCAGCGCCGGGTCGGCCAGCTGAAAGTGGTAACCCTCCCACAGCGTGATCGCGCTGAAACTGAAAAAGACCAGCAACGCACAGCGCGCAAATGCACGGCGCGACAGATGAAACAGCCCGAACAACAGAATCAGCACGTAGAACACCAGAAACGCGCCACGAGCCTCATCCAGATTGGCAATCAGCCAGGTTTGCCAACCCAGCCCCAGCAGCACCTGCGTCTCGGTCAGGCTGGGGTCGGAAAACCGCAGGTTGCAGCCGCTGTAAAACACCACGAACAACGCTGCCTGGCTGATGACCACCAGCCCACTGCCGACGGCAACGTTGGCTAGCGACTCATCGTAGTGGCCGGTAAAAAACGCCAGCCACAGCAGTAGCAGGGCCAGGGCGTAGGTGCCGGCTGCGAGGGCAAAACGTTTGAGCAACAGGCGCTGGATGGCGTTATGGGTCAATCGTTGACTCACCCTATTAAAGGAGACTGACAGAGCGTCCTACTCTACAGACCGAATGTCACTTTAGTGGTGCGGCCGATAAATAACCATTCAATTTTCGGGTGACACAATTTCACTGTAGGAGCTGCCGCAGGCTGCGATCTTTTGATCTTGATCTTAAAAACAAAATCAAAAGATCGCAGCCTTCGGCAGCTCCTACGGGGATCGGGCACGACAATCAGACCAAGGTTTGACCGCCGGCGCGTGTACCTGCCTTTGATGCGCGGTATACTGCCGCGCCTTTTTAGCGTCGCGCCAGCATGCCCGGCGTGCCTTGAAAGGTGCTTGCAACCGACCGAAGTACCCAAGCTGCAAGCACCTTATTGAATGTTCCCGTCTTTTAGAGGAGCGCGACTCATGACCGTGATCAAGCAAGACGACCTGATTCAGAGCGTTGCCGACGCCCTGCAGTTCATTTCCTATTACCACCCCGTGGATTTCATCCAGGCGATGCACGAAGCCTACCTGCGCGAAGAATCGCCAGCGGCCCGTGACTCCATGGCGCAGATCCTGATCAACTCGCGGATGTGCGCCACCGGCCACCGCCCGATCTGCCAGGACACCGGCATCGTCACTGTTTTCGTTCGCGTAGGCATGGACGTACGTTGGGATGGCGCCACCATGGGCCTGGACGACATGATCAACGAAGGCGTGCGCCGGGCTTACAACCTGCCGGAAAACGTCCTGCGTGCCTCGATCCTCGCCGACCCGGCGGGCGCTCGTAAAAACACCAAGGACAACACCCCGGCCGTCATCCACTACTCCATCGTTCCGGGTAACACCGTGGAAGTGGACGTGGCAGCCAAGGGCGGCGGTTCCGAGAACAAGTCGAAAATGGCCATGCTCAACCCGTCCGACTCGATCGTCGACTGGGTGCTCAAGACCGTTCCGACCATGGGTGCCGGCTGGTGCCCACCGGGCATGCTCGGCATCGGCATCGGCGGCACCGCCGAGAAAGCCGCGGTGATGGCCAAGGAAGTGTTGATGGAATCCATCGACATTCACGAACTGAAGGCCCGCGGCCCGCAGAACCGCATCGAAGAAATGCGCCTGGAGCTGTTCGAGAAGGTCAACCAGTTGGGCATCGGCGCCCAGGGCCTCGGTGGCCTGACCACCGTGCTCGACGTGAAGATCATGGATTACCCGACCCACGCCGCCTCGTTGCCGGTGTGCATGATCCCGAACTGCGCCGCTACCCGTCACGCGCACTTCGTGCTCGACGGTTCCGGCCCGGCATCCCTGGAAGCGCCACCTTTGGACGCCTACCCGGAAATCGTCTGGGAAGCGGGTCCGTCGGCCCGTCGCGTCAACCTCGACACCCTGACCCCGGAAGAAGTGCAGAGCTGGAAGCCGGGCGAAACCGTCCTGCTCAACGGCAAGATGCTCACCGGTCGCGACGCTGCGCACAAGCGCATGGTCGAGATGCTGAACAAGGGTGAAACCCTGCCGGTGGACCTGAAGGGTCGCTTCATCTATTACGTCGGCCCGGTCGACCCGGTGCGCGAAGAAGTGGTAGGCCCGGCTGGCCCGACCACCGCCACGCGCATGGACAAGTTCACCCGTCAGATCCTCGAACAAACCGGCCTGCTGGGCATGATCGGCAAATCCGAGCGCGGCCCGACCGCAATCGACGCGATCAAGGACCACAAAGCCGTTTACCTGATGGCAGTGGGCGGCGCGGCTTACCTGGTGGCGCAAGCGATCAAGAAATCCCGCGTGGTGGCATTCGCCGAGCTGGGTATGGAAGCGATCTACGAGTTCGACGTGAAAGACATGCCAGTGACTGTCGCAGTCGACAGCAAGGGCGAGTCGGTACACATCACCGGTCCTGCCATCTGGCAGCAAAAGATCAGTGAAAGCCTGGCGGTGGAAGTGCAGTAAGCTGCACTGAAACCCAAAAAAACCGGCCGGTCGGCAACGACCCGCCGGTTTTTTTTTGGCTGGTAACAAACTGAAACTCCTGGGATCGACCATCACGGTAAAACCAGCGCCAGCGCATCGGTACCGGCGAGAGATGACTGCCCTCCACATGGTATGGTGCTCCCCCTCATTTTTTCCTGTTGTCCACTGCATGCTGCCGACTTCCCGATCCCTGCGCCTGGCGCTGTACACCGTGCTGATCATCGCCGGTGCCGCCATCGCTGCCACCCTGGCCATGCGCCACACCGTGCGCCAGTCCCTGGTTGAAGACGCCGCCCGTGCCAATCAGCAATTGGCGCTGTATGCCACGTCCCTGCACACCCTGATCGAACGCTACCGCGCCCTGCCCTCGGTGCTGGCGCTGGACCCGCAGCTGCGTGACGCGCTCAAAGGCCCGGTCAGCCCTGATCAACAGGACGTGCTGAACCGCAAGCTGGAAAAGATCAATGGCGCCGCCGAGTCCTCGACCCTGGAACTGCTCGATCGCACCGGACTCGCCGTGGCAGCAAGCAACTGGCGCTTGCCCAGCAGTTACGTCGGCCACAATTATGGCTTTCGCCCTTACTTCAACCAGACCCGAACCCAGGGCACCGGGCGTTTTTATGCCGTGGGGGTGACCAGCGGGATACCGGGCTACTTCCTCTCCAGTGCCGTGACCAACGACGACGGGCAGTTTCTCGGGGCCATGGTGGTGAAGCTCGAATTTCCCGAGCTGGAACGCGAATGGCGCCAGGGCAGCGACACGCTGCTGGTCAGCGATGCACGCGGCATCATCTTCATCGCCAATCAGCCGGGTTGGCGCTATCGCCAATTGAAACCGTTGAGTGACAGCGACCTGGCCGAGCTCAAGGCCACCCGCCAATACGACAAGCAACCGCTGACGCTGCTCGACTATCAATCGTTGCGCCACTTCGACGACAACAGCGAACTGGCGCGGGTCGACGGTCCGGACGGCAAGACGGATTACCTGTGGGAATCCCTGCCGCTGGCCGCCGAGGGCTGGACGCTGCACCTGCTGCGTCGTCCGCAAGTGGCGTTCGAAGACAGTCGCAACGCCGCCCTCGCCGCAGCCGGCCTGTGGCTGACACTGGTGTTTCTGCTGCTGTTCCTCAATCAGCGCTGGCGCCTGGCAAAAATGCGCCAGCGTAGTCGCGAAGAGCTCGAACAGCTGGTGGAAGAACGCACCCGCGACCTGCGCACCGCCCAGGAGGGTCTGGTGCAATCGGCCAAGCTCGCGGCCCTCGGCCAGATGTCGGCAGCGCTGGCCCATGAAATCAATCAACCACTGACCGCCCAGCGCATGCAGCTGGCAACGCTGCGACTGTTGCTCGACCACGGCCGGGTCGACGACGCCTACAAGGCTCTCAAGCCGGTGGATGACATGCTGACGCGCATGGCCGCCCTCACCGGCCACCTGAAAACCTTTGCCCGCAAAAGCCCCAGCGGTTTGCGCGAACGCCTGGACCTGGCGGCGGTGGTGGACCAATCGCTTGAGCTGCTCGACACTCGTCTGCGCGACGAACAGGTCAGCACCGTACTGCACCTGACGCGCCCGGCATGGGTGCGCGGCGACGCAATTCGCCTGGAGCAAGTGTTGATCAATCTGCTACGAAACGCCCTGGATGCGATGCAGGACAAACCCTGCAAACGCCTGGAAATCCGCCTGGAAGCCGACGAACAACTGTGGCGCCTGAGCGTCATCGACAACGGCGGCGGCATCGCCGAAGAAAACCTGTCGAAAGTCTTCGATCCCTTTTTCACCACCAAACCGGTGGGTGATGGCTTGGGTATCGGTCTGGCCGTATCCTTTGCCATCGTTCACGAATCGGGCGGACGCCTGAGCGCCGATAATCACGACAACGGCGCGGTGTTCACACTCACCTTGCCCATCGATCCGGAGGCTCCTGGCACATGCTCAATTCAGTGATGGTGGTCGACGACGAAAGCAGCATCCGCAGCGCCGTCGAGCAGTGGTTGGGCCTGTCGGGTTTCCAGGTGCAACTGTTCAGTCGCGCCGACGAATGCCTGGCGCAACTGCCCGCGCATTACCCCGGAGTGATCCTCAGCGACGTGCGCATGCCCGGCATGTCCGGGCTGGAACTGCTGGCTGAAGTTCAGCGCCGCGATGCCGACTTGCCAGTGATTTTGCTGACCGGCCATGGCGACGTGCCGATGGCTGTCGATGCGATGCGCGATGGCGCTTACGACTTCCTGGAAAAGCCCTTCAGCCCGCAAACCCTGCTTGGCAGTCTGCACCGCGCGCTGGACAAGCGCCGGCTGGTGCTGGAAAACCGCGCCTTGCACGAGCAGGCCGACAACCGCGCCAAACTCGACGCGACGCTGCTGGGTGTGTCCCGTGGCTTGCAGACGCTACGTCGCCAGGTTCTGGATTTGGCGGCGTTGCCGGTCAACGTATTGATCCGCGGTGAAACCGGTAGCGGCAAAGAACTGGTTGCTCGCTGCCTGCACGATTTCGGGCCGCGCGCCGATAAACCCTTCGTCGCCTTGAATTGTGCAGCCATTCCCGAACAACTGTTCGAGGCCGAGCTGTTCGGTCACGAAAGCGGCGCGTTCACCGGTGCCCAGGGCAAGCGCATCGGCAAACTCGAATACGCCGATGGCGGCACGTTGTTTCTCGATGAAATCGAAAGCATGCCCCTGGCGCAGCAAGTGAAATTGCTGCGGGTGCTACAGGAGCAGAAGCTTGAGCGCTTGGGCTCGAACCAGAGTATTCGCGTGGATTTGCGCATCATCGCCGCGACCAAGCCGGACTTGCTCGACGAAGCACGGGCCGGACGTTTTCGCGAGGACCTGGCTTACCGTTTGAACGTCGCCGAATTGCGCCTGCCACCGCTGCGTGACCGTCGCGAAGACATTCCGTTGTTGTACGAGGCGTTTGCCCAAAGTGCTGCAGAGCGACTGGGGCGAACCTTTGCGCCGTTGAGCGGGCCGCAGTTGAGCCATCTGTTGAGCCACGACTGGCCAGGCAATGTGCGCGAACTGGCAAACGTCGCCGAGCGCCAGGTGTTGGGGCTTGGCGAGCCTGCGCCAGCGGGCATCGAGCCGGGGCAGTCACTGGCAGCGCAGCAGGAAGCGTTTGAAGCGCAGTGCCTGCGCGCAGCATTGACCCGGCACAAGGGTGATGTGAAGGCGGTGCTTGAAGAACTGCAGCTGCCGCGCCGCACGTTCAATGAAAAGATGCAGCGGCATGGGTTGAACCGGGAGATGTTTCTCGGTGAATGATCGTTCCCACGCTCTGCGTGGGAATGCCTCAGCGGACGCTCCGCGTTCGGCTTTTGGGACGCAGAGCGTCCCTGGCTGCATTCCCACGCGGAGCATGGGAACGATCAAAGCGTTAAGCGGTTTTTCGCTCACACCCTCTCCAGAATAAGCGGATTTCCGCTCACTCAAACCTCAATCCCCCTCTAAACCGGCCCCCTCCCCGTTGGCACAGCTCCTGCTATAGCCCCCGCAGGCTGCGTTTACGCGCGCTCCACAAAAAATAATTAAACGAAGGATCCTTCAATGGATAACTCCAATACCCTGCCCCGTGGGTCGGCCGCCGTGCCGGCAAAAGAACGAACCACCTCCAGCCGTATCAAATCGATCTTCAGCGGTTCTGTCGGCAACATGGTCGAGTGGTATGACTGGTATGTCTACGCGGCTTTCTCCCTGTATTTCGCCAAGACCTTTTTCCCCAAAGGCGACACCACCGCACAACTGCTGAACACCGCTGCGATTTTCGCCGTGGGCTTCCTGATGCGTCCGATCGGCGGGTGGCTGATGGGCCTGTACGCCGACAAAGTCGGACGCAAGAAAGCCCTGATGGCCTCGGTGTACCTGATGTGCTTCGGTTCACTGCTGATTGCGCTGAGCCCGGGCTATGAAATCATCGGTATCGGTGCGCCAATCCTGCTGGTGTTCGCCCGCTTGCTTCAAGGCCTGTCGGTCGGTGGCGAGTACGGCACCTCCGCCACTTACCTGAGCGAGATGGCGACCAAGGAACGTCGCGGTTTCTACTCCAGCTTCCAGTACGTGACCCTGATCTCCGGTCAGCTCATAGCACTGGGCGTACTGATCATCCTGCAAAATGTACTGACCACCGAAGAGCTGTACGCCTGGGGCTGGCGCATCCCGTTCGCCATCGGCGCGCTGTGTGCCGTGGTCGCGCTGTACCTGCGCCGTGGCATGGAAGAAACCGAGTCGTTCACCAAGAAAGAAAAGGCCAAGGAAAGCGCGATGCGCACCTTGATGCGCCATCCGAAAGAGCTGATGACCGTGGTTGGCCTGACCATGGGCGGTACCCTGGCGTTCTACACCTACACCACCTACATGCAGAAATACCTGGTGAATACCGTCGGCATGAGCATTTCCGACTCCACCACCATCTCTGCCGCCACGCTGTTCCTGTTCATGTGCCTGCAGCCAATCATCGGTGGCCTGTCGGACAAGATCGGCCGACGTCCGATCCTGATCGCCTTTGGCGTACTGGGCACGATTTTCACCGTGCCGATCCTCACCACCCTGCACACCATCACGACCTGGTGGGGCGCGTTCTTCCTGATCATGGCGGCACTGATCATCGTCAGCGGCTACACCTCGATCAACGCGGTGGTCAAAGCCGAACTGTTCCCGACCGAAATCCGCGCCCTGGGCGTGGGCCTGCCGTATGCCCTGACCGTGTCGATCTTCGGCGGCACCGCTGAATACATCGCGCTGTGGTTCAAGAGCATCGGCATGGAAACCGGTTACTACTGGTATGTCACCGCGTGCATTGCCGTGTCGTTGCTGGTGTACGTCACCATGAAGGACACCCGCAAGCACTCGCGGATCGTCACCGACTAACGCCGCACGCGTGATAACCAAAGGGGGCAGACCGTCGGGGTCTGCCCCCTTTTTTGTGGGCACTGCGTGCCCCATGAAAATTCCGTCATGCGCTGGGTCCGTGAGATTAATCACGAGTTAATGCCCAGCTTCCATCCTGATCGTGCCTGATCGATTGACGGCGATTCGCCCATTCAAGTCCTTGAAGTAGGAATGCGTGACGGCGCTAACATCCAATTAATCGATCCTTTTTAGCATTTATTTGCGCTTTTCAATCAATTTAATCGGCGTAGCATGAAACCCATGCCCAAGACAGAAAACGCCAAAGAACCTGGAGAAATGAAGATGAAAACCCAACTGTTCCTCGCCATCGCCTTGTCCGTACTGGCCGCCAACACCTTTGCTGCCGATGGTTATGACCGCACGGGCTCCGCAGTTGCCGCCGATGGCTATGACCGCACTGGATCCGCCACCGTCGCCGCCGATGGTTATGACCGCACAGGCTCAGCCACCGTCGCTGAAGATGGCTACGACCGTACTGGCGGTGCCACTGTCGCCGAAGATGGCTACGACCGCACTGGCGGCGCCACGGTCGCCGAAGATGGTTATGACCGTACTGGCGGCGCTTCCATCAGCTGATTCATGCAAGCGGCAGTACAGCCCGGCTTCGGCCGGGCTTGTCATTTCTGGAGCAGCAATAATCCCCGGGCTTGCACAGGGTTCTTCATCTGACTGGCAATCAGTGGCTCGGCCTTGCACTATTGCCGCACATCGATAGCAGCCAAGGTACGTGCTCCATGCCCGACGACATCCACTATTACGAACCCGCCAACGGCCACGGTCTGCCCCACGATCCGTTCAACGCCATCGTCGGCCCGCGGCCCATTGGCTGGATTTCTTCACAGGATGGCGAAGGCCGCTTGAACCTGGCGCCTTACAGCTTTTTCAACGCCTTCAACTACATCCCGCCGATCATTGGTTTTTCCAGCGTCGGGCGCAAAGACAGCCTGAACAACATCGAGCAGACCGGTGAATTCGCCTGGAACCTGGCCACCCGGCCGTTGGCGGAACAGATGAACCAGAGCAGCGCCATGGTCGGGCCGCAAGTCAACGAGTTCGAGCTGGCAGGCCTGACAACCGTCGCCTCGAAAGTCATTCGGGTGCCACGGGTCGCCGAAAGCCCGGTGTCTTTCGAATGCAAGGTCACCCAGATTATTCAGTTGCAGCGGGCGGACGGAAATGTGGTGCCGAGCTGGCTGATTCTCGGCGAAGTCGTCGCCGTGCATATCGCCAAGTGGCTATTGAAGGATGGGGTGTACGACACCGCCGCGGCAGAACCGATTCTGCGCGGCGGCGGGCCGGCGGATTATTTCCAGCTGGGGCCTGAGGCATTGTTCAAGATGTATCGCCCGGGGGCGGTGAGGTAATTACCAGACCAGCCCGCCGTCTTCACTGACCCCCTTGAGGTGGGTCAGTTGCAGGGCTGCAGCTTCGTCCGCTTCCTTGGCGGTCTTGAAAGTCTGTTCTTCCAGCAGTTTGTTGAAACGAGGCGCACCGGAGCCGCCGATGGCTTTGGTGGCGATTGCCGCGTAATACCCGCCTTCGCGGGGGACTACGGCCGATACAGCTTCGAAGGTTTCAAAGGCTTTGCGTGCCATGTCGCGCATCCTGGCTAGTTGAGAATGCTGCCATTAAACCCTCAACCGGCCAGTTTGTGTACCGCTGCCCCGGACTGTCGCAACGCCTGCGCCGCCGACACGTCCTTGAAGGTGTGAAAATCCAGGCTGTCGACCACCAGTTCCTGCACCAGCTCGGCAAAAACCTCCATGGCCGGCGTGCTGAAGTACGCGGTCATGGCTTGCTGGTTGGCCCAAAAACCGGACACCAGCCATAACTGCGGATCGCATTGAGAGTGCTGCAAGGCGAAGCTCAGGCAGCCTGGTGCGGCGCGCGACGGCTCGATCAGCGCGCTCAGGCGCAGACCCAGCTCTTGAGAACGTCCCGGGCGTGCCCGGACAAAGGCCATATGACTGACGGGGATCTGCTTTGACATGTTCAACCCTCCCGGGGAGTCGCGAGGCAGCCAGCGGGACGGGCTGCGACAGGATCCAAGGTTAAAGGGCGATGTGCCTGTGTCGTTAGTCGATTCCTGCCGGCGCGTTGCACAATCCTGCGAAACTGAGCGGGCAAGCCGGTAATGGCCTGTGTAGGAGCAAGCTTGCTCGCGATGGTCGTCAACGATAACGCTGGAAACCTGATACCCCACGGCGCTCTCGGGTTTATCGCGAGCAGGCTCGCTCCCACAGGGGTTCGGCAAACTGCCCAGCGCTGAGTATGTGCACAAACAGAAGCCACCCCGTGCAGAATCAGGCAAGCATCTGGCAGGATGTGTCTACCGCTGTTGCTTGCACAAACATATGCTCTGCCCCATCACCCATGCCTTGCCGAGGATGCCTTGCATGTCGTCTCTCGATCACTCTTCACACCCGCCGCAAGCCCCGTTGGACACCGATATGGAAAAGCAGCGCGCTGAACTAGCGGCGATCATCCGGCGCAACACCGCCGAAGATGGCAGTTATGCCACCGCCATCGGCTCGCTGTTCATGTCGCGCCACAGCCAGTCCCACGAATTTGCCCCGGTGCTGGCGCAACCGGCGCTGTGCATCATGGCCCAGGGGCGCAAAGAAGTTCAGCTGGCGAACGAGTACTTCAATTACGACCCACTGAACTACCTGGTGGTCTCGGTCTCGATGCCGCTGAGCGGGCGGGTGGTCAATGTCTCGAGCGAGGAGCCGATCCTGGCCTTGCGCCTGGACATAGACCCCGCGGAAATCACCGCGCTGATCGCCGATGCCGGTCCCCTTGGCGTACCCGCCAGGCCAACCGGGCGCGGGTTGTATGTCGAACAGCTCGACAGTGCAATGCTCGACGCCGTGCTACGCCTGGCGCGATTGCTCGACACGCCGAAAGACATCACCATGCTCGCGCCGCTGATTCGTCGGGAAATTCTCTACCGGTTGTTACGCAGCAAGCAGGGGCATCGGCTGTATGAAATTGCCATTGCCAACAGTCAGAGTCATCGAATCAGCCAGGCAATCAAGTGGCTCAACAGCAACTATGAGCAGCCGCTGCGTATCGATGACCTGGCCAAAGAAGTGAACTTGAGCGTGTCGACGTTGCATCACCGCTTCAAGGCGATGACGGCAATGAGTCCGTTGCAGTATCAAAAGCAGCTACGCCTGCAGGAGGCCCGGCGCTTGATGCTGGCCGAAGGGCTGGAGGCTTCGGCGGCGGGTTATCGGGTCGGCTATGAAAGCCCTTCGCAATTCAGCCGGGAGTACAGCCGGTTGTTCGGCGCGCCGCCATTGCGGGACCTGGCGCGGTTGCGCTTGAGTGTCTAGCTGAGATTTGTGTGGGGTGTGCCGGCCCTTTCGCGAGCGGGCTCGCTCCCACATTTGATCTTTGCAGTTTACAAATGCTGTGTTCACAGAAGATCCACTGTGGGAGCGAGCCTGCTCGCGAAGAGGCCAGTACAGTCAGGCGCCGAGTACGCGGCAAGCCTCCGCCGGCAAGGTCACCGACACCGGATGCCCAACGCTCAAGCCAAACCCCTGGCACGGCGTGCTCAGTGCGGTAAACGACACCCCCGAACACTCGACCGTGGTCTCGATGGTCGCGCCGATATCCCGCACGAAAGTCACCTTGCCCAGCAAGCGGTTACCCGCCGTGGCTTGCGGCGCCGACAGTTGCAAGTCTTCCGGGCGAATCAGCATTTTCACCTTTTCACCCACCACAATGCTGCTGCAGATGGGCACCTGCAACGCATCGCCGCCTGGCAGGCTGACCTTGCCGTCGCCCAGCGCCGTGGCCGGGAAGATGTTGCCCGAGCCGATGAAGTCCGCGACGAATTCGTTGGCCGGGTGACGATAGATCTCGATCGGCGTACCCACCTGCTGCACCCGATGCTCGCCCAACACGACGACGATATCAGCCATGGTCATGGCTTCGCGCTGATCGTGGGTGACCATGATGGTGGTGATGTTCAGACGCTGTTGTAACTGACGGATCTCCACCTGCATCGACTCACGCAGCTTGGCGTCCAGCGCCGACAGCGGCTCGTCGAGCAACAGGATTTTCGGGTGGTTGGCAATCGCCCGGGCAATCGCCACGCGTTGCCGTTGGCCGCCGGAGAGTTTCGCTACCGGGCGATCGATCATCGCTTGCAGCTGAATCAACTCCAGCAACTCCACTACCCGCGCCTGCTGATCAGCCTTGCTGACCCCGCGCAGTTTCAGTGGATAGGCGATGTTTTCCCCCACGGTCATGTGCGGGAACAGCGCGAGGGACTGGAACACCATGCCGAAATTACGCAAGTGTGCCGGAGTATGGCCGATGTCCTCGCCGTCCAGGCGAATCTCGCCGCCGCTCAGGGTTTCCAGGCCGGCGATCATGCGCAGCAAGGTGGTTTTGCCGCAACCGGACGGGCCCAGGAAACACACCAGCTTGCCCTCGGGTAAATGCAGGTTCACATCTTTTACCGCGCAGGCCGAGCCGTAATGTTTCTCGACGTTTTCCAGAATCAGACCAGACATAAGAATCACCTCAAGAAATCAGAACGAAACGCCACCTTCACCGACCAGCTTCTCCAGCGCCCAGATCAGGACGAAGTCGATCAGCACGATCAGCACGGCAAACGAAAATACGGTTGGATCGAGCGACGACACGGTGCGGCTGTACATCCAGATCGGCACGGTCATCACATCGATGGTGTAGAGGAAATAGGTCACGGTGAACTCGTTGAACGAGACGATGAATGCCAGCAGCATGCCCGCCAGGATCCCCGACTTCATCAACGGCACCACCACGTCGACGATCGCCCGCAGCGGTGAAGCGCCAAGCATTTGCGCGGCCTCCTCGACTTCGCTGCCGATCGAGAGCATGGCTGCCGTGCAGTTCTTCACCACGAACGGCAGAGCCAGGATCACGTGGGCAATCACCAGCCGCGAGGTGGTCATCTGGAACGGCAGGCTGTCGAACACCAGCAGCAACGCCAGGCCCAACACCACCATCGGGAACACCAGGGGCAGCGACATCAATTGCAGCGCCACGGCCTTGCCACGGAACTCGCAACGGGTCAGGGCATAGGCCGCCGGCACCGCGATGAGAGTCGCGAAGACCATGGTCAGGCAGGACACCATCAGGCTGGTGGTCATGGCCTTGCCCAGGCTCAGCACATCGCTGGCGTCCGGCGACACGAAGGTGTGCCAGGCCGCCTTGTACCATTGCAGGCTATAGCTGCTGGGCGGGAAGTCGAGGTTCGACGCGCCGCTGAACGACATCACGATCATGGTCAGGATCGGCAATACCGCCAGCAGCAGGATGAAGCCCGAAAGGACGCCGGCAAACTTGCCGGTCTCGCCGGGCAACAGCCCATAACGCTTCTTGGTCAGGGTGCTCATTGGGAAGCCTCCAGCATGCGCCGACGACGGCCAGTGATGAATTCGGACAAGGTCATGATCGCCAGGGTGGTGACGATCAGCACCACACCGGCAGCGGACGCGGCGGGCCAGTTCATCAGCGGGGCGATCTGGTCATGCACCATCACCGCCAGCATCGGCACGCGCCGGCCACCCAACAGCAACGGCACCACAAAGCTGCTGGCGTTGTAGGCGAACACCAGGGTCGCACCGGTGATGATCCCGGGCAGGCTCATTGGCAGGACCACCTGGCGGAACACCTGGAAACGACTGGCGCCAAGGGTGGCAGCCGCTTCTTCGTAGCTGCGGGCAACGCCGCGCATCGCGCTGGCAATCGGCAGCACGGCCAGCGGGAAGGCGGTTTGCACCAGGCCCATCAGTACCCCGTTCTGGTTGTACAACAGCATGATCGGGCGTTTGATCAGGCCCAGGCCCATCAGCGCCTGGTTGAGCATGCCACCGGGACCGAGAATCACCAGCCAGCCGTAGCTTTGCAGCAGCAGGTTGACGAGCAACGGCAACAGCACCGCGGCGAGGAAGATCCGGCGCACAAAGGGCGAAGTCAGGCGTGACATGGTGTAGGCCACCGGGATCGCCAGTATCACCGCGATCACCGCGCTGATCAGCGCCAGGCGCAGGGTCAGCATCAGCGATTTGAGGTAGTAGGGTTCGAGCAATTGGGCGTAGCTGGCCAGGCTGAACCCGGACCATTCCGCGCCTTTGGTGCCCACGCTCATGCGCAGCACCAGCAGGCTGGCGGCAATCAGTACGCCAAGAAACAGCATCGACGGCGTGAGGAAAAACCAGGCACGGGCCGTCGGCGAAACACCCCGGTTCGGGCGCGGCTCAGCGACACTGACCGAATGGGTCAAAGGTTGGTGTTCCATAGCAAAAGTCTCGTCAATGGAAAGCAGCTGTCAAACACATGTCTCGAAACCACCGGGAACCCTGTGGGAGCGGGCTTGCTCGCGAAAGCGGTGTGTCAGTCACATTGATGTTGGATGTGCCGACGCATTCGCGAGCAAGCCCGCTCCCACATTGGATTTGTGGTGTTCCGGATCAGGAAGAAAAGATTTCCGTGTAACGACGAATCCATTGGTCATGCACGGTGGCCAGGAAGGCGTTGTCATGCATGATCGCCTTCTCGGCAATTTGCTCCGGCGTGAGAATGTACGGGCTCTTGCGCGCTTCGGCGGAGATGATCGCCTTGGCGTTGACCGGGCCGTTGTAG
This sequence comes from Pseudomonas sp. V98_8, assembly GCF_029967975.1. NCBI lineage: Bacteria > Pseudomonadati > Pseudomonadota > Gammaproteobacteria > Pseudomonadales > Pseudomonadaceae > Pseudomonas > Pseudomonas sp. V98_8. The sequence goes on from NZ_JASCAE010000056.1 coordinate 70,350, forward strand.
ATGTCTTCAGCCATCTTGCCTTGCACCAGTGGGTCCAGGGAGTGGTTGATGAAGGCGTAGGTCAGGTCGGTATCGCCCGGACGATTCTTCGGCATCACCGAGAGCATCAGGTCGGTGTAGAAACCTTCCTTCATGCCGAAGGTGGCGCCCAGACCGTAGTTCGGATCGCGGATCTGTTTCGGGAAAAACGCCGGGGCGTACAGGCCGCCCATATCCAGGGAGCCGGTGCGGAACAGCTCGGCAATCTGGTTCGGGTTCTCGCCCAGGGTCACCACACGGTCCTTGAGCTCGGCGAGTTTCTTGAAGCCCGGCTCGATGTTGTGCTCGTCACCACCGGCCAGTTTGGCCGCGATGATGATCAGGTCCATGGCCTCGGTCCAGTTCGGCGGCGGCAGGAAGATGTTCGGCGACAGGTCGGCGTCCCACAGGGCGGCGTAGCTGTCCGGCGCCTGCTTGATGGTGCGCGTGCTGTAGACCAGGCTGTTGCACCAGAGCAGGTAGCCGATACCGTGGCCATTGGCGCCGGTGCGGTATTTCTCCGGTACGTCGACCAGGTTGGGGATACGGTTGAGGTCCGGCTTTTCCAGCAGGTTGGCGGCGGCCAGGCCTTCGGCACCGACGCCGGCCAGGGTGATGATGTCGTACTGCGGACGATCACCGCCGGCCTTGAGTTTGGCGACCATTTCCGAGGTACTGCCGGTGCGGTCGGCGATGACCTTGCAGCCGTACTTGTCTTCGAAGGTCGCGGCGATGTTGCGCAGTGCGGCCAGGCCGGTGTCGTCGGACCAGGTCAGCAAACGCAGGGTCTTGCCTTGAAAGCGGGTGTCGCTGGCGTTGGCCTTGACGAACGGCAGGCTCATGGCCGCCGCGGCAACCGAGGCTACGCCCACGGTCTTGATGAATTGACGTCTGTTCAGATCATGCTCGCCCATTACGGACTCCCTTTGTTTTTGTAGGTATAAGGCAGGTCGAAACTGTTGCATCCGCGCGGCCGGTTCAGCGTTTACCCCTCGTATGTTCGGGGGCTTTACTGAGCCAGCGGGTTCATCCTGAGGTCGTGTAAAACACCTGACTATCGATAAAAATTCATTGAAGCCATGACGCCGGCGCATGCCTCTCCTGTAGGAGCGAGCATGCTCGCTCCTACAGGAGAGGCATCAGACGGCGCGAATCACGTGCTTGATTTCCTGGAAAGCCTGCAAGCCCCACGGCCCCAATTCGCGGCCGATACTGCTTTGCTTGTAGCCGCCCCAGGCGGTCTGCGGGAATATCACTTGCGGCGCATTTATCCACACGAGCCCCGCCTGCAAAGCATTGGCGACGCGATCCGCCGTTTCTGCGTTACGCGTAACCACGCTGGCGACCAGACCAAACTGGCTGTCGTTGGCCAGGGCAATCGCCTCAGCCTCAGAGGCGAAACGACGCACGCAAATCACCGGGCCGAAAATCTCTTCGCACCACAGCGCACTGTCCAGGGGCACGTCAGTGAAAACGGTCGGCTGCAAAAAATATCCGCGCGGCAGGTCTGCAGGACGATTGCCGCCGCAAACCAGTTTGGCGCCAGCGCTCAAACCGCGATCGATATGGCCGAGCACGCGCTGGTACTGCGCCTGATTGACCAACGTGCCCATCTCCACGTTCGGGTCGAACGGGTCGGCCACACGAATGGCTTCGGCGCGGACCTTCACACGACCGAGGAATTCATCGGCCAGCTCATCGGCAACCAGCACGCGGCTGGTCGCGGAGCACATCTGACCGGCGTTGAAGAAACCGCCACCGCAGGCCACTTTCACCGCCAGGTCGAGATCGGCATCGGCCAGCACCAGCAAGGAAGATTTGCCGCCCAGTTCCAGGCTCACGCCCTTGACGGTTTCCGCTGCCCGCTGCATGACCTGCACACCGACCGCATTGCTGCCGGTGAACGACACCTTGGCGATGCGCGGGTCTGCCGACAACGGTGCGCCAACGGCCAGGCCAGTGCCGCACACCAGGTTGAACACACCGGCAGGCAGGCCGGCCTGGGCAATGATCCTCGCCAGTTCCAGCTCCGGCAGCGGCGTCACTTCCGAGGGCTTGAGCACCACGCAGCAACCGGCGGCCAGGGCCGGGGCGAGTTTCCACGCAGTGGTGACCATCGGGAAGTTCCACGGCACGATCAGGCCGACCACACCGCAAGGTTCACGGCGCAGGCGCGCACTGAAATCGTCGGTCGGCAGCTCTACCGGGCTGTCCTGTTTCGCGTCCAGACCTTCAGCCAGGCCGGCGTAATATTCGAACGTGGCGATCACGTCATCAACGTCGATGGCAGCTTCGAACAATGGCTTGCCGTTGTTGCTCGACTGCAAGTGCATCAACTGGTCGCGACCGGCCTGCACACCCGCGGCGATTTTGCGCAGGATCGCGCCACGTTCGGCGCCGGTGGTCTTCGACCAGTCGGCAAAGGCTTTGGTCGCTGCGCTGACCGCCTGATCGACGGCGCGCTCATCGCCGCCATTCACCGTGGTCAACAACGCTTCGGTCGCCGGGTTGATCACGCGCAAGTGTTCCTTGCCCGCCGACCATTTACCGTCGATGAAAAGGCCATCCAAAGTCGTCGGAAAAGTCGTGGAAACACTCATTTCGACACCGCCTTCGTCCACGCGGCCTGATCGATTTCAATCAGGGTCGGGCCCTGGCGATCGGTGGCAACACGCAATGCCGTACGCAATTGTTCAACAGCATTGACTGCCTCGGCGGCACAACCCAATGCCTTGGCTACACCGATGAAGTCCGGGGTGTAGATGTCCACGCCCACCGGCTCGATGGCACGGTTGACCATGTACTTCTTGATCTCTTCGTAACCCTGGTTATTCCACAGCAGCACGATCACCGGGGTGCGCGCTTCAACGGCGCTGGCCAGTTCCGGCAGGGTAAACTGCAGGCCGCCGTCGCCGATCAGGCACACCACTGGAGGACGTGCGCCGCCTTCGACGGTGCCGCCCAACCAGGCGCCAATCGCCGCCGGTAAGGCGTAACCGAGGGTGCCGTAACCGGTGGAGGAGTTGAACCAGCGACGCGGGCGTTCCGGGTTGAAGGTCAGGTTGCCGGTGTACACCGGTTGGGTCGAATCACCGACGAATACCGCGTTCGGCAGTTCGTGCAGAACGGTTTCCAGGAAGCGGCTCTGGGCCAGGGTCGGCGCGTCCCAGGTGGCGGCCAGCTCTTCGCGCAAACGGGCGGCGCGCACCTGGCCCCAATCGTTGCGGCGCTCGGCCAGTGGCTTGTGTGACAGCGCGCTGAGCAAGGCCTGGGCGGCGTTGCGCGAGTCGGCGACCAAGGCCACGTGTGGCGGGTAGTTGCGTACGGTCTGGTCCGGATCGATGTCGACGCGCAGCAGCTTGCCAGGAATCTCGAAACCACCGGCGAAGGTCACGTCGTAGTCGGTCTCGGCCAGCTCGGTACCGATGGCCAGCACCACGTCGGCCTCGGCGACCAGTGCGCGCGTGGCAACCAGGCTCTGGGTCGAGCCGATCAGCAACGGGTGAGCGGAGCGCAGCATGCCCTTGGCATTGATGGTCAGCGCCACGGGCGCGTCCAGCAATTCGGCCAGCTCGGTCAATTCGGCGGCGGCATCGATGGCGCCACCACCGGCGAGGATCAACGGACGCCTGGCACCGGCCAGCAGCTCGGTCATGCGGCTCACGGCGGACGGTGCGGCACCGGCGCGGTCGATGTTTACCGGGATGCTGGCGAGCAGGTCATCGGCTTCTTCAACCAGTACGTCCAATGGAATTTCGATGTGCACCGGGCGCGGGCGACCGGCCTGGAACAGCGCGAAGGCACGGGCCAGCACGTCCGGCAATTCGGACGCCGACATCAGGGTATGGGAGAACGCCGCCACGCCGCCGACCAGTGCGCTCTGGTTCGGCAGTTCGTGGAGCTTGCCGCGACCGCCGCCCAGTTGGTTGCGGGTCTGTACGCTGGAGATCACCAGCATCGGGATCGAGTCGGCATAAGCCTGGCCCATTGCCGTGGTGATGTTGGTCATGCCCGGACCGGTGATGATGAAGCACACACCCGGCTTGCCGCTGGTGCGGGCATAGCCGTCAGCCATGAAGCCGGCGCCCTGCTCGTGACGCGGGGTGACGTGGTTGATGCTCGAACGGGCCAGCCCGCGATACAGCTCCACGGTATGAACCCCGGGAATGCCGAACACCTGCTCGACTCCGTAACCTTCGAGTAACTTGACCAATACTTCGCCACACGTCGCCATGTCATTGCCCTTCTTGTTCGTTTGAGACGCCGGGCCTGCGCAATGTTTATGATGGGTTCGCAGGTCCAGGGATGGCCTCATTGGAACGGGCGACACATAGCCGCAACAATGGATAAAAAGTCATACTAGCCATGTCCTCACGTCATACCTTGGATCCCGATGAAACGACTGCCTCCCCTGCCGGCGCTGCACACATTCCTGATTACCGCGCAGTGCTGCAATTTCACCCGTGCTGCTGAACAGCTATTTATCACCCAGGGCGCGGTGAGTCGGCAGATCGCCGGGCTGGAAGATTTCCTGGGTTACGAATTATTTATACGTCAGGCTCGAGGCCTGGACCTGACCGCCGAAGGACGGGAATGGCTGCCACGGGTCCAGCAGATTTTCGGCTTGATCGACGAAGCGGTCGAACAGATCGGCGAGAAGCGCGAAACCCTGCAGCTAAAGGCTCCGACCTGCGTCATGCGCTGGTTGCTGCCACGCCTGTTGCAATGGCAAAGGGAACGCCCGGACGTGCCGGTGGAGCTCACCACCACGGTCAAGCACGGCGTGGATTTTCATCGCGAGCAGTTCGATGCCGCGGTGATGTATGGCGCGCCGCCGGACAGCTCACTGCTGTCGCAAAAACTCTTCGATGAGCAACTGACGCCGGTGTGTTCCCAGCCATTGCTCGAAGGTTCGGTGCCGCTCCAATCGCCGAAGGACCTGGAGCAACACATGTTGCTCCACCCGACCCGGGATGAACGGGACTGGAAGGCCTGGCTGGCCACGGCGGATATTCGCTTGAGCAACGTGAGCAAGGGCCAGCATTTCGAAACGCTGGACCTGGCCATGTCGATGGCGTCCCAAGGCACGGGGGTGGCGATCGGTGACTGGTCGTTGATTGGCGATGACCTGAGTGCCGGGAGGCTGGTCATGCCCTTTGAATTGAAGGTGAAAACCGGGCTGGCGTATTACCTGGTTTTCCCGGAAAAACCCGCACCTTCTCCGAAGTTGCGCGAGTTGATGGGTTGGCTGGTGGAACAGGCGCAATCGCGGTAATCGAAACCTGCAGGAGCGAACATGCTCGCTCCTGCAGGTGTGTACTCGTATGATCGTTCCCACGCTCTGCGTGGGAATGCAGCCCGGGACGCTCTGCGTCCCATTGGCGGATTTACCACTTCATCTCGCCCTTGGCGACCTTGGCGCTCAGCTCCAACGAGCTTTCCTCCCCCAGTGCCGGGAAGCGTTTTTTCATTGCTGCGATCAGTGCCGCCGAATCCTTGGCCTTGGCGGTTTCTTCGTCGAAGGCCTTGATGTATTCGGCGGTGAACTGCACGGCGGCCAGGGAGCGGGCGCTATCGCCGAGGTAATGGCCCGGCACGACGGTGTTCGGCTTCAGGTTTTCGATCGAATGCAGGGTAGCCAGCCAATCGGCATGGGACTGCGCGGTCTGGGTATCGGCCATCCAGACGTGGATGTTTTCTGCCACGACCACACCACCGACCACGGCCTTGATCGACGGAATCCACACGAAGCTGCGATCCGGTTGCTTGCCCTCAAGGCCGATCACCTGCAGTTTCTGCCCTTCGAGCATCAGGCTGTCGCCCTTGAGCACATCCGGCACGATCGTTTTGGCGGGCGCGTCAGCTCCCAATTTCGGCCCCCAGAACGCCAGTTTGCCGTCGATGGTTTGCTTGATGTGATCAACGGTCGGCGGCGAAGCGAGCACTTTTGCATTGGGGAATGCAGCCGTCAGGGTATCGAGGCCGAAGTAGTAATCCGGGTCGCCGTGGCTGATGTAGATAGTGGTCAGTTGCTTGCCACTGGCGCGGATTTTTTCCACCACTTGCGCGGCCTGGGACTTGCCGAACTGGGCGTCCACCAGGATGGCCTCTTTCTCGCCGCTGACCAGTACCGAGGTCACCGGGAATATCGCTTTACCGCCGGGGTTATAGACATCCAGTGTCAATGTCGACGCGGCTGCGTGGGCGGCGAAGCCGAGGACAGCGGTCGCCAGCAAAACGCGTTTAAGTGTGGTGAAACCGATCATCTGTTGCTCCGTTGCTTGCAGGCCAGGGAAGGCCGATATGGGAGCAGAGCTTAGTTGCCTGCTTCAGTACAAAAAATGCGATGCTTTAACATAGTTTGTTTCTGAAACCGGGCAAATCATGGATCGTCTACAAGCAATGAGGGTGTTCGTCACGGTGATCGATCTTGGCAGCCAGTCGGCCGCCGCCGATCATCTGGAGCTGTCACGGCCGGTGGTTTCGCGTTATCTGGCGGAACTGGAAAACTGGGTTGGCGCACGCCTGATGCACCGCACCACGCGCAAGTTGAGCCTGACCGCCGCCGGTAGCGAAATACTGCCCCGCTGCCGGCAGATGCTCGACCTGTCCACGGACATGCAAGCTGCCGTCAGCGTGCCGGACGATACACCCCGCGGCCTGCTGCGAATCAGCGTCAGCACCTCGTTCGGCCAGGCGCAATTGGCCGATGCCATGGCAGCATTCGTCAAGCGCTACCCGGGTGTCAGCATCGACATGCAGATGCTTGACCGCACGGTGAACCTGGTGGACGAGCGCATCGACCTGGCCATTCGCACCAGCAATGACCTGGACCCGAACCTGATCGCCCGTCGACTTACCGTCTGCCGATCAGTGATCTGCGCCGCCCCCGCCTATCTGCGTGAACACCCTGCACCCCGGCGGATCGAGGACTTGAGCCTGCACAATTGCCTGACCCACTCGTACTTCGGCAAAAACCTGTGGCACTTTGAACAGGGTGGCGAACAGGTGGCGGTGCCCGTGCAAGGCAACATCAGCGCCAACGAAGCCAGCACACTGCTTCGCGCCACCCTGGCCGGGGCCGGCGTGGCCATGCTTCCCACTTATCAGGCCGGCGTACACATCCACAGCGGTGAGCTGGTGCGCCTGCTGCCCCGGGCCGAGCCAAGGCAGATGAACGTGTACGCCGTGTATGCCTCACGCAAGCACATGCCGTCGGCGCTGCGTTGCCTGGTGGATTTTCTGGTGGAGAGGTTCCCCGAAGATCCGGAGTGGGATACTGGCCTGTAGGAGCTGCCGTAGGCTGCGATCTTTTGATATGGATCTTCTCGACGCCGCTGAAAATCAAGATCAAAAGATCGCAGCCTCCGGCAGCTCCTACGCATCTGACCTATGCTCAAGTTAATACCGAAGGGTATTCGTTCAGAGGTCTACGCCATGAACATCAAAACAAGAAGGTACCTCGCCATCTTCATCACCTGCGCGGTCACGCTCGGGTTGTATGGCGCTGCTGCGTGGCGTGTCGAGCAGCTACGCAACTTGCCCCGGGAGGCTGCCAGTTGCAACTTCGAGCGCTGCATCCCACACAACGCCACCCTTAACGCACTGCGCTAAGGAGCGGATCAGCCTTCTTTGTCCTGATCGGCCTTCAAGCGGTCGCGGAACGCCTTTGGCGAGATGCCCACGCGTCGTCGGAACAGGCGCGTGAAATTGGTCGGATCAGAGAACCCCAACACGTCGGACATTTCATAGATGGTCATGCTGGTGTAGGTCAGCAGGCGCTTGGCCTCCAACAACTGCCGTTCGTGCATGATCTGCAACGCCGGTTGCCCCGCCAGCTCGCGGCAGGTGCCATTGAGGTGAGAGACCGAAATCCCCAGCCGATGGGCCAGGTCTTCAACCTTGACGTGCTGGCGGTAGGTTTCTTCCACCAACTGGATGTAGCCATTGAGGTATTCCCGCGCCCGCTGCGGTCGTTGACCCGCTGACCGGCGCTGGATCACCTGGCGGCTGACCCACACCATGATCACGCTGACCAGCGAATGCATGAGCATTTCCCGCGCCGGTTGGTGGCCGGTGTATTCGGTCTGCAACGCGCCGAACAGACTGTTGAGGTACGCGGCGTCGGGGCCTGCCGGGTAGCTCTCGGCCTGGGCCAGGGCATTTACCGAATGCCCCAATTGCGCCTGAAGATGCGCGATAAGTGGTGCCGCGAGGGTGACCACGAACCCCTCGACGTCTTCGCTGAACCGAAAACCATGCACCGACAACGGCGGCAGGATCTGGATCGCCGGCTCAGTCAGTTGCGAACGTTTGCCTTCGATTTCAAGCTCTGCCTGACCTTTGAACACGAAGAGCAACTGACATAAATCGGCGTGGCGGTGGGGTTTGATTTCCCATTGGTGTTCGCGACTGCGTTTGGAAATGGTTTCACAGTGCAGCAAGTCCGGGGTCGGCCAATCCAGGCTTTCACCGTAGAGCTTGAACACCGGAATCGAAGGCAGGTCAGGCTTGTTCATCACTTCAATCCAGGTTTCGGAATGGACGACGGGCGATAATCGCACCGATTGGCAGAATGTACAGCTACCCGCTCAGTTTTCACCTTCAATTGACCGACCCGCAAGGGGAAATTGCAAGCACTCGATCCATAAAAATCAATCACCGCCCCCCGCCGCGTGGGATCTGCAAGGGCTGACCTGTTGCAAAACGGTGATGGTCTACGGCCAGACAGGAGTCATCCGCGACCTGATAGCCGCTCGTCAGTTCGACGGTTTGCAAATTGATCGGCCAGGCCTTCCATATGAGGCTATCGAATAGCCTCCTATCGACTTACACTGGCGAGCATCCCGCTCGCCTTGACTGGCGGGTCATTCACTGCCGCAGGTTTATTCGTGACCACACTCCACCAGCCTGAATTGCCCAAACCGGCCATCCGCAGCGTGCTGATCGCGCTGATGCTGGCGATTTTCCTCGGTGCGCTGGACCAGACCATCGTTGCCGTGTCGATGCCGGCCATTTCCGCGCAGTTCAAGGACGTCAGTTTGCTGGCCTGGGTGATTTCCGGCTACATGGTGGCAATGACAGTGGCAGTGCCGATCTACGGCAAGCTGGGCGATCTGTACGGCAGGCGCAAATTGATGCTGTTTGGCATGGGGTTGTTCACCCTGGCGTCGCTGTTCTGTGGCATGGCCCAGAGCATGGAGCAACTGGTGCTGGCGCGAATTCTCCAGGGGATCGGAGCGGGTGGAATGATCTCCGTCAGCCAGGCAATCATCGGCGATATCGTGCCGCCCCGTGAGCGCGGCCGTTATCAGGGCTATTTCAGCAGCATGTATGCGGTGGCCAGCGTCGCCGGCCCGGTGCTGGGCGGGTACATGACCGAATACCTGTCCTGGCGTTGGGTCTTCCTGATCAATTTGCCGCTGGGCGTGGGAGCATGGCTGGTGGCCAATCGCACGCTGGTCGGCTTGCCGATTCCGCAACGCAAACCGGTGATCGATTACCTCGGTACCCTGTTGATGATCATCGGGCTGACGGCGTTGCTGCTGGGCATCACCCAATTCGGCCAGGGGCACTCCTGGCGCAGTACCGAAGTATTGGGATTGCTGGCTTGTGCGGCAGCGGTGCTGGGCCTGTTCGTGCTGCATGAACGACGGGCATCGGAGCCATTGCTGCCGATGCACCTGTTCACCAACCGCAATGCGATCCTGTGCTGGTGCACGATTTTCTTCACCAGTTTCCAGGCCATCTCGTTGATCGTGCTGATGCCCCTGCGCTTCCAGAGTGTCACCGGTGCCGGTGCCGACAGCGCTGCCCTGCACCTGCTGCCGCTGGCCATGGGATTGCCGATCGGTGCGTATTTCGCCGGCCGCCGGACTTCCGTGACCGGGCGTTACAAACCGATGATCCTGACCGGCGCCCTGCTCATGCCGTGGTCGATTCTCGGCATGGCGTTCAGCCCGCCCCAGGCCTTTTTGCTCAGTAGCCTGTTCATGCTGTTCTGCGGGATCGCCTCGGGCATGCAGTTTCCGACCTCCCTGGTCGGCACGCAGAACTCGGTGCAACAGCGAGACATCGGCGTTGCCACGAGCACCACCAACCTGTTCCGTTCATTGGGCGGAGCGGTGGGCGTGGCACTGATGTCGGCACTGTTGCTGGCGTTGTTGCAGGATTCGAGCTTCGCCCACCTGGCCGGCTCTTCGCTGTTGGCCGAGGGTCACTCGGGGAATGTCTTGCTGGATGGCCTGAACGCCGCGCAGGGTGACGCGCAGGATGCCCTGCGCGCTGAACTGCTGCTGACGTTCCGGCATTTGCTGATGGTGAGTGCTGCGGTGTCGCTGCTGGGGCTGGCGGCGGCGATCGCCATGCCGAACAGGGTGCTCCGCGGGCGCGAGGACAAGGTCCGGTAGAGAGACCGAGTCGCCCGCATTCGCGAGCAGGCTCGCTCCCACAATGTTTTCCAGACTACACAAAATGTGTGATCACTGGAGATTCAATGTGGGAGCGAGCCTGCTCGCGAATGCGGTGCCTCAGGCAATACCATTCAAGGGCTGTAATACCCCACCGCCACCAGGAAATGCCCGACCTTTTTCAGATAGGCATGCTTGTTCTCGACCTTACCGGTCACCGGGTTTTTCCAGCGGTATTCATACTCGCCGTAATCCTGTTTCGCGATCAGCGCCAGCATCGGCTCCCCCACCGGCTTGCCATCCGGATCATTGATCTTGCTGAAATCGGTGTTGATCAATCGCAAGTTGGTGCCATGGGCGACGTAGCGCCGGGTATCGAGGTCGACGACGAAGACATACAGGTCATCCTGCAGGTAACCGCCCTTCAGCGAGTTGATAGCTTTCAGGGTGCCCTTCTCGTCCTTGGCCAGGTCGGCCGCCGCCTTGTTCAGCAAGGCCATGGCTTGCTCCGCCGAAGCCCGTGGCAGGTAGTAACCGACCGCGAGGATTCGCTGGCCGACTCGCTGATAGTAGACATGCTTGCGCTCGACCTTGCCGTCGGACCAGTTTTGCCAACGGTACTCCGCTTGCTGGATGCCATTGCCCTCGGGCACTTTGAGCGCATCCTTGAAGGCCTTCTGCAGATCCGGCCCGAGCACATCCGATACATCCCGCCCAATCAGCGCCGCCGAGGGCCCGCCGCTGGCGAGCATCACCCCCTTGGTATCGACCACGAAGACATACCGGTCCTGGTCGACAAACTCGCCCTGACGGCTGAAGGCGGCGAATGCCTTGTCGCCATTGTCGTGGTAGTAGGCCAAGGCTTTTTCCAGCAAAGCGATGGCGGCCTGACTGTCGGCCTTTTCCGTTTCGGCAGCTTGAACCTGGCCCAGGCACATCAACAGCATGCCTCCCAAACAGGCCAACTTTTGCACAACTCCCATGGCACGTCCCCCATTCTCTTGATGTTTCAAGAGCGTAGACGGCAATGGCGCATGCAGGGACATTCAGCGAAGGTGGGATCATTCCCGGCGAACCGGGAATGAGGCAGGGCTTACTGGCGAGCGCGCACCTGCTGTTGCAGGTTCTGGATCTGCGCTTGCAGGCTGTTGATGGTCCGGGTGACCTGGCTGCGGAAGGCATCGAACTCAGCAGTGCTTGCGCCTTGAGGGGCACTCGGACGGTTATCCTGCTGGCTTTTGAGGACCACGATGTCCTGTTCCAGGCGGTCGATGGCGGCGTTCGGATTGCCCTGTTTCTTCAGCGCTGTGATGTCGGCGCCCAGGCTCTTCAGTTGCGCGTCGAATTTTTCGGTATCCGCCGGGGTATTTTTCAGCGTGGCCAGTTCACTACCCAAGGCTTTGACCTGCTCCTGCACTTGCGCATTGGCCTTTTGCTGCTCGGTGTCCTGGGCGGCCATCTGGGTCAGCCGTTTGTCCAGGTCGCTGGTCTGCGCGGTCATCTGCGCCAGGCGCTTGTCCAGGTCCGAGGCTTGGCCGGCGACGCCCTGTTGTTGCTTGCCCTGATCCTGCAGCTGATTTTGCAACTGCCGGATTTGCAGCTTCAGCGCTTCGCTGTCGGTACTGACGTTAGTCTGGCTGGCGACCACCTTGCCGGAAATATCCTGCAGGCGCCCCGCCGCTTCTTCACTGATTCGCGCAAAGCTTTCCTGGGTCGCCACCAACTGTTGCTCCATCAGCGATATCTGCTGGAAGCTCCACCAGGCAAGGCCCGCGAAGGCAAAGAACAGGGCGCCGACCAGTGCCCACAACGGGCCGGTGCTCGCCGCCTTGACCTTGACCACTGGCGGCGTGCGCGAATGCACGGTGGTGCGGGCGCTCTTCGGGAAATCATCGTCATCGAGGATGTCTGCACGCAGGCTCGGTACATCGTCGAAGTCATCGTTGGCATCGTTACGCATGGACATTGAGTCAACCTTTGTGAAACAGGGTGTTGGCTGGATGCGGCGCAGTATAACCCCCCACGGCCGCAACGATTGACCCTGAACCCCGACCTCGGTTCAGTGATGCCGATTTCAGCGGATCTCCTGGGCTTTCCACCAGGCGCAGAATTCATCGAGCGCGGTCCAGAGACTGACCTTGGGGTCGTAGTCCAGATAATGCCGGGCTCGGCTGATATCCAGGGTGAAATTTTTCTTCATGACCTGCATGCCCAGTCGCGACAGGGTGGGTTCGGGACGTCCCGGCCACAACTTGCAGAACCCCTCATTGAGCGCCGCGACGCTGTAGCCCAGGCTGTAGGAACGGTAGCGCGTGACTTGTGGGACTTCCATTTTACGCATGACGTAATTGACCACGTCCCACAACGGGATCGGCGCGCCGTTGCTGATGTTGTACACCTTGCCCAGGGCTGAACCAGTGGCCAGCAAACTGCTGAGCAACGCTTCATTGAGGTTGTGCACGCTGGTGAAGTCGACCTTGTTCAAACCGTTGCCAATGATCGCCAGGCGCCCCTTGCGCTGCATCTTGAGCAACCGCGGGAAGATGCTCATGTCACCGGCCCCGGTCACGAAACGCGGGCGCAGCGCCAGGGTTTCGAGGCCAAACTCCTGGGCGCCGAAAACTTTTTGCTCGGCCAGGTACTTGGTTGCGGCGTACGGGTGCTTGAAGCGTTTAGGCACCTGCTCTTCGGTCAATCCCAGATGATCGCGACCATCGAAATAGATCGATGGCGACGACAAGTGCACCAGGCGCCGAACCCGCTGCTTCAGGCAGGCCTCAACCACGTTTTCGGTGACCTGGACGTTGCCCAGGTGAAAATCCTGATAACGCCCCCACAGGCCAACGGCGCCGGCGCAATGCACCACGGCCTCGACCCCGGAGCACAGGTCGCGTGCCAGCAGCGGGTCGCACAAGTCGCCCTGGATAAACTCGGCGCCACGGCGCACCAGATGTTCGACGCTTTCGGCCCGGCGACCGGTGACCCGCACGTCCAGTCCCTGCTCCAGGGCGAAACGCGCAAAGCGCCCGCCAATGAAGCCGCTTGCGCCGGTGACCAGAATCTTCATGTAGTGCTCCGAATATTTCGTTTTTTGCGTATTGCGTGAGGTCTTGACGCTGCCTGTCAGCCCAACGGCACCAACCACTGCCTGGACACCTGCACCAATTGCTCGGTCAGCAGCCCCAGCAACTGACCGCCATTACGCCAATGATGCCAGTACAGCGGCACGTCGATCGGTTTATCTGGCAAAAGCTCCAGCAAAATGCCGCGCTCCAGTTGTTCGCGCACCTGAAGTTCCGGCACCAGGCCCCAGCCAAGCCCGGCCTCGGTGAGGCGGATAAAGCCTTCAGACGATGGGCAGAGATGGTGTTCGAAACCGCCATCGACGCCCAGGGATGCCAGGTAGCGATGCTGCAGGAAGTCGTCCGGGCCGAACACCAGCGCAGGAGTCCGGGCCAACTGATTGGCGCGCACGCCTTGGGGAAAGTGCCGCGCAATGAAGGCCGGGCTGGCCAATGCACGGTAACGCATCGCCCCGAGCAATACGCTGCGCGCACCGGCTACCGGGCGCTCACTGGCACACAGGCACGCTGCGACCTCGCCTGCGCGCATGCGCTTGAGGCCGACGGTCTGGTCCTCGACCACCAGATCCATCAACAGGTGGTGTTGCGCGCAAAATTCCCCCACCGCCTGGGCCCACCAGGTCGCGAGACTGTCGGCATTCAGGGCGATCCGCAGGCGTTCCGGCAGGCCCTCGTCGTCAAGCGTCGGCACCAGCGTTTGCAAATCCCGCTCAAGCAGACGTACCTGCTGCACATGGTTGAGTAAACGCCGGCCGATCTCGGTCGGCGACGGCGGCGTGCCCCTCACCAGTACCGGCTGGCCGACCCGCGCCTCAAGCAATTTGATGCGCTGGGAGATAGCCGATTGCGACAAACCCAACACCTGGGCTGCCCGTTCAAAACCGGCCTGCTCGACCACCGCAGCCAGGGCAGAAAGCAATTTATAGTCGAACATCAGTTTTCCTAATGAGCGATCAGCAATATTGGTTTTTCTTATACAGGTGACTGCTGGAAAATAGCCAGCACGAACTCGCACAAGGATCCTCCACATGGCTGGCGAAACTTCACTGGCAACGCTACTGCGCAGCATGAGCCCGCACCTCAATGCTGGCGAGTACGTGTTCTGCACCCTGGCCAACGGCCAATTGCCCGCGGGCCTGGAAATCATCGGCAGTTTTCGCGAGCAGGAAGGCCTGACCGTGATTGTCGAACGCTGCCGCGCCGAGCAGGCGGGCTTGAGCTTCGACTATGTCGCCGCGTGGATCACCCTGAACGTGCATTCGGCCCTTGAAGCCGTCGGCCTCACCGCGGCGTTCGCCACGGCCCTGGGCCAGGCCGGGATCAGCTGCAATGTGATCGCCGGTTACTACCACGACCATTTGTTTGTCGGCCAGGCCGACGCCGAGCGCGCCTTGCAGGTATTGCGCGACCTGGCAGCCAACGCGGAGTAAGGAACATGTGGCAAAGCTATATCAACGGCCTGCTGGTGGCCTTCGGCCTGATCATGGCGATCGGCACGCAAAATGCGTTTGTACTGGCGCAAAGCCTGCGCCGCGAACACCACCTGCCGGTGGCGGCACTCTGCGTGGCCTGCGATGCCTTGTTGGTGGCCGCCGGTGTATTTGGCCTGGCGACGGTGCTGGCACAGAACCCGACCCTGTTGGCCATTGCCCGTTGGGGCGGCGCGGCGTTTCTGTTGTGGTATGGCAGTCAGGCGTTGCGCCGGGCCTGTTCCCGGCAGAGCCTGCAGCAGGGCGAAAACCAGACCGTTCGCTCGTTGCGCGCAGTGATGCTCAGTGCACTGGCGGTGACGCTGCTTAATCCGCATGTCTATCTGGACACTGTCTTGCTGATCGGCTCCCTCGGCGCTCAACAGACCGAACCCGGCGCGTACGTGGTGGGTGCGGCGAGCGCCTCATTGTTGTGGTTCTTCACCCTGGCGCTCGGCGCCGCATGGCTGGCGCCGTGGCTGGCACGGCCAGGCACCTGGCGTATCCTTGACCTGTTGGTGGCGGTGATGATGTTTGCCGTAGCACTGCAGTTGATCACTGCCGGCTGATTTATTCCAAATGGCTCTGGAACCTCTATTCCACACAGTTGTTGCGTGGTTATGCCGCACCCCCGGTGCTATGATCCGATCCCTGCGCCGCAAAGAGTACAAACTCCCCGGCGCTTGTTTGGCCGCCCGTGATCGGCCTTGCGCTCACCGCAACAGACCTGATTAGGAGAATTATCATGGCTTTCGAATTGCCGCCTCTGCCGTACGCACACGATGCCCTGCAGCCGCACATCTCCAAGGAAACCTTGGAATATCACCACGACAAGCACCACAACACCTATGTCGTGAACCTGAACAACCTGGTGCCAGGCACCGAGTTCGAAGGCAAGACCCTGGAAGAAATCGTCAAGACTTCCTCGGGCGGCATCTTCAACAACGCCGCTCAAGTGTGGAACCACACTTTCTACTGGAACTGCCTGGCGCCAAACGCTGGCGGTCAACCAACCGGCGCGCTGGCTGACGCCATCAACGCAGCCTTCGGTTCGTTCGACAAGTTCAAGGAAGAGTTCAGCAAGACTTCCATCGGCACGTTCGGTTCCGGTTGGGGCTGGCTGGTGAAAAAGGCTGACGGCTCCCTGGGCCTGGCCAGCACCATCGGTGCCGGCAACCCGCTGACCAACGGCGACACCCCGCTGCTGACCTGCGACGTTTGGGAACACGCTTACTACATCGACTACCGCAACCTGCGTCCGAAGTACGTTGAGGCGTTCTGGAACCTGGTTAACTGGAAGTTCGTGGCTGAGCAGTTCGAAGGCAAAACCTTCACCGCTTAAGCTCGACGCTCCTGAGAAACCCGGCTTTCATGCCGGGTTTTTTTACGCCCGAAGAAAAATGCGAGCCATAAAAAACCCGCTGACGAATCAGCGGGTTTTTTATGGCAGCGACCAAAGGATCAGAAATCCTCCAACCGCCACACTTCGTACGCCGGCGTCTCGTAGGGGTGACTCTGTTTAAGAGCCGCCACCACCGAGCCAATCAACTCATCGGCCACCACCAGCTCGACCTTCCATTCCTCGACCCGCTGGACCTGCCCCGCCTCGCCAATGAACGGCTGACTGCCGTCCAGTGGACGAAACTGGCCCTGGCCCAACACCTGCCAGGCACAGTGATCGTAAGTGCCGATCCGCCCGCCACCGGCGGCGAATACGGCACTTTTGACCACGTCGACATGGCTGTCGGGAACGAAGAAAGCGAGCTTGTACACAGCTATCAGTTCACCCACACACGCGCATTACGGAACATACGCATCCAAGGCGCGTCTTCGTTCCAGTCTTCCGAACGCCACGAGTTCTGCACGGCACGGAACACACGCTCCGGGTGCGGCATCATGATGGTCACGCGCCCGTCGCGACTGGTCAAACCGGTGATCCCGCGCGGCGAGCCGTTCGGGTTGGCCGGGTAGGTTTCGGTGACCTTGCCATGGTTGTCGACGAAACGCATCGCCACGCAACCGGACAGATCAGCTTCCAGCAACGCTTCTTCGCTGGCGAACTCGGCATGGCCTTCACCGTGGGCGATGGCGATCGGCATGCGCGAACCGGCCATGCCCTGCAGGAAGATCGAGTTCGACTCCTGGATCTGCACCATCGCCACGCGCGCTTCGAACTGCTCGGAACGGTTACGCACGAAGTGCGGCCAGAACTCACTGCCCGGGATCAGCTCGTGCAGGTTGGACATCATCTGGCAACCGTTGCACACACCGAGGGTGAAGCTGTCGTTACGCTCGAAGAAACCCTGGAACGCATCGCGGGCGCGGCTGTTGAACAGCGCCGACTTGGCCCAGCCTTCACCGGCGCCGAGTACGTCACCGTAGGAGAAGCCGCCGCAGGCAACCAGGCCCTTGAACTCGTTCAGGTCGACACGACCGGCCAGGATGTCGCTCATGTGCACGTCGATCGCGTTGAAACCGGCGCGATCGAACGCGGCGGCCATTTCCACCTGACCGTTGACGCCCTGCTCACGCAGCACGGCAACCTGTGGGCGGATGCCTTTCTTGATGTAAGGCGCGGCGATGTCCTGGTTGACGTCGTAGCTGAGCTTGACGCTCAGGCCCGGGTTGTCTTCTTCCAGCAGCACGTCGAACTCTTGATCGGCGCAGTCGGCGTTGTCACGCAGACGCTGGATCTGGTAGCTGGTCTCGGCCCACTGGCGTTGCAGCAGACGACGCTGGCCTTCGAACACGGTGTCACCGTTGAAGGTGATGTTGATCTGGCCATTGTTGATCGGCTGGCCGATCACCGACACGCACTCGCCAAGGCCGGCAGCGCTGAATTGCGCAAGGATGTCGGCAGTAGCGTCCTGGCGAACCTGGATCACGGCGCCCAGTTCTTCGTTGAACAGGATCGCGGCGATGTCAGCGGACGTTTCTGCCAGGCCGTCGAGGTTCAGGCTCAGGCCGCAATGGCCGGCGAAGGCCATTTCCACCACGCTGGTCAGCAGACCACCGTCGGAACGGTCGTGGTAAGCCAGCAGGTGACCGTCGGCGTTGAGGCCCTGGATCACTGCGAAGAAGGCTTTCAGGTCTTCGGCGTCATCGACGTCCGGAGCCTGCTTGCCGAGCTTGCCATGCACCTGGGCGAGGATCGAGGCCCCCATGCGGTTCTGGCCACGGCCCAGGTCGATCAGGATCAGGTCGGTGGTGCCCTTGTCCATGCGCAGTTGCGGGGTCAGGGTCTGACGGATGTCAGTCACTGGCGCGAAACCGGTCACGATCAGGGACATTGGCGAGGTCACGGCCTTGTCCACGCCTTCATCGTTCCAGCGAGTGGCCATGGACATCGAGTCCTTGCCCACTGGAATGGTGATGCCCAGCTCAGGGCACAATTCCATGCCGACCGCTTTCACGGTGTCGTACAGGCGTGCGTCTTCACCCGGGTGACCGGCGGCGGACATCCAGTTCGCCGACAGCTTGATGTCGGAGATCTTGGCGATGCGCGAAGCGGCGATGTTGGTCAGGGTTTCGCCGATGGCCATGCGGCCCGACGCCGGAGCGTCCAGCAGTGCCAGCGGAGTGCGCTCGCCCATGGCCATGGCTTCACCGGTGTAGACGTCGAAGCTGGTGGCGGTGACGGCAACGTCGGCCACCGGCACCTGCCATGGGCCGACCATCTGGTCACGGGCCACGAGCCCGGTGATGGTGCGGTCGCCGATGGTGATCAGGAAGCTCTTGCTCGCGACGGCCGGGTGATGCAAGACGCGCTCGACGCAGTTGCCGATGTCCAGGGTCGACGGATCGAAATCGTCGCCCAGCTCGTTTTCACGCACTACCGAACGGTGCATGCGCGGGGCTTTGCCCAACAGCACTTCGAGCGGCATGTCCACCGGGCTGTTGCCGAAGTGGCTGTCGGTGACGGTCAGCTGCGGCTCGGCCGTGGCTTCGCCGACGACGGCAAACGGGCAACGCTCACGTTCGCAGATCGCCTTGAAGCGATCGAAGTCGGCCGGGCCGACTGCCAGCACGTAGCGTTCCTGGGATTCGTTACTCCAGATTTCGTGCGGGGCCATGCCCGGTTCGTCGTTGGGAATGTTGCGCAGTTCGAAACGGCCACCACGGTCGCCGTCGTTGACCAGTTCCGGGAAGGCGTTGGACAGGCCGCCCGCACCCACGTCGTGGATGAAGCTGATCGGGTTCTTGTCGCCCAGTTGCCAGCAACGGTCGATGACTTCCTGGCAGCGACGCTCCATCTCAGGGTTTTCACGCTGCACGGAGGCGAAGTCCAGGTCTGCCGAGCTGGTGCCGGTGGCCATGGAAGAAGCCGCGCCGCCGCCCAGGCCGATCAACATCGCCGGGCCGCCGAGCACGATCAGCTTGGAGCCGACCACGATCTCGCCTTTCTTGACGTGTTCTTCACGGATGTTGCCCATGCCGCCAGCCAGCATGATCGGCTTATGGTAACCGCGCACTTCATCACCGTGCGGGGTGCTGATCGACTGTTCGAAGGTACGGAAGTAGCCGGTCAGTGCCGGACGACCGAACTCGTTGTTGAACGCAGCGCCGCCCAGCGGGCCTTCGATCATGATGTCCAGCGCGGTAACGATGCGCTCGGGCTTGCCGTACGGCACTTCCCAAGGCTGTTCGAAGCCCGGGATCTGCAGGTTGGACACGGTGAAACCGGTCAGGCCCGCTTTTGGCTTGGCGCCACGACCGGTCGCGCCTTCGTCACGAATCTCGCCACCGGAACCGGTCGATGCGCCCGGGAACGGGGCAATGGCGGTCGGGTGGTTATGGGTTTCAACCTTCATCAGGATGTGCACCGGCTCCTGCACCGCGCCGTACTGGCGGGTTTCGGGGTCCGGGAAGAAACGCCCGGCCACGGAGCCGACGATCACCGAAGCGTTGTCCTTGTAAGCCGACAGAACGCCCTCGCTGTGCATCACGTAGGTGTTCTTGATCATGCCGAAGAGGCTTTTTTCCTGGCTTTCGCCGTCGATGTCCCAACTGGCGTTGAAGATCTTGTGACGGCAGTGCTCGGAGTTCGCCTGGGCGAACATCATCAGTTCGATGTCGTGCGGGTTGCGCTTCAAGCCGACGAAGGCGTTGACCAGGTAGTCGATTTCGTCTTCCGCCAGGGCCAGGCCCAGTTCGGTGTTGGCTTTTTCCAGCGCGGCGCGGCCGCCACCCAACACGTCGATCGCGGTCAGGGGCTTGGGTTCGGCGTGGCTGAACAGACCGGCAGCCTGTTCGAGATTGCCCAGGACGATCTGGGTCATGCGGTCGTGCAGTGCGTCGGCGATCAACTGGGCTTCAGCGTCGCTGAACTGGCCAGCCACATAGAAGGCAATGCCGCGCTCGATACGCTGGATCTTGGTCAGGCCGCAGTTGCGAGCGATGTCGCTGGCCTTGCTCGACCAGGGCGAGATGGTGCCGAAACGTGGCAACACCAGGAACAGACGACCGGTCGGCTCCTGGACCGGAACGCTTGGACCGTACTTCAGAAGGCGCGCAAGCACCTGCTGTTCGTCGCCGGTCAGGTCGCCGGTAACTTCGGCGAAGTGAGCGAATTCAGCATACAGGCCACTGACAGCCGGAACCTTCTGGCTCAGTTGCTCAAGGAGCTTGCTGTGGCGAAAGGCAGAAAGGGCAGGAGCGCCGCGCAGGATCAACATCTTCGGGACAGCCTCGGGAAGGGGTGTGCTTTGAGGCCGTGCATTCTAGCCTAAACAGCCAGCGACAGCACCCGAAACGCTACGCACGGTTGCACTCGAGTGCCGATCTGTGTTTCTGCCCCGAAAGTCAGGTTAACCAGGCGGGTAACGACAGCTTATTTTAACTGTATCAAAATGCTGAAAAGGCCCGTTCCAGCGGGGTTTTGCCCGCTTTTGCGATCTCTAGCAGACTACCCCGTTGCTGTCGAGATATGGCGCTCGTGGTCCTTTGCGTATACTGCGCAAATGTTTTCCCCAACGGCTTTGCGTCCGCGGTACGCCAAATGGCTGATCGCAACCGGACTCTTCCTGATGCTCAGTGGCTGTGTTGATAAACCCAACACGCTGGAGCGCGTAAAGGAGGATGGTGTGCTGCGGGTGGTTACCCGTAACAGCCCCGCCACCTACTTTCAGGATCGCAACGGTGAAACCGGCTTCGAATACGAGCTGGTGAAGCGCTTCGCCGACGATCTGGGGGTCGATCTCAAGATCGAGACGGCCGACAACCTCGACGACCTGTTCAATCAGGTGGGCAAGCCCAATGGCCCGGTCCTGGCGGCGGCCGGCCTGGTCAGCAGCGAAGCACGCAAAAAACAGGTGCGGTTCTCCCACCCCTACCTGGAAGTCACCCCACAGGTCATCTACCGCAACGGCAAGTCGCGCCCTACCGACGCGAAGGACCTGGTCGGCAAGAAGATCATGGTGCTCAAGGGCAGCACCCATGCCGAGCAGCTCGCACAGCTGAAACAGAAATTTCCCGGTATCGAATACGAAGAATCCGACGCGGTCGAGGTCGTGGATCTCCTGCGCATGGTCGACGAAGGTCAGATCGATCTGACGCTGGTCGACTCCAACGAAGTCGCGATGAACCAGGTGTATTTCACCAACATCCGCGTTGCCTTCGACCTGGGTGACGCCAGCAACCAGAGCTGGGCCGTGGCGCCGGGCGACGACAACAGCCTGCTCAACGAGATCAACGAGTATCTGGACAAGGTCAAGAAAAACGGCACCCTGCAACGCCTCAAGGACCGTTATTACGGGCATGTCGATGTACTCGGCTACATGGGCGCGACCACGTTCGCCCAGCACTTGCAGCAGCGTCTGCCCAAGTACGAACCGCACTTCAAGGCTTACGCCAAGAAAGAACAGGTCGACTGGCGCCTGCTGGCGGCGATCGGTTATCAGGAATCCCTGTGGCAACCGGCCGTGACGTCCAAGACCGGTGTGCGCGGCCTGATGATGCTGACCCAGAACACTGCGCAAGCCATGGGCGTGTCCAACCGCCTCGATCCCAAGCAGAGCATCATGGGCGGCGCCAAGTACCTGGCCTACATGAAGGACCAGCTCGACGAGTCGATCCAGGAACCGGATCGCACCTGGTTTGCCCTGGCCGCCTACAACGTCGGCAGTGGTCACCTTGATGACGCCCGCAAGCTGGCGGCCAAGGAAGGGTTGAATCCAGACAAATGGCTGGACGTGAAAAAAATCCTGCCGCGCCTGTCCGAGAAGAAGTGGTACAGCAAAACCCGTTACGGCTACGCCCGTGGCGGCGAGCCGGTGCATTTCGTGGCGAACATCCGTCGCTACTACGACATCCTGACCTGGGTAACGCAGCCGCAGCTTGAAGGCGATCAGGTCGCCGAGGGCAACCTGCATGTGCCGGGGATCGACAAGACCAAGCCGGCCCAGGAGCCTGCCCCCCTCTAACAGCCATCTCAATCAAATGTGGGAGCGGGCTTGCTCGCGAACGCGGTGTGACAGTCAACCAAGATGTTGAATGTTGAACCGCATTCGCGAGCAAGCCCGCTCCCACATTGGTTTTGTGTTGTTTTTAAGACTTGGCGGCAGCCGCCAGGATCAACGCCTTCATCTCGGACACAGCCGACTTGAAGCCCACGAACAGCGCATGGGCCACCAGCGCATGGCCGATGTTCAGTTCGTTGATGCCCTTGATCGCGGCCACCGCCTCGACGTTGTGATAGTGCAGACCGTGGCCGGCATTGACGATCAGGCCCTGCGCCAGGCCGAACGCTACGCCGTCGGCGACGCGCTTGAGCTCTTCAGCCACTTCGGTCGGCGTCTCGGCATCGGCATAACGACCGGTGTGCAGTTCGATGGCTGGCGCACCGACGCGACGCGATGCTTCGATTTGCCGTTCGTCGGCATCGATGAACAGCGACACTTCAGAGCCAATCCTCGACAGGCGCTCCACAGCAGCCTTGATCCGCGCCTCCTGCCCC
Organism: Pseudomonas sp. V98_8; assembly: GCF_029967975.1. Classification (NCBI taxonomy): domain Bacteria; kingdom Pseudomonadati; phylum Pseudomonadota; class Gammaproteobacteria; order Pseudomonadales; family Pseudomonadaceae; genus Pseudomonas; species Pseudomonas sp. V98_8. The sequence continues at coordinate 93,283 of NZ_JASCAE010000056.1, forward strand.
GCCACGTCCAGCCCACCTTCGGTGGTCAGCTCCTGGCGGGTTTCCGGCACCAGGCAGATATGCGCCGGACGGATGCGCTCGGCGAACTGCATCATTTCTTCAGTGACGCCCATTTCGAAGTTCATGCGGGTTTGCAGCACGTCCTTGAGCACCAGCACGTCGCGCTCCTGGATGTGCCGGCGGTCTTCGCGCAGGTGCACGGTGATGCCATCCGCGCCCGCCTCTTCCGCATCCAGTGCCGCCTTTACCGGATCCGGGTAGCGCGTGCCCCGGGCCTGACGCAGGGTGGCAACGTGGTCGATATTCACGCCAAGAAGAATGCGGGTGCTGGTGGTCACGGAAGCGCTCCAGAAAGAGAAAAAGTTCGGTGCACAGCATACGGGGAGACTACGGCTTGCGAAACAGCTCGCGACTGACCAGTGGACGACCGCCCAAGTGAACAGCCAGTGCCTGGCGCATCAAACGCTTGGCCGCTGACAATGCACCCGGCGCACTCCAGTCGGCCTCAGCCATGGCCAGCAATTCGGCGCCGTTGAACAAACCGGGCTGCAGCAGATAGACCCGCTCCAGCCCCGCATCCACCTGCAAACGGTAGAGACCGTCTGGCGCAACGGGTTCGTCGTGGATATCGGTAGTCAATGAAAAGCCGTAGCCCAGATCATCCAGCAAGCGCCATTCGAACGACCGCAGTAACGGCTCAAGGGCCCGACCTTCGGCCAGGGCGAGCAAGGTCGCGGCATAGTGATCGAACACCGAAGGGAAAGGGTCTTCGGCGGGTAGCAGGCGAATTAACAGCTCATTGAGATAAAGACCGCTGAACAGTGCCTCACCGTTGAGCCAGGTGGCGATGCCGGCGCTCTCCATGCGCCCGACATTCTTCAGCTCTCCACGCCCGCGAAACTCGACCTCCAGCGGCACGAACGGCCGCGCCAGCGTCCCGGCCTTGCCCCGTGCACTGCGCAATACCGCCCGCAGCCGACCTTGCGGCGTGAGGAAGTCCACCAGGGCGCTGTTTTCGCGGTAGGCACGGGAATGGAGGACGTAGGCGGGTTGGGGGATGGGTTGGGACATGGAGCTCTCAATGATGGATCGCGATTTGCTGACAACCCAAAACCAATGTGGGAGCGAGCCTGCTCGCGAAAGCGGTGGAACAGTCAACATCAATGCTGAATGTTACATCCTCTTCGCGAGCAGGCTCGCTCCCACAGTGGATCGTTATGCAGTCTTACAGGTCGCCGTAGCCCAGCGAACGCAGGGCACGCTCGTCGTCGGACCAGCCGCCCTTCACCTTGACCCACAGGTTGAGCATGATCTTGGAGTCGAACAACAGCTCCATGTCCTTGCGCGCCTCAGTGCCGATGCGCTTGATGCGCTCGCCCTTGTCGCCAATGATGATTTTCTTCTGGCCATCACGCTCCACGAGGATCAAGGCATGGATATGCAGGGTCTTGCCCTGCTGCTTGAACTCTTCGATTTCGACGGTGATCTGGTACGGCAGCTCGGCGCCCAACTGGCGCATGATTTTTTCGCGTACCAGCTCGGCGGCGAGGAAACGGCTGCTGCGGTCGGTAATCTGGTCTTCCGGGAAGAAGTGATCGTTCTCCGGCAGATGATCAGCGATGACTTTTTCCAGCGCGTCGAGGTTGTGTCCGTGCTGCGCCGAAATCGGGATGATCTGTGCGTTCGGCAACTGCTCCTGCAACCAGCTCAGGTGCGGCATCAGCTCGGCCTTGTCTTCGATGCGATCGGTCTTGTTCAGCGCAACGATCAGCGGGCCGGTGACATATTGCACGCGCTCGAGGACCATCTGGTCTTCGTCGGTCCACTTGGTGCGATCCACCACGAAGATCACCACGTCGACGTCTTTCAATGCCGCCGAGGCAGTCTTGTTCATGTAGCGGTTCAAGGCCTTTTCGCCGCCCTTGTGCATACCGGGCGTATCGACGTAGATCGCCTGCACATCACCCTCGGTCTTGATGCCGAGCATGTTGTGACGGGTGGTTTGCGGCTTGCGCGAGGTGATCGCCAGCTTTTGGCCGAGGATGTGGTTGAGCAGCGTGGACTTGCCCACGTTCGGACGGCCGACGATGGCAACATAGCCACAGCGCGTTGCGTTTGTATCAGTCATTGCCATTCTCCACACCCAGGGCAATCAGTGCTGCAGCGGCCGCTACCTGTTCGGCAATGCGACGGCTCACACCCTGACCTCGGCTTTTTTCATTCAATAGGATGATTTCACATTCGACGAAGAACGTCCGGCAATGGGGTTCACCCTGGATATCCACCACTTCGTAACGCGGCAGCTCGCAACCACGGGACTGCAGGAATTCCTGCAGGCGGGTTTTTGGATCTTTGTTGGTGTCGACCAGCGTCAGGCCTTCGAACTCCCCAGCCAGCCAGGCCAGCACGCGCTCGCGCGCCACTTCCATGCCGGCGTCCAGGTAGATCGCGCCAATCAGCGCTTCCAGGGCATCGGCCAGAATCGACTCGCGACGAAAACCGCCGCTTTTCAGTTCGCCGGAGCCCAGGCGCAGGTACTCGCCCAGATCGAAACCACGGGCCAGTACGGCCAGGGTCTCACCCTTGACCAGGCGTGCGCGCAAACGCGACAACTGGCCCTCGCGGGCCAGCGGGAAGCGATCGAACAGCGCCTCGCCAGCAACGAAGTTGAGGATGGCATCACCGAGGAATTCCAGGCGTTCGTTGTTACGCCCGGCAAAACTGCGGTGGGTCAGGGCCAGGACCATCAGTTCCTGATCCTTGAAGGTATAGCCGAGCTGACGCTCGAGACGGCTTAAGGAGACGCTCACGGTTTACCCACGCTGAGTTCGTGGTTGGATTCCACCGCCATCGCCGGGAGTCGGCGCAGGCCTGGGACAATTAACGCTGTGTTCAAAAATAACGTCCTGAATATCGTTGTTTTCATGCCTCTGTCGCCGATTGTACCGACTCCAGAAATGCATTCGGCGCTGTGTTCAACAGCGCCGTGCTTGATTACTGGATCAGGCCAACCCGCGAGAAATTCGGCAGGTGACTGAGTTTGGGTTCCGGCCAGCTCATCCAGACCGCGAAGGCCTTGCCGACGATATTCTTGTCGGGAACCATGCCCAGCAGATCCTTGGGAATGGCTGGATCATCCCAGTAGCGACTGTCGTTGGAGTTGTCGCGGTTGTCGCCCATCATGAAGTAGTGCCCGGCAGGCACTGTCCATGTACGGTCCGGTGTTGCGCGATAGCGACTCATTTCCTTGCGGATCAGGTGCTCGGCGACACCGAGTTTTTCCTTGTAGAGCTCGGCACTGCCCAGCGTGCCCGGCTCGGAGCCGACCAGCTTTTCGGCAATCGACTCACCGTTGACGAACAGACGCTTGTCAGCGGTGTACCGCACCGTATCGCCCGGCAACCCCACTACACGCTTGATGTAGTTGACGTTCGGATCGCTCGGATAGCGGAACACCATCACATCGCCACGCTGTGGCTCACCGACTTCGATGACTTTCTTGTCGATCACCGGCAAGCGAATCCCGTAGGAAAACTTGCTCACCAGAATGAAGTCGCCGACGTCCAGGGTCGGTTTCATCGAGCCCGACGGGATCTGGAACGGTTCCACCAGGAACGAACGCAGCACCAGCACGATGAACAGCACCGGGAAGAACGACTTGCCGTATTCGACCAGCAACGGTTCCTTGCCCAGTTTCTCGATCACCACCCCATCAGGCTGGCTGACGCTGCCCTGATAGGAGGCGATGGCGGCACGCCGACGCGGCGCCAGGATCAACAGATCAAGCAACGCCAACAGGCCGCAGACGAATACGGCGATGACCAGCAACAGCGGGAAATTTAGTGACATAGGACCTAACTATCCAACCTGAGCACGGCAAGGAAGGCTTCTTGCGGAATTTCCACGTTGCCGACCTGCTTCATGCGTTTTTTACCGGCCTTTTGCTTTTCCAGCAGCTTTTTCTTACGGCTGACGTCACCGCCGTAGCATTTGGCCAATACGTTCTTTCTGAGCGCCTTGACGGTTGTACGCGCCACAATCTGCCCGCCAATGGCGGCCTGGATTGCCACGTCGAACATCTGCCGCGGAATCAGTTCTTTCATCTTCTCGGTCAACTGGCGACCTTTGTAGTGCGCATTGTCACGGTGCACGATCAACGCCAGCGCGTCGACCTTGTCGCCGTTGATCAGCACGTCCAGTTTCACCAGACTAGCCGATTGGTAACGATCGAAATGGTAATCCAGCGAAGCATAGCCGCGACTGGTGGATTTCAGGCGATCGAAGAAGTCCAGGACCACTTCGTTCATGGGCAAGTCGTAGGTCACTTGTACCTGGGAGCCCAGGAACAGCATGTCGACCTGCACACCACGCTTTTCGATGCACAACGTAATGACGTTACCCAAGTGCTCTTGCGGCACAAGGATATTGGCACGCACGATCGGCTCGCGCATGTCCTCGATGGAAGACAGGTCCGGCAACTTCGACGGGTTATCGACGTAGATCGTCTCGCCGGTCTTGAGCAGCAGCTCGAAGATTACCGTCGGCGCCGTGGTGATCAGGTCCAGGTCATACTCGCGCTCCAGGCGCTCCTGGATGATTTCCATGTGCAGCATGCCGAGGAACCCGCAACGGAAGCCGAAGCCCAGGGCGTCGGAGCTTTCCGGGGTGTACTGCAGCGACGAATCGTTCAGGGTGAGCTTTTGCAGGGCCTCACGGAAGTCTTCAAAGTCGTCGGAGCTGACCGGGAACAGGCCGGCGTAGACCTGCGGCTGGATGCGCTTGAAACCTGGCAGCACATCGACGTCCGGCGTCGAACTCAAGGTCAGGGTGTCGCCCACGGGGGCTCCGTGAATGTCCTTGATGCTGGCGATGATGAAGCCCACTTCACCGGCCTTCAGGTCAGCGGTAGGGGTGTGTTTCGGGTTGAATACACCGACGCTGTCCACCAGGTGGATCTTGCCGGTGGACTTGACCAGGATCTTGTCACCCTTCTTCACGCGGCCGTGACGCACGCGCACCAGGGACACGACGCCCAGGTAGTTGTCGAACCAGGAGTCGATGATCAACGCTTGCAGCGGATCTTCTATGTTGCCGGTGGGTGCAGGAATGGTAGTAACCAGACGCTCCAACACCTCATCGACGCCCAGGCCGGTCTTGGCAGAGCAAGTAACCGCGTCGGTGGCATCGATGCCGATGATTTTTTCGATTTCTTCTTTTACGCGGTCCGGATCGGCCTGTGGCAGGTCGATCTTGTTCAGCACCGGCATCACTTCCAGGCCCTGTTCGATCGCCGTGTAGCAGTTGGCAACCGACTGCGCTTCAACGCCTTGACCGGCATCGACCACCAGCAGCGCGCCTTCACAGGCGGCCAGCGAACGGCTCACCTCATAGGTGAAGTCAACGTGACCTGGGGTATCGATGAAGTTCAGTTGGTAAGTGACGCCATCACGAGCCTTGTAGTACAGGGTGACGCTGTGCGCCTTGATGGTGATCCCGCGCTCGCGCTCAAGATCCATGGAATCCAGTACCTGGGCTTCCATTTCACGCTCGGCCAGGCCGCCGCACATCTGGATGAAGCGATCGGCCAGCGTCGACTTGCCATGGTCAATGTGGGCGATGATGGAGAAATTGCGGATATGACTCAAATCACTCACGGATCAACACTCAAAAAGGCTGCAGGCATAGCCCGCCGAAAAATAGCCGGGAATTGTACCTGATCCACGGCGCAAGCGTCACGTTTGCAGGCCAGACGGCCCGTACAAAAACGCCCCGGTCTCGTGACAGGGGCGTTTTTTATCAGCTGCGAAGCGATGAACAAGTCGCCATCAACCGGCGCGACGCAACAACCACAGCCCCGCCAGGGCACAGACACCGGCTGGCACGAGCACCGCAAACAGTGGCGAAAAACCGAAGACCAGGCTTGAAGGCCCCAGCAAATCCTGGGCAATGCGGAAGGTGAAACCGACCAGCACACCGGTAAATACCCGCTGACCGAGGGTCACCGAGCGCAGCGGACCAAAGATGAAGGAGATCGCCATCAGCACCAGGGCAGCGGTAACCAGCGGCTGCAACACCTTGACCCAAAATGCCAGCCAGTAACGGCCATTGTTCAGCCCCTGGTCAGCCAGATAGTGGATATAGCCCCACAGCCCCGAGATCGACAGCGATTCCGGCGCCATGACCACGGTACTCAGCAACTGTGGGCTCAATGCCACATCCCAGCGTTCGACCGGGGCGTTCACCACTTCGGTGCTCCTTTCGTGGAACACCGTGGTGGTGACGTCGGACAACTGCCAGTGATCCTTGTCGAACTCGGCGCGCTTGGCGAAGCTCGCCGACAGCATGTGCCGCTCCTTGTCGAAGTGGTAGCGGGTCACGCCGTACAGCAGGCCATTGGGTTGCACGGAGTTGACGTGGATGAATTCGTCACCCTGGCGATGCCACAAACCGTGTTTGGCGCTTTGCGCATCGCCACTGCCCTGGGCCAGCGAGCGGTTGGCCTGGGCGGTGCTTTCAGTCGCCGGCGCGACGTATTCGCCAATCAGCACTCCCACCACCATCAGCACCAGCATCGGCTTCATGACCGCCCAGACGATCCGCCCGATGGACACGCCAGCCGCACGCATGATGGTCAGTTCACTGTTGCTGGCCAGGCTGCCGAGACCGATCAGGCAACCGATCAAGGCGGCCATCGGCAGCATGTCGTAGAGCCGGCGTGGTGCCGTCAGCAGCACGTAGCTCAGGACGTCGAGCAATGTATAGGTATCACTGGCATCGCCCATCTCGTCGATGAACGCAAACAACGTGGCCAGGCCGAGAATAATCCCCAATACCGCCAGGATCGCCATGAACACACTGCTACCGATGTAACGGTCGAGCTTAACCACGGGCCACCTCCAGCGCGCTGCGACGACTCGCCATCTTCAAGCGCAAAGGCTCCCAGTAGAGCAGACCCAGGCCAATGGCCAGGAATATCCCATGCACCCACCACAAGCCCAGCGCCGGTGGGATCTTGCCCTTTTCAAGCGCACCGCGAGCGGCAATCAGGATAGTCAGGTAGGCCATATAAAGAAGGATTGCCGGCAACAACTTGAGGAAACGTCCCTGGCGCGGGTTGACCCGCGACAATGGCACCGCCATCAAGGTGACGATGAACACCAGCAACGGCAGGGACAGGCGCCATTGCAGCTCGGTACGCGAACGCAGGTCTTCGCTACCCAGCAAGGAGCTCGTGGGCATCGCGTCACGGTCGGTCACTTCGTCGCTGACGTCCGGCTTGGGCAGCAGCACGCCGTATTCGTCGTACTTGATCGCCCGGTAATCGGCCTGCCCCGGACTGCCGTCATAGCGGTAGCCATTATCGAGGATCAGGTAGCGGTTGCCGTCGGGGCGAATTTCCTGACGGCCTTTTTCCGCCACCAGCACGGAGATCCCGCGATCCTTGTTGTCGGAACCGAGGTTCTTTTGCGAGATGAAGACCCCCGCCAGATGGATGCGGTCATCAGACAACTGCTCGGTATAGGTCACCCGCGTGCCATCGCGCAGGGCCTGGAAACGGCCAGGCTCCAGGGTGTCGAACTCGGTCAGGGCGTCCTGCTTGTTCAGCAGCAGCTGGAACTGATTGGCGCCTTGTGGCGCCAGGCTCAGGCTCAACCAGGCAACGACCAGCGCAACCAGGGTGGCCGGAAACAGGGTCATGCGAAACAGGCGTTGCTGGCTCATGCCCGTGGCCGACAGCACGGTCATCTCGCTCTCAAGGTACAGGCGGCCATAGGCCAGCAGTATCCCGAGAAACAGGCCCAGCGGCAGGATCAATTGCAGGAATCCCGGCAGGCGAAAACCCATGATGAGGAACAGTGAGCCCGGGTCCAGTTGACCCGAAGCGGCCTGCGCGAGGTACTTGATGAAGCGTCCACTCATGATGATGACCAGCAGCACCGCACTGACGGCACTCAAGGTCAACAGGACTTCGCGGGATAGATAACGAAAGACGATCAAACCAGACACTCCAGGGTTGTCAGGCTATGGCGGCCAAACAAGCAAACACGTCAGACAGCCCGCAAGGCAGGGCCGCCGAAAAAAAGATTGCGCATTATCCTGTGATTGGGTGCGCCTGTCACTGCGCAATGCTCGAGCAGGAATGTAGGAGCGACCTCGCTCGCGATGGTCGTCAACGATAACGCGGGGAGTCTGACACCCCGCGACGGCCTCAGGTTCTTCGCGAGCAGTCGAGCGTCGACCGGCTGCTCCCACAATCTACAACCGAGGGTTGTCAGGCGCCGCTGGCGAGGTTCAAACTGCCGCCTTCGTCGCCGGTCGATCCTGGCGCCTTTCTATTTATAAGCAAGCGCTGCCCATACCTTGTCCAGCGCTTGCTATTGACCATCAATTCAGGGATCCGGACATGGAACTGGTTGTAAAAAGCGTCAACCCGCAAACGTTGAAAACCGCCACGCTGGTGGTTGCCGTCGGCGAGGGCCGCAAGCTCGGCGCCGTTGCCAAACAGCTCGACGAACTCAGCGCTGGCGCCATCAGTGCCGTACTCAAGCGCGGCGACCTGGCCGGCAAGGTTGGCCAGAGCCTGTTGCTGCACAGCTTGCCGAACCTGAAAGCCGAACGCGTTTTGCTGGTCGGCGTGGGCAAGGACGAAGAACTGGGTGACCGCCCGTTCCGCAAAATCGTTGCCGGCATCCTCAACACGCTCAAAGGCCTGGGTGGCAGCGACGCCGTGCTGGCCCTGGACGAAATCGTGGTCAAGGGCCGCGACAGCTATGGCAAGACCCGCCTGCTGGCCGAAACCCTGGTGGACGGCGAATACCAGTTCGACCAGTTCAAGAGCCAGAAAGCCGAGCCGCGCGCGCTGAAGAAAATCACCCTGGTGACCATCAAGGCCGCCGAGGCTGAAGTGCAACGCGCCGTGACCCACGCCACCGCCATCGCCAACGGCATGGCGTTTACCCGTGACCTGGGCAACCTGCCGCCGAACATCTGCCACCCGACCTTCCTCGGCGAGCAAGCGAAAAACCTCGGCAAGCAATTCAAGGACCTGAAAGTCGAAGTCCTCGACGAGAAAAAGATCAAGGCCCTGGGCATGGGCTCGTTCTACGCCGTCGGCCAGGGCAGCGCCCAACCGCCACGCCTGATCGTCATGCAATATAACGGTGGCAAGAAGTCCGAGAAGCCCTACGCCCTGGTCGGTAAGGGCATCACGTTCGACACCGGCGGCATCAGCCTCAAGCCGGGTGCCGGCATGGATGAAATGAAGTACGACATGGGCGGCGCCGCCAGCGTGTTCGGCACCGTGCGTGCCGTGCTCGAACTGAAACTGCCGATCAACCTGGTGTGCATCCTGGCTTGCGCCGAGAACATGCCCAGCGGCAACGCTTCGCGCCCGGGCGACATCGTTACCACCATGAGTGGCCAGACCGTGGAAATCCTCAATACCGACGCCGAAGGCCGTCTGGTGCTGTGCGACGCCCTGACCTACTCCGAGCGATTCAAGCCGCAAGCGGTGATCGACATCGCCACCCTGACCGGCGCCTGCGTGGTTGCACTGGGCTCTCACACCTCGGGCCTGCTGGGCAACAACGAGCAATTGATCGACCAACTGCTCAGCGCCGGCAAGGCTGCGGACGACCGCGCCTGGCAACTGCCGCTGTTCGATGAGTACCAGGAGCAGCTGGACAGCCCGTTCGCCGACATCGCCAACATCGGCGGCCCGAAAGCCGGCACCATCACCGCGGCTTGCTTCCTGTCGCGCTTCACCAAGAACCTGAACTGGGCGCACCTGGACATCGCCGGCACCGCCTGGACCAGCGGCGGCAAGGACAAGGGCGCCACCGGCCGTCCGGTTCCGCTGCTGACCCAATACCTGCTGGACCGCGCCAAAGCCTGAAACCAATGACCCGGGGCGACGTCACTTCTGGGCGACGTCGACCCGGGCTCAGGAACCGCAATGACCAAAGTCGACTTTTACATCCTGCCCAGCGCCGATCCTTCGGCGCGGCTGGACTTCGCCTGCAAGCTCACGGAAAAAGCCTGGCGCATGGGCCATCGCGTCTACCTGCATTGCAGCGATGCGGCCCAGCGTGACGATCTCGATGCGCGCCTGTGGACATTCAAGGGTGAAAGCTTCGTGCCCCACGGCCCCGCCGAAAATGAACCGGACAGCCTGATCGTGCTGGGCGTTGGCGATGACTGCGGTTCGCATCAGGACCTGCTGGTCAATCTCGACCTGAAAGTACCGGCCTTTGCCCAGCGTTTCGCCCGCGTGGCGGAAGTGGTGGTCGAAGATCCGGTCATACGCACGGCTGCGCGGGAGAGTTTCCGTTTCTACCGCGAACAGGGCTATCCTCTGCAAGATCACCGTTTACAGCGACTCTGAGCATTCCGATGGACACTCCAAAACCGCTGCAACAATCCGCGCACCTGCTGGACGACCTCGAGTCGATCCGCCAACTGCTCGGCGATGACAACCTGCAACCACCGCTGCTGACTGACACGGTCGAGGAAGGTGACCAGGAACAGATCCCGATGTTGTTCGACACCGTCCGCGAACCCGCGCCGGCCGTCGCACCAACACCCCCCAAACCTGCTGCCGAACCCGCGCCGAGCGCCAATCAGAACGCCGACGCCCTGCTCTACCTCGACAGCGAACTGCGCGCCGCTGCGCAATTGATCATGCAAGACGTGATCGACGACTTCGCGCCGCACATCGAAACCGAAATCAAACGCCGCCTCAGCGCGCGCATGGATCGGTTGCTGAGCCAGTACAACGACTGAGCCATACACTGCCCCCCTGTGGGAGCGGGCTTGCTCGCGAAAGCGGTCTGACATTCAACATTTATGCTGACTGATACGACGCCTTCGCGAGCAAGCCCGCTCCCACAATGGATTTGCGCCGTATTTGATGCTGCGTGCCGTCCGCCCCTGCTCGCCCTGCGCCCCATGCCCCGCTATACTTGCCGGCTTTTCCTGAACAAATGCCAATAGGGTCCCGCCGCGCATGGATAAGACCTACCAGCCGCACGCCATTGAAACTTCCTGGTACAACACCTGGGAGTCAGAGAATTACTTCGCCCCGCAAGGCGCGGGCGAGTCCTACACCATCATGATCCCGCCGCCGAACGTCACCGGCAGCCTGCACATGGGACACGGCTTCAACAACGCGATCATGGACGCCCTGATCCGTTTCCGCCGCATGCAGGGTCGCAACACCCTGTGGCAACCGGGTACCGACCACGCCGGTATCGCCACGCAAATGCTGGTGGAGCGTCAACTCGAAGCCCAGGGCCAGAATCGCCACGACCTGGGCCGCGACAAATTCCTCGAGAAAGTCTGGGAATGGAAGGATCAGTCCGGCGGCAATATCAGCCGTCAGATCCGTCGTCTAGGTTCGTCCGTGGACTGGAGCCGCGAGCGCTTCACCATGGACGACGGTCTCTCGGAAGCCGTGAAGGAAGCGTTCGTGCGCTTGCACGAAGACGGCCTGATCTATCGCGGTAAGCGCCTGGTCAACTGGGACACCAAGCTGCACACGGCGATTTCCGACCTTGAAGTGGAAAACCACGACGAAAAAGGTTTCCTGTGGAACCTGAAGTACCCGTTGGCCGATGGCGCCAAGACCGCTGAAGGCAACCCGTTCCTGATCGTCGCGACCACCCGCCCGGAAACCATGCTCGGCGACTCCGCCGTCGCGGTTAACCCGAACGATGAGCGCTACAAAGCCCTGATTGGTAAATTTGTCGAGCTGCCGCTGGTCGGCCGCCGCATCCCGATCATCGCCGACGATTACTGCGACCCTGAATTCGGCACCGGCTGCGTGAAAATCACCCCGGCCCACGATTTCAATGACTACGAAGTCGGCAAGCGCCACAACCTGCCGCTGCTGAACATCTTCGACAAGAACGCTCATGTCTTGCCAGCCGTCCAGGCGTTCAACCTCGATGGCACCTTGAACGAAACGATCGACGGCAAGATCCCGGCTGAGTATGCCGGCCTGGACCGTTTCGAAGCGCGTAAACAGATCGTTGCGGCGTTCGAGGCCGCGGGCCTGCTGGTCAGCGTTGACGATCACGCCCTGAAAGTACCGAAAGGCGACCGTTCCGGCACCATCATCGAGCCGTGGCTGACCGACCAGTGGTATGTGTCCACCAAGCCGTTGGCCGAACCTGCGATTGCCGCCGTCGAGGACGGTCGCATCCAGTTCGTGCCGAAACAGTACGAAAACATGTACTTCTCGTGGATGCGTGACATCCAGGACTGGTGCATCAGCCGTCAGCTGTGGTGGGGCCACCGGATTCCCGCCTGGTACGACGAGTCGGGCAAAGTCTACGTCGGTCGCGACGAAGCCGAAGTACGCGCCAAGCACAACCTCGGCCCTGACGTCGCGCTGCAACAGGACAACGACGTACTCGACACCTGGTTCAGCTCGGGCCTGTGGACCTTCTCCACGCTCGGCTGGCCGGAACAGACCGAATTCCTGAAGAAATTCCACTCCACCGACGTCCTGGTCACCGGCTTCGACATCATTTTCTTCTGGGTTGCCCGGATGATCATGCTCACCATGCATTTGGTGAAGAACGAAGACGGCACGCCGCAGGTGCCGTTCAAGACCGTGTACGTGCACGGCCTGGTGCGTGATGGCCAAGGCCAGAAGATGTCCAAGTCCAAGGGCAACGTCCTGGACCCACTGGACATCATCGACGGTATCGAGCTGGAAGAGCTGGTGCAGAAACGCACCTCCGGCATGATGCAGCCGAAACTGGCGAAGAAGATCGAGAAGCAGACCCGTGAAGAGTTCGCCGAGGGTATCGCCAGCTACGGCACCGACGCCCTGCGCTTCACCTTCTGCTCGCTGGCGTCCACCGGTCGCGACATCAAGTTCGACATGGGTCGCGTCGAAGGCTATCGCAACTTCTGCAACAAGATCTGGAACGCAGCGCGCTACGTGCTGGACAAGGGCGAAGACTGCGGCCAGAACGGCGAAGCCTACGAGCTCTCGCTGGCTGATCGCTGGATCATTTCGCAGCTGCAACGCACCGAAGCCGAAGTCACCCGCCAGCTCGACCAGTTCCGTTTCGACCTGGCCGCGCAAGCCTTGTACGAGTTCATCTGGAACCAGTACTGCGACTGGTACCTGGAACTGTCCAAGCCTGTGCTGTGGGACGAAAACGCCCCGGTCGAACGCCAGCGCGGCACCCGTCGCACCCTGGTTCGCGTGCTCGAAGTTGCCTTGCGCCTGGCGCACCCGTTCATGCCGTTCATCACCGAAGAAATCTGGCAGCGCGTCGCACCGCTGGCCGGCATCGAAGGCAAGACGATCATGCTGCAACCTTGGCCAGTGGCCAATGAAGCGCGCATCGACCAGGCCGCCGAAGACGACATCGAATGGCTCAAGGGCCTGATGCTCGGCACGCGTAATATCCGTGGCGAGATGAACATCGGCCCGGGCAAACCGCTGCCGCTGTTCCTGAAGAACGTCAGTGCACAAGACCAGCGTCGCCTGACCGAGAATGAAGCCCTGCTGAAGAAGCTGGCACGTCTGGAATCGATCACCGTGCTGGCTGCTGGCGAAGAGGCACCGCTGTCCGCCACCGCCCTGGTCGGCGAGATGGAAGTGCTGGTGCCAATGGCTGGCCTGATCGACAAAGGTGCCGAGCTTGCGCGCCTGGACAAGGAAATCCAGCGTCTGCAAGGCGAAGTGCAGCGCGTCGGCGGCAAGCTGTCCAACGCCGGGTTCGTTGACAAGGCTCCGGCCGAAGTCATCGACAAGGAACGCGCCAAACTGGCCGAAGCCGAACAGGCTCTGGGCAAGCTGGCCGAGCAGCATGCGCGGATTGCCAGTCTGTAACGGCAAATCGCAATAAAAAAGGGAGGCCCAAGTGGCCTCCCTTTTTTATGTCCACCGCAAATCCCCCTGTAGGAGCTGCCGCAGGCTGCGATCTTTTGATCTTGCTTTTAAAAAACAAGATCAAAAGATCGCAGCC
>NZ_JASCAE010000048.1:0-97853 GCF_029967975.1 Pseudomonas sp. V98_8
TCCCCATGTGAGAGTAGGTCATCGTCAAGATTAAATTCCAAAACCCCTATCTGCGCATGCAGGTAGGGGTTTTGTTTTTGTCCGCTGGAAAATCTGTCTGTTCGGGTTTCTATGCAACGGCTCGGGGCGTGGCTATCATGCGGGCCTCATTGTGAGGCGAGACTTGCATGCTGACGTTGTTAAAGCTTCTTAAGGATGGCCGATTCCATTCGGGTCAGGCATTGGGCGCTGCCTTGGGCATCAGTCGCAGTGCTGTGTGGAAGCAGCTTCAGCATCTTGAGGCTGAGCTGGGGTTGTCCATACACAAGGTTCGGGGGCGCGGCTATCAATTGGCCGCACCGTTGACGTTGCTTGATCCTGCGGAGATAGGGCGACTGTCTCCCACGTCTAATTGGCCGGTCCTGGTCTTCGACTCTATTGACTCCACCAATGCTGAAGCCCTGCGCGCCATCGAGCGACACCAGGCTGCGCCTTTTCTGGTGCTTGCCGAGCGGCAAACTGCCGGGCGCGGGCGGCGAGGGCGCAAGTGGGTCAGTCCATTCGCGGAGAATGTCTATTACAGCCTGGTGTTGCGGGTTGAGGGCGGTATGCGCCAGCTGGAGGGCTTGAGCCTTGTAGTGGGGCTCGCCGTCATGCAGGCCTTGCGTGAGCTTGGGGTTCCCGGGGTGGGGTTGAAATGGCCCAATGATGTCCTGGTAGGGCAGAAGAAAATTGCCGGAATACTGCTTGAGCTGGTCGGGGATCCTGCCGACGTCTGTCACGTGGTGCTGGGTGTCGGAATTAATGTAAACATGCAGATGACCGACGAAGTCGACCAGCAATGGACGTCCATGCGCCTGGAGTCGGGCAAGGCGTTTGATCGCAATCGCCTGGTCGCGGCGCTGGGTGAAATGCTTCACAAATACTTGGCTCGCCACCAGGCCGATGGATTTTCGGCGATCCAGGCTGAGTGGGAGCAGCATCACCTGTGGCAGGGGCGTGCGGTGTCGTTGATCGCGGGTGCAAACCAAATAGATGGCGAAGTGCTGGGTATCGATAGTCAGGGTGCGCTGCGCTTGAAGGTGGGTGGTGTGGAGAAAGTCTTCAGTGGCGGTGAGCTGAGCCTGAGGTTGCGTCATGATTCTTGAGCTCGACTGCGGAAATAGTTTCATCAAGTGGCGTGTGCTCAAGGCGGACGCCCGTCAGGTGGTGGGGGAGGGAGTAGTCGATTCCGACCTGGCATTGCTCGAGGGTGTGAAGGGGGTTGAGGGCCTTGCGTTGAAGTTCTGTCGGCTGGTGAGTGTCAGGACTGCCGAAGAGACCGGGGAATTGATCGCCCGGCTGAAGGCTGCCTTCCATATTTCGGTGGTCTGTGCCGCTCCAGTCGAGGAAATGGCCGGTGTTCGTAATGGCTATGAAGAATTTGAGCGGCTCGGTCTTGATCGCTGGTTGGCGCTGCTCGGAGGGTTTCATCTGGCTTCTGGCGCGTGCCTGGTGCTTGATTTCGGTACTGCGGTGACCGCGGACTTCGTTGCCGGGGATGGTGAGCATCTGGGTGGGTTCATATGCCCTGGGATGCCGTTGATGCGAAACCAACTGCGCACCCATACCCGCAAGATTCGTTACGGAGATCTTGCGGCTGAGCGCGCTTTGGAACGTCTTGTTCCGGGGCGCACAACGGTCGAAGCGGTTGAGCGTGGGTGCCTGTTGATGCTTCGCGGATTTGTGCTGACGCAGCTGGAGATGGCGCGGGGTTATTGGGGGGAGAACTTTACGGTGTTCCTCACCGGTGGTGATGCGTCGTTGGTGTCCGAGATAGTGCCTGAGGCCCGGGTGGTCCCCGATCTGGTGTTCGTTGGCTTGGCGATGGCATGCCCTTTGTCTTGAGGTCTTTATGCGTTGGTTGTTTCTGCTGCTGCTCGTTCTCAATGTGTTTTATTACATCTGGCATCAACAGGAGGCGCCTCTGCGTGCCAAGGACGTAACGCCTTTGAGTCTGTATCGCGGCTCTCAGCAGGACATTCGTCTCTTGAGCGAGGCGACGGATACGGCCAAGGATAAAGGGAAGGTGGCGCAGGCAGAGGCTGAATGCCTTTATCTGGGTGGATTTGTAAGTCAGGACGTCGAGAAGGGGCTCGAGCGCAGGTTGACGGGCATGGGCGTGAAATATCAATCGCTGCCTGCTAGTCCGGCTGAACCCCCGGCGTACTGGGTTCGAGTGGCTCCTGAAAGCAAGCGTTGGCTGGATGACTTGCAGCTGATAAACCTTTCTAGAGAATTCAATGAGTTAAAACATAAAATAATGCCTTGTGGGGGGGTTGCACCCACCGAATAGTTTGCATAGAATGGCGCCCGCTCCACAGCGAAGACCTAAAGCGGTCAACGAAGTGAAGCGAGGTCAACGCAGATAAGCTCAGGATTTTAATGAGAAAAATGCTTGACAGAAGGCTGGCATGATGTAGAATGCCGGCTCGCTTAGGAGGGGTTCCCGAGCGGCCAAAGGGATCAGACTGTAAATCTGACGTCTACGACTTCGAAGGTTCGAATCCTTCCCCCTCCACCATTTTTAGCGAGAGCTGCAAGCCTCGCGGGTATAGTTTAGTGGTAGAACCTCAGCCTTCCAAGCTGATGATGCGGGTTCGATTCCCGCTACCCGCTCCAAGTTTGCAGGTTTTGCACAGTGTTACGCTCTTGTAGCTCAGTTGGTAGAGCACACCCTTGGTAAGGGTGAGGTCAGCGGTTCAAATCCGCTCAAGAGCTCCATACAAAAGGCAGATATGCAAATATCTGCCTTTGTTTTAGGCGGCTAAGGCTGCGCCCCGTTGTGGCTCTGAGGGTTCTTTCTCTTGTGAGTAGGGGTGTTTCGGTCGGGTCGCCTAGCAAGTGGTTGTAAAGTCTTTTTCAGGTCTGCATAATGGTCGGCCTGATTTTGTTTTAGGTCAGTAGCTCAATTGGCAGAGCGACGGTCTCCAAAACCGTAGGTTGGGGGTTCGATTCCCTCCTGACCTGCCAGATTCACTCGGTGTGTCTGGCTTTCTTTTCACAGGATCTTCATAGATGACTCCTAAAGCTGAAGCTCAAGGCTCTCGTTTCGACCTCCTCAAGTGGCTTGTAGTAGTCGCTTTGGTGGTTGTTGGCGTTGTTGGCAATCAGTATTACTCTGCTTCGCCGATCCTGTACCGCGTACTCGCTTTGCTTGTTATTGCTGTCGTAGCTGCCTTTGTAGGCCTGCAGACAGTCAAGGGCAAGTCTTTCTTTGTACTGGTTAAGGAAGCGCGCACCGAAATTCGTAAAGTCGTATGGCCAACTCGCCAAGAAACCACGCAGACCACGTTGATCGTTGTGGCTGTTGTCCTGGTTATGGCGTTGCTGTTGTGGGGGCTCGATTCCCTGCTCGGCTGGCTTGTTTCCTTGATTGTCGGCTAAGGGTGTCCCGTGGCTAAGCGTTGGTACGTTGTGCATGCTTACTCCGGTTACGAGAAGCATGTAATGCGCTCGCTGATCGAGCGCGTAAAGCTGGCTGGCATGGAAGATGGCTTCGGCGAAATTCTGGTTCCCACTGAAGAAGTGGTTGAAATGCGTAATGGCCAGAAGCGCAAAAGCGAGCGCAAGTTCTTCCCTGGTTATGTGCTGGTCCAGATGGATATGAACGAGGGTACTTGGCACTTGGTCAAGGATACTCCTCGTGTGATGGGCTTTATCGGCGGTACTGCTGATAAGCCGGCACCGATTACCGATAAAGAGGCAGAAGCGATTCTGCGTCGCGTCGCCGACGGTAGCGACAAGCCTAAGCCGAAGACGTTGTTCGAGCCGGGCGAGTCGGTACGTGTCAACGACGGTCCGTTTGCCGATTTCACCGGCACGGTCGAAGAGGTCAACTACGAAAAGAGCCGGATCCAGGTCGCGGTGCTCATTTTCGGACGCTCTACCCCGGTAGAGTTGGAGTTCAGTCAGGTCGAAAAGGTCTAGCTGAGCAAGCATCCCAACCCCGCAGCCTTAGGCTGTGGGGTTTTGTCGTCACTGGGATAAACGCGCAAGTAACCGGGGAGCCTTTCGAGGCGTTTGAACCCGTAATTGGAGTGCCTCATGGCCAAGAAGATTACCGCTTACATCAAGCTGCAAGTGAAGGCCGCTCAGGCTAACCCAAGCCCACCTGTTGGTCCTGCTCTGGGTCAGCACGGCGTGAACATCATGGAATTCTGCAAGGCTTTCAACGCCCGTACTCAGGGTCTTGAGCCAGGTCTGCCGACTCCAGTGATCATCACTGTCTACAGCGACCGTAGCTTCACGTTCGAAACCAAATCCACCCCTGCTTCGGTTCTGCTGAAGAAGGCGGCCGGTCTGACCAGCGGTTCCGCTCGTCCGAACACCGTTAAGGTTGGCACTGTAACCCGTGCTCAGCTGGAAGAAATCGCGAAAACCAAAAACGCGGATCTGACTGCAGCTGATATGGAAGCAGCCGTGCGTACTATCGCCGGTTCTGCTCGTAGCATGGGCCTTAACGTGGAGGGTGTGTAATGGCTAAGCTGACCAAGCGTCAAAAGGCTATCGCCGGCAAAATCGAAGCAGGCAAGGCCTACAACTTTGTAGACGCCGCTGCTCTGCTGGCTGAGCTGTCGACTGTCAAGTTCAGCGAGTCGTTCGACGTTGCTGTAAACCTGGGCGTTGACCCACGTAAATCCGACCAGGTCGTTCGTAGCGCTACTGTGCTGCCGCACGGCACTGGCAAGACCGTTCGCGTTGCCGTGTTCACCCAGGGTCCTGCTGCTGAAGCCGCTCTGGCTGCCGGCGCTGACCGTGTAGGCATGGACGACCTGGCTGCCGAAATGAAAGGCGGCGACCTGAACTACGACGTAGTGATCGCATCCCCGGATGCCATGCGCGTTGTAGGTCAGCTGGGTCAGATCCTCGGTCCACGTGGCCTGATGCCTAACCCTAAAGTTGGCACCGTAACCCCAGACGTAGCTACCGCGGTTAAAAACGCCAAGGCTGGTCAGGTTCGTTATCGCACCGACAAAAACGGCATCATCCACACTTCCGTTGGCAAGATCGGCTTCGACGCCGTCAAGCTGAAGGAAAACGTTGAAGCCCTGATCGCTGACCTGAAGCGTATCAAGCCAGCTTCCTCGAAAGGCATCTACGTCAAGCGCGTTACCCTGAGCACCACTATGGGCCCAGGTCTGGTCATCGACCAAAGCTCGCTCGACGCGTAAGACACAGATTGGCGCAAGTGATTGCGCCAATTGAAAAATTGGGGTCCCTGCCTGGCGGGGGCTATCCAAGACCGTAGGCGACGCAAGTCTTAAACCACAAGCCTACGCAGATGGTGCTCCCGGTTCCTTACCGAATCAGACACCAAAACGACATTCGGTTTCGATCGAATGAAACGGTAACAAGCAGGAGTTAAACCCGTGGCAATTAAACTCGAAGACAAGAAGGCCATCGTCGCTGAAGTCAACGAGGCTGCCAAAGTCGCTCTGTCCGCTGTCGTGGCTGATGCCCGTGGCGTAACAGTAGGCGCGATGACCGGACTCCGTAAAGAGGCTCGTGAAGCTGGCGTTTACGTACGTGTCGTACGTAACACCCTGCTCAAGCGCGCCGTTGCTGACACTGAATTCAGTGTTCTCAACGACACGTTCACTGGCCCTACCCTGATTGCCTTCTCCAAGGAACATCCAGGCGCTGCTGCCCGGATCTTCAAAGAGTTCGCAAAGGGTCAGGACAAGTTCGAGATCAAGGCAGCTGCGTTCGAGGGCAAGTTCCTCGCAGCTAACCAAATCGACGTACTGGCAACTCTGCCGACCCGTGACGAAGCAATTTCTCAGCTGATGAGCGTGATTCAAGGCGCTACCAGCAAATTGGCTCGTACCCTGGCGGCAATTCGCGACCAGAAAGAAGCTGCTGCAGCCTAAGGCTCGTCAACTTCTCGCGTTTTTTGTTTTTTTCGATGGTCGCGTAGGCCGTCCCCAATATCAGGAATTAGATTCATGTCTATCTCTCAGAACGATATCCTTGAAGCAGTTGGCAACATGTCCGTAATGGAAGTTGTTGAGCTGATCAAAGCTTTCGAAGAAAAATTCGGCGTTACCGCTGCTGCTGCATCGGCAGGTCCTGCCGCTGCTGCCGCCGTTGTTGAAGAGCAAACTGAATTCAACGTCATGCTGACCGAAGCTGGCGAGAAGAAAGTTAACGTGATCAAGGCAGTACGTGAACTGACCGGTCTGGGCCTGAAAGAAGCCAAGGCTGTAGTTGACGGCGCTCCTGCCATGGTTCTGGAAGCTGTTGCCAAAGACGCAGCTGACAAAGCCAAAGCAACTCTGGAAGAAGCAGGCGCTAAAGTCGAGCTGAAGTAAGCTCCGACCTTGCGTCTCCAGCCCGAGCGTTAAGCGACAGGCTGATGGCTGGTGGCTCTTGCCACCGGCCTTTTTCCGTTATTGGCAGCCGACTGGGTCGGTGCCGGTAACGAGCTGTAACCACCCGATGCGGTGGCGCAAACCATGGGGTTTGCACGATTTTCTGGTCGCTCCCGTCGGGAGGGGCCAAACAAGCAGGTGACCAAGCTGGGGAACGCTGATGGCTTACTCATATACTGAGAAAAAACGTATCCGCAAGGACTTTAGCAAGTTGCCGGACGTCATGGATGTGCCTTACCTCCTGGCCATCCAGCTGGATTCGTATCGTGAATTCTTGCAAGCGGGAGCGACTAAAGATCAGTTCCGCGACGTGGGCCTGCATGCGGCCTTCAAATCCGTTTTCCCGATCATCAGCTACTCCGGCAATGCTGCGCTGGAGTACGTCGGTTATCGCTTGGGCGAACCGGCATTTGATGTCAAAGAATGCGTATTGCGCGGTGTAACTTACGCCGTACCTTTGCGGGTAAAAGTGCGCCTGATCATTTTCGACAAAGAATCGTCGAACAAAGCGATCAAGGACATCAAAGAGCAAGAAGTCTACATGGGTGAAATCCCCCTGATGACTGAGAACGGTACCTTCGTAATCAACGGTACCGAGCGTGTAATCGTTTCCCAGTTGCACCGTTCCCCTGGCGTGTTCTTCGACCACGACCGTGGCAAGACGCACAGCTCCGGTAAACTGCTGTACTCCGCGCGCATCATTCCTTACCGCGGTTCGTGGCTGGACTTCGAGTTCGACCCGAAAGACTGCGTATTCGTGCGTATCGACCGTCGTCGCAAGCTGCCTGCATCGGTACTGCTGCGCGCGCTGGGCTATACCACTGAAGAAGTGCTGGACGCGTTCTACACCACCAACGTATTCCACGTGAAGGGCGAGACCCTGAGCCTGGAACTGGTGCCTCAGCGCCTGCGCGGTGAAATCGCTGTCCTCGATATCCAGGACGACAAAGGCAAGGTTATTGTCGAGCAGGGTCGTCGTATTACCGCTCGCCACATCAACCAGCTGGAAAAAGCCGGGATCAAAGAGCTGGATGTGCCGCTGGACTACGTCCTGGGTCGCACAACCGCCAAGGTCATCGTGCACCCGGCCACCGGCGAAATCCTGGCAGAGTGCAACACCGAGCTGAACACCGAGATCCTGGCGAAAATCGCCAAGGCCGGCGTTGTTCGCATCGAAACTCTGTACACCAACGATATCGACTGCGGTCCGTTCGTCTCCGACACACTGAAGATCGACTCCACCAGCAACCAACTGGAAGCGCTGGTCGAGATCTATCGCATGATGCGTCCTGGCGAGCCGCCAACCAAAGACGCTGCAGAGACCCTGTTCAACAACCTGTTCTTCAGCCCTGAGCGCTATGACCTGTCTGCGGTCGGCCGGATGAAGTTCAACCGTCGTATCGGTCGTACCGAGATCGAAGGTTCGGGCGTGCTGTGCAAGGAAGACATCGTCGCGGTACTGAAGACCCTGGTCGACATCCGTAACGGTAAAGGCATCGTCGATGACATCGACCACCTGGGTAACCGTCGTGTTCGCTGCGTAGGCGAAATGGCCGAGAACCAGTTCCGCGTTGGCCTGGTACGTGTTGAGCGTGCGGTCAAAGAGCGCCTGTCGATGGCTGAAAGCGAAGGCCTGATGCCGCAAGACCTGATCAACGCCAAGCCAGTGGCTGCAGCGGTGAAAGAGTTCTTCGGTTCCAGCCAGCTGTCCCAGTTCATGGACCAGAACAACCCGCTGTCCGAGATCACCCACAAGCGTCGTGTCTCTGCACTCGGCCCTGGTGGTCTGACGCGTGAGCGTGCCGGCTTTGAAGTTCGTGACGTACACCCGACGCACTACGGTCGTGTTTGCCCGATCGAAACGCCGGAAGGTCCGAACATCGGTCTGATCAACTCCCTGGCGGCCTATGCGCGCACCAACCAGTACGGCTTCCTCGAGAGCCCGTACCGCGTGGTGAAAGACGCCCTGGTCACCGACGAGATCGTGTTCCTGTCCGCCATCGAAGAAGCTGATCACGTGATCGCCCAGGCTTCGGCCACGATGAACGACAAGAAAGTCCTGATCGACGAGCTGGTAGCTGTTCGTCACTTGAACGAATTCACCGTCAAGGCGCCGGAAGACGTCACCTTGATGGACGTATCGCCGAAACAGGTAGTTTCGGTTGCAGCGTCGCTGATTCCGTTCCTCGAGCACGACGACGCCAACCGTGCGTTGATGGGTTCGAACATGCAGCGTCAAGCTGTACCAACCCTGCGTGCTGACAAGCCGCTGGTAGGTACCGGCATGGAGCGTAACGTAGCCCGTGACTCCGGCGTTTGCGTCGTGGCTCGTCGTGGCGGCGTGATCGACTCCGTCGACGCCAGCCGTATCGTGGTTCGTGTTGCCGATGACGAAGTTGAAACCGGTGAAGCCGGTGTCGACATCTACAACCTGACCAAGTACACCCGCTCCAACCAGAACACCTGCATCAACCAGCGTCCGCTGGTGCGTAAGGGTGATCGGGTTCAGCGTAGCGACATCATGGCCGACGGTCCGTCCACCGACATGGGTGAACTGGCACTGGGTCAGAACATGCGCATCGCCTTCATGGCATGGAATGGCTTCAACTTCGAAGACTCCATCTGCCTGTCGGAACGCGTTGTTCAAGAAGACCGTTTCACCACGATCCACATTCAGGAACTGACCTGTGTGGCCCGTGACACCAAGCTTGGCCCAGAGGAAATCACTGCGGACATCCCGAACGTGGGTGAAGCCGCACTGAACAAGCTGGACGAAGCCGGTATCGTTTACGTAGGTGCTGAAGTTGGCGCAGGCGACATCCTGGTGGGTAAGGTCACTCCGAAAGGCGAGACCCAACTGACTCCGGAAGAAAAACTGCTGCGTGCGATCTTCGGTGAAAAAGCCAGCGACGTTAAAGACACCTCCCTGCGTGTACCTACCGGTACCAAAGGTACTGTCATCGACGTACAGGTCTTCACCCGCGACGGCGTTGAGCGTGATGCGCGTGCCCTGTCGATCGAGAAGTCCCAGCTGGACGAGATCCGCAAGGACCTCAACGAAGAGTTCCGTATCGTTGAAGGTGCTACTTTCGAACGTCTGCGCTCCGCTCTGGTCGGCCACAAAGCCGAAGGCGGCGCCGGTCTGAAGAAAGGCCAGGACATCACCGACGAAGTGCTCGACGGTCTTGAGCACGGCCAGTGGTTCAAACTGCGCATGGCTGAAGATGCTCTGAACGAGCAGCTCGAAAAGGCTCAGGCCTACATCGTTGATCGTCGCCGTCTGCTGGACGACAAGTTCGAAGACAAGAAGCGCAAACTGCAGCAGGGCGATGACCTGGCGCCAGGCGTGCTGAAAATCGTCAAGGTTTACCTGGCAATCCGTCGTCGCATCCAGCCGGGCGACAAGATGGCCGGTCGTCACGGTAACAAGGGTGTGGTCTCCGTGATCATGCCGGTTGAAGACATGCCGCACGATGCCAATGGCACCCCGGTCGACGTTGTCCTCAACCCGTTGGGCGTACCTTCGCGTATGAACGTTGGTCAGATCCTTGAAACCCACCTGGGCCTCGCGGCCAAAGGTCTGGGCGAGAAGATCAACCGCATGGTTGAAGAGCAGCGCAAAGTTGCCGAGCTGCGTAAGTTCCTGCACGAGATCTACAACGAGATCGGCGGTCGTCAGGAAAGCCTCGATGACTTCTCGGACCAGGAAATCCTGGACCTGGCTCAAAACCTGCGTGGCGGCGTTCCAATGGCCACTCCAGTGTTCGACGGCGCCAAGGAAAGCGAAATCAAGGCCATGCTGAAACTGGCAGACCTGCCAGAAAGCGGCCAGATGCAGCTGACCGACGGCCGTACCGGCAACAAGTTCGAGCGCCCGGTTACCGTTGGCTACATGTACATGCTGAAGCTGAACCACTTGGTAGACGACAAGATGCACGCGCGTTCTACCGGTTCGTACAGCCTGGTTACCCAGCAGCCGCTGGGTGGTAAGGCGCAGTTCGGTGGTCAGCGTTTCGGGGAGATGGAGGTCTGGGCACTGGAAGCATACGGTGCCGCTTACACTCTGCAAGAAATGCTCACAGTGAAGTCGGACGATGTGAACGGCCGTACCAAGATGTACAAGAACATCGTGGATGGCGATCACCGTATGGAGCCGGGCATGCCCGAGTCCTTCAACGTGTTGATCAAGGAAATTCGTTCCCTCGGCATCGATATCGATCTGGAAACCGAATAACACGTGACGCGAATCGAGAGCGGGGCAGCACTGCCCGCTCTCTGCTCCGCCAGGAGGAAAGGCCTTGAAAGACCTACTGAATTTGCTGAAAAACCAGGGTCAAGTCGAAGAGTTCGACGCCATCCGTATCGGATTGGCGTCGCCTGAGATGATCCGTTCGTGGTCGTTCGGCGAAGTTAAAAAGCCGGAAACCATTAACTACCGTACGTTCAAACCTGAGCGTGACGGCCTGTTCTGCGCCAAGATCTTTGGCCCGGTAAAGGATTACGAGTGCCTGTGCGGTAAGTACAAGCGCTTGAAGCACCGTGGTGTGATCTGCGAGAAGTGCGGCGTTGAAGTCGCGCTGGCTAAAGTTCGTCGTGAGCGCATGGCGCACATCGAACTGGCCTCGCCGGTTGCCCACATCTGGTTCCTGAAATCGCTGCCGTCCCGTATCGGTTTGCTGATGGACATGACCCTGCGTGATATCGAACGCGTTCTCTACTTCGAGAGCTATGTCGTTATCGATCCAGGCATGACCACCCTTGAAAAAGGCCAGCTGCTGAACGATGAGCAGTACTTCGAAGCGCTGGAAGAGTTCGGCGACGATTTCGATGCCCGCATGGGTGCCGAAGCTGTCCGCGAACTGCTGCACGCTATCGACCTGGAGCACGAGATTGGCCGTCTGCGTGAAGAAATTCCGCAAACCAACTCCGAAACCAAGATCAAGAAGCTGTCCAAGCGTCTGAAGTTGATGGAGGCCTTCCAGGGTTCCGGCAACCTTCCAGAATGGATGGTGCTGACCGTTCTGCCGGTTCTGCCGCCAGATCTGCGTCCACTGGTCCCGCTGGATGGCGGTCGCTTCGCGACTTCCGACCTCAACGATCTGTATCGTCGAGTGATCAACCGTAACAACCGCTTGAAGCGCCTGCTGGACCTGTCCGCTCCGGACATCATCGTGCGCAACGAAAAGCGTATGTTGCAGGAAGCCGTCGACGCACTGCTCGACAACGGTCGTCGTGGCCGCGCTATCACCGGTTCCAACAAGCGTCCTCTGAAATCCCTGGCTGACATGATCAAGGGTAAGCAAGGTCGTTTCCGTCAGAACTTGCTCGGTAAGCGTGTTGACTACTCCGGCCGTTCGGTAATTACCGTAGGTCCGACCCTGCGTCTGCACCAGTGCGGTCTGCCGAAGAAGATGGCTCTCGAGCTGTTCAAGCCGTTCATTTTCGGCAAGCTGGAAATGCGTGGTCTCGCTACCACCATCAAAGCCGCCAAGAAGATGGTCGAGCGCGAATTGCCAGAAGTTTGGGACGTTCTCGCTGAAGTGATTCGCGAACACCCGGTTCTTCTCAACCGTGCACCGACCCTTCACCGTCTGGGTATCCAGGCGTTTGAACCGGTACTGATCGAAGGTAAGGCTATCCAGCTGCACCCTCTGGTCTGCGCCGCGTACAACGCCGACTTCGACGGCGACCAAATGGCCGTGCACGTACCGCTGACACTGGAAGCCCAGTTGGAAGCGCGTGCGTTGATGATGTCGACCAACAACATTCTGTCGCCAGCCAACGGTGAGCCAATCATCGTTCCGTCGCAGGACGTTGTATTGGGTCTGTACTACATGACGCGTGAAGCGATCAACGCCAAGGGCGAAGGTCGCGTGTTCGCGGATCTGCAGGAAGTTGACCGTGTGTTCCGTGCCGGCGAAGCCGCACTGCACGCCAAGGTCAAAGTGCGGATCAACGAAACCGTCAACGACCGTGATGGCGGCAGCGTGACCAACACCCGTATCGTCGACACCACTGTCGGCCGTGCGCTGTTGTTCCAGGTTGTGCCAAAAGGGCTGTCGTACGACGTCGTCAACCTGCCGATGAAGAAAAAGGCGATCTCCAAGCTGATCAACCAGTGCTACCGCGTGGTTGGTCTGAAAGAGACCGTGATCTTCGCTGACCAGTTGATGTACACCGGTTTTGCCTATTCGACCATTTCCGGCGTTTCCATCGGTGTTAACGACTTCGTTATCCCGGATGAGAAAGCCCGCATCATCGGTGCAGCCACCGACGAAGTGAAAGAGATCGAAAGTCAGTACGCCTCCGGCCTGGTAACCCAGGGCGAGAAGTACAACAAAGTGATCGACCTTTGGTCCAAGGCGAACGACGAAGTTTCCAAGGCGATGATGGCCAACCTCTCGAAAGAGAAAGTCATCGACCGTCATGGCGTCGAAGTCGACCAAGAGTCTTTCAACTCGATGTACATGATGGCCGACTCGGGTGCGCGGGGTTCCGCAGCACAGATTCGTCAGCTGGCCGGTATGCGTGGTTTGATGGCCAAGCCGGACGGTTCCATCATTGAAACGCCGATTACCGCGAACTTCCGTGAAGGTTTGAGCGTACTCCAGTACTTCATCTCCACTCACGGTGCTCGTAAAGGTCTGGCGGATACCGCGTTGAAAACGGCGAACTCGGGTTACCTGACTCGTCGTCTGGTAGACGTGGCGCAAGACCTGGTTGTAACCGAGATCGATTGCGGCACCGAACACGGCCTGCTGATGACTCCGCACATTGAAGGCGGTGACGTTGTAGAGCCGTTGGGTGAGCGCGTATTGGGTCGTGTTATCGCCCGTGACGTATTCAAGCCAGGTACCGAGGACGTCATCGTTCCTGCCGGCACCCTGGTCGACGAGAAGTGGGTCGAGTTCATCGAACTCAACAGCATCGATGAAGTGATCGTACGTTCGCCGATCAGCTGCGAAACCCGTTTCGGTATCTGCGCCAAGTGCTACGGTCGCGACCTGGCTCGTGGTCATCAGGTGAACATCGGTGAAGCGGTCGGCGTTATCGCTGCCCAGTCCATCGGTGAGCCGGGTACCCAGCTGACGATGCGTACGTTCCACATCGGTGGTGCGGCAAGCCGGACCTCCGCGGCCGACAGCGTTCAGGTGAAGAACGGCGGTACCGTCCGTCTGCACAACCTGAAACACGTTGAGCGAGTGGACGGTCACCTGGTTGCCGTGTCCCGTTCCGGTGAGCTGGCTATCGCTGATGACTTCGGTCGTGAGCGCGAGCGTTACAAGCTGCCGTACGGTGCGGTAATTTCGGTTAAGGAAGGTGACAAGGTCGACGCTGGGGCCATCGTGGCCAAGTGGGATCCGCACACTCACCCGATCGTTACCGAAATGAAAGGTACCGTGACCTACGTGGGCATGGAAGAAGGCATCACGATCAAGCGTCAGACTGACGAATTGACCGGTATGACCAACATTGAAGTACTCGACGCCAAAGACCGTCCAGCTGCCGGTAAAGATATCCGTCCTGCTGTGAAGATGGTTGATGACAACGGCAAGGATCTGTTGCTGCCAGGCACTGACGTTATCGCTCAGTACTTCCTGCCAGCCAACGCCCTGGTCGGTGTGGCGGACGGCGCGAAGATCGCGATCGGTGATGTTATCGCTCGTATTCCGCAAGAAACTTCGAAGACCCGTGACATCACCGGTGGTCTGCCGCGTGTTGCCGACTTGTTCGAAGCTCGTCGTCCGAAAGAGGCCTCGATTCTGGCTGAAGTCAGCGGCACCATCGCGTTCGGTAAAGAAACCAAGGGCAAGCGCCGTCTGGTTATTACCCCGAACGACGGTAGCGATCCGTACGAAGAGCTGATTCCGAAGTGGCGTCACCTGAACGTGTTCGAAGGCGAACAGGTAAACCGCGGCGAAGTTATCTCCGACGGCCCAAGCGATCCACACGACATCCTGCGTCTGCTGGGTGTGAGTGCGCTGGCCAAGTACATCGTCAACGAGATCCAGGACGTTTACCGTCTGCAAGGCGTGAAGATCAACGACAAGCACATCGAGACCATCCTGCGTCAGATGCTGCGTAAAGTTGAGATCGCTGAATCTGGCGATTCCAGTTTCATCAAAGGCGACCAGATGGAATTGACTCACGTTCTGGTAGAGAACGAGCGTTTGAGCGGCGAAGACAAATTTGTCTCCAAGTTCACTCGCGTTCTGCTGGGTATCACCAAGGCGTCGTTGTCCACCGAATCGTTCATCTCGGCGGCTTCCTTCCAGGAAACCACCCGTGTACTGACCGAGGCGGCGGTTACCGGCAAGCGCGACTACCTGCGCGGCCTGAAAGAAAACGTGGTCGTGGGTCGTCTGATCCCGGCGGGTACCGGCCTGGCCTATCACAGCGAGCGTAAGCGCCGCCGTGATGCAGACAAGCCGTTGCGCGTAAGCGCCAGTGAAGTGGAAGCTGCACTGACCGAAGCGCTGAACTCGAGCGGTAACTGAGTTCTGCGGTAAATGAGCTGAGGCCCTGGTCACTCCGTTCATCGAATCGAGACAATTTGTCGAGATTTGATGGGCGGGGAGGTCGGGGCCTTGCCTTGACTGGGGACAAGATCCTCTTTAGACTCTTGTACCCCTAAATTTGGCGGGAATTCGTTCCTGCCATTTTGCTTTTCTTGCAAGACAATAGCGTCGCAAGACAACAGTGGAGCTAGTAGATGGCAACTATCAACCAGCTGGTACGTCAGCCGCGTAAGCGTATCGTCGAGAAATCCGACGTGCCTGCGCTGCAGAACTGCCCGCAACGCCGTGGCGTGTGCACCCGTGTGTACACCACCACGCCGAAAAAACCTAACTCGGCACTGCGTAAAGTATGCCGTGTGCGCCTGACCAACGGTTTCGAGGTTTCCTCGTACATCGGCGGTGAAGGCCACAACCTGCAAGAGCACAGCGTGGTACTGATCCGCGGCGGTCGTGTAAAAGACTTGCCAGGTGTTCGTTACCACACCGTTCGCGGTTCGTTGGATACTTCCGGCGTTAAAGGTCGTAACCAGGGTCGTTCGAAGTACGGTACCAAGCGTCCGAAGTAATGGTCGCTTGCTGCAAAAAACTGATTTCTATTTTTCTGAGTCGATAAGAGTAAGGTCGGAGGCGTCCCGTAACGGGCACCGATTCCGAGCGAACCTGAAGACCGTTTGAGGGCTTATCCATGCCAAGAAGACGCGTAGCAGCCAAGCGCGAAGTGCTTGACGATCCAAAATACGGAAGCCAAATCCTGGCCAAGTTCATGAACCACGTGATGGAAAGCGGCAAGAAAGCCGTTGCCGAGCGTATCGTTTATGGCGCGCTGGAAAAGGTTAAAGAACGCAAGAACAGCGACCCCCTGGAAATCTTCGAGAAAGCTCTCGACGCCATCGCTCCGCTGGTCGAAGTGAAGTCGCGCCGTGTAGGCGGTGCTACTTACCAGGTTCCGGTTGAAGTTCGTCCGTCCCGTCGTAACGCTCTGGCAATGCGCTGGTTGGTAGACTTCGCCCGTAAGCGCGGCGAGAAGTCTATGGCTCTGCGTTTGGCTGGCGAACTGTTGGACGCTGCCGAAGGTAAAGGTGCTGCAGTTAAGAAGCGTGAAGACGTGCACCGTATGGCTGAAGCTAACAAAGCTTTCTCGCACTACCGCTTCTAATTTTAGCGTCACTCATTTTGCGAGGGCTTTATGGCTCGTACTACACCGATTAATCGCTACCGTAACATTGGTATCGTTGCTCACGTGGATGCTGGTAAAACCACCACCACCGAGCGCGTCCTTTTTTACACTGGCAAAAGTCACAAGATGGGCGAGGTGCATGACGGCGCCGCGACCACAGACTGGATGGTTCAGGAGCAGGAGCGTGGTATTACCATTACTTCTGCTGCTATTACCGCCTTCTGGCAGGGTTCTGCGAAGCAGCACAAG
Organism: Pseudomonas sp. V98_8; assembly: GCF_029967975.1. Taxonomy (NCBI): domain Bacteria; kingdom Pseudomonadati; phylum Pseudomonadota; class Gammaproteobacteria; order Pseudomonadales; family Pseudomonadaceae; genus Pseudomonas; species Pseudomonas sp. V98_8. The sequence goes on from NZ_JASCAE010000048.1 coordinate 16,338, forward strand.
GACCAATACCGCTTCAACGTCATCGATACCCCGGGCCACGTAGACTTCACCATTGAAGTTGAACGTTCCCTGCGTGTACTCGACGGCGCGGTCGTTGTGTTCTGCGGCACTTCCGGCGTTGAGCCTCAGTCCGAAACCGTATGGCGTCAAGCCAACAAATACGGTGTTCCACGTATCGTTTACGTGAACAAGATGGACCGTGCTGGCGCGAACTTCCTGCGCGTGATCGCTCAGATCAAGCAGCGTCTGGGTCACACCCCGGTGCCAATCCAGTTGGCTATCGGTTCCGAAGACAACTTCCAGGGTCAGATCGATCTGATGACCATGGAAGCGGTTTACTGGAACGATGCCGACAAGGGCATGACTCCACGTCGCGAAGCCATCCCTGCTGAACTGCAGGAACTGGCTGAAGAGTGGCGCAGCAACATGGTTGAGGCTGCGGCCGAAGCCAGCGAAGAGCTGATGAACAAGTACCTCGAAGGTGAAGAGCTTTCCATCGAGGAAATCAAGGCCGCTCTGCGTCAGCGTACTATCGCTGGTGAAATCGTCCTGGCTGTTTGCGGTTCTTCCTTCAAGAACAAGGGTGTTCCCCTGGTTCTCGACGCCGTTATCGACTACCTGCCGGCTCCAACCGACATTCCTGCCATCAAGGGTACTGACCCGGATGACGAGGAAAAGCAGATGGAGCGTCATGCAGACGACAACGAGCCGTTCTCGGCTCTGGCGTTCAAGATCGCTACCGACCCATTCGTGGGTACCTTGACCTTCGTCCGCGTTTACTCGGGCGTGTTGGCCTCCGGCGACGGCGTGATCAACTCGGTTAAAGGCAAGAAAGAGCGTGTGGGTCGTATGGTGCAAATGCACGCAAACGCCCGCGAAGAGATCAAGGAAGTACGCGCTGGTGACATCGCGGCCTTGATCGGCATGAAGGACGTCACCACTGGTGAAACCTTGTGCAACGCTGACAAGCCAATCATCCTGGTTCGCATGGACTTCCCGGAGCCGGTTATTTCGGTTGCCGTAGAGCCTAAGACCAAGGATGACCAGGAAAAAATGGGTATCGCTCTGGGCAAACTTGCTCAGGAAGACCCGTCTTTCCGCGTCAAAACTGATGAAGAGACTGGTCAGACGATCATCTCTGGCATGGGCGAGTTGCACCTGGACATCCTGGTTGACCGGATGCGCCGTGAGTTCAACGTCGAAGCCAACATCGGTAAGCCTCAGGTTTCCTATCGTGAGCGCATCACGAAGAGCTGTGAAATCGAAGGCAAGTTCGTTCGTCAGTCCGGTGGTCGTGGCCAGTTTGGTCATTGCTGGATCCGTTTTGCACCTGCTGACGAAGGTCAGGAAGGTCTGCAATTCCTGAACGAAGTAGTGGGTGGTGTGGTTCCTAAGGAATACATCCCGGCTATCCAGAAGGGTATCGAAGAGCAGATGAAGAACGGTGTTGTTGCCGGCTATCCGCTGATCGGCCTGAAGGCTACCGTGTTTGATGGTTCTTACCACGACGTCGACTCGAACGAGATGGCGTTTAAGGTGGCTGCTTCCATGGCGACCAAGCAACTGGCCCAGAAGGGCGGTGGTGAGTTGCTCGAGCCGATCATGGCGGTAGAGGTTGTTACGCCTGAAGACTATATGGGTGACGTGATGGGCGACCTGAACCGTCGTCGCGGCATGATTCTGGGTATGGAAGATACGGTTTCCGGTAAGGTTATCCGTGCTGAAGTTCCGTTGGGCGAGATGTTCGGTTATGCGACCGATGTTCGTTCGATGTCCCAGGGTCGCGCAAGCTACTCTATGGAATTCAAAAAATACAATACGGCTCCGTCGCACATCGTCGAAACCGTTACCAAAAAACAAGGCTGATTCAGTCCTTTAGGCAAGGAGTTAATTGTCGTGGCTAAAGAAAAATTTGATCGTTCCCTACCGCACGTAAACGTTGGCACCATCGGCCACGTTGACCACGGTAAAACCACTCTGACCGCTGCTCTGACTCGCGTCTGCTCCGAAGTTTTCGGTTCGGCCGTAGTTGAATTCGACAAGATCGACAGCGCACCAGAAGAAAAAGCTCGCGGTATTACCATTAACACCGCGCACGTCGAGTACAACTCGAACATTCGTCACTACGCTCACGTTGACTGCCCAGGTCACGCTGACTACGTGAAGAACATGATCACCGGTGCTGCCCAGATGGACGGCGCGATCCTGGTTTGCTCGGCCGCTGATGGTCCGATGCCACAAACCCGTGAGCACATCCTGTTGTCCCGTCAGGTAGGCGTTCCGTACATCGTGGTTTTCCTGAACAAGGCTGACCTGGTAGACGACGCTGAGCTGCTGGAACTGGTTGAGATGGAAGTTCGCGACCTGCTGTCCACCTACGACTTCCCAGGCGACGACACTCCGATCATCATCGGTTCTGCTCGTATGGCGCTGGAAGGCAAAGACGACAACGAAATGGGCACCACTGCCGTTCGTAAGCTGGTCGAAACTCTGGACACCTACATCCCAGAGCCAGAGCGTGCTATCGACAAGCCATTCCTGATGCCAATCGAAGACGTATTCTCGATCTCGGGTCGTGGTACTGTTGTGACTGGTCGTATCGAGCGCGGTATCGTTCGCGTTCAAGATGCACTGGAAATCGTTGGTCTGCGTGACACCACCACCACCACCTGCACCGGTGTTGAAATGTTCCGCAAGCTGCTCGACGAAGGTCGTGCTGGCGAGAACTGCGGCGTTCTGCTGCGTGGTACCAAGCGTGACGACGTTGAGCGTGGTCAGGTTCTGGTTAAGCCAGGTTCGGTTAAGCCGCACACCAAGTTCACCGCAGAAGTTTACGTTCTGAGCAAGGAAGAAGGCGGTCGTCACACTCCGTTCTTCAAAGGCTACCGTCCACAGTTCTACTTCCGTACTACTGACGTGACCGGTAACTGCGAGCTGCCAGAAGGCGTTGAAATGGTAATGCCAGGTGACAACATTCAGATGACTGTTACCCTGATCAAAACCATCGCAATGGAAGACGGTCTGCGCTTCGCTATCCGTGAAGGCGGCCGTACCGTTGGTGCTGGCGTTGTAGCTAAAATCATCGAGTAATCTCTTCACCGAGAAAGCTTTGATGTTTTGAAAAGGCCCCCGCTCAGCGGGGGCCTTTTTTATTGGGTTGACACCTATCTGGGGCGTCTATAGAATTGCGCCTCCTTTTAACAGGCGTATTGCGCCTGGTGGGAATAGCAGCCGGAGTCTGAAATCCAATGCAAAATCAGCAAATCCGTATCAGGTTGAAGGCTTTTGACCATCGCCTGATCGACCAATCCACCCAGGAAATCGTGGAAACCGCGAAACGTACTGGTGCTCAAGTGCGTGGTCCAATTCCACTGCCTACCCGTAAAGAGCGGTTCACCGTTCTGGTCTCCCCGCACGTCAACAAAGACGCGCGTGACCAGTACGAGATCCGTACTCATAAGCGCGTTCTGGACATCGTCCAGCCAACGGATAAAACCGTTGATGCACTTATGAAGCTTGATCTTGCGGCCGGTGTGGAAGTGCAGATCAGCCTCGGCTAAGACTCGGTCTTAGTCGTGTAACGCTCTGAAATGGGCGGCCATAGCGGGTGAAAGCCCCGTACACTCATGAGGTTTACAACATGACTATTGGTGTAGTCGGTCGTAAATGCGGTATGACCCGTATTTTCACCGAAGAAGGTGTCTCCATTCCGGTCACGGTCATTGAGATCGAACCGAATCGCGTCACCCAGTTCAAAACTGAAGAGACCGATGGCTATCGTGCAGTGCAAGTCACTGTCGGCGAGCGTCGTGCTTCGCGTGTAACAGCAGCTCAGGCTGGCCACTTCGCTAAAGCGAACGTTGCCGCTGGTCGTACCGTAATGGAATTCCGCCTTGAAGAAGGCGAGTACCAGGCCGGCGATCTGATCAACGCTGAAATCTTCGCCGCTGGTCAACTGGTTGATGTAACCGGTCAGTCCAAGGGTAAAGGCTTCCAGGGTACGATCAAGCGTTGGAATTTCCGCGGGCAAGATAACACCCACGGTAACTCCGTATCCCACCGCGTTCCAGGCTCTATCGGCCAGTGCCAGACTCCTGGTCGTGTATTCAAGGGCAAAAAAATGTCCGGTCATATGGGCGCTGAGCGCGTGACCGTGCAGTCCCTCGAAGTAGTGCGCGTGGACGCTGAACGCAATCTGTTGTTGGTCAAGGGCGCTGTTCCTGGCGCTACTGGCGGCAACTTGGTTGTACGTCCAGCAGCCAAGGCTCGCGGTTAAGGGGAAGCTGACATGCAATTAAATGTAAATGACGCTCAAGCGATCGAAGTTTCCGAACTGACATTTGGCGGCGAATTCAACGAGACGCTGGTTCACCAAGCAGTCGTGGCCTACATGGCTGGCGGCCGTCAGGGTAGCAAGCAGCAGAAGACCCGTTCCGACGTTCGTGGTGGCGGTAAGCGCCCATGGCGTCAGAAAGGTACTGGCCGTGCTCGTGCCGGTACTATCCGTAGCCCAATCTGGCGTGGCGGCGGTACCACTTTCGCAGCTCGTCCTCAGGATCACTCGCAGAAGCTGAACAAGAAGATGTATCGCGCAGCAATGCGTTCCATCCTTGCTGAGCTGGTGCGTACTGATCGTCTGGTCGTGGTTCAGGATTTCGCCGTTGAAACGCCGAAAACCAAAGACCTGCTGGGCAAGCTGAACAACATGAGCCTGACCGACGTTCTGATCGTGTCGGACGCTGTTGATCAGAACCTGTACCTGGCTGCTCGTAACCTGCCACACGTAGATGTACGTGACGTGCAAGGTTCCGATCCAGTTAGTCTGATCGCATACGACAAGGTGTTGATCACCGTGTCGGCCGTGAAGAAATTCGAGGAGCTGCTGGGATGAACCAGGAACGCGTATTTAAAGTTCTGCTTGGCCCGCACGTTTCCGAGAAGGCTACGGTTCTGGCAGACAAGAAAGGCCAGTTCGTTTTCAAGGTTGCTACTGATGCAACCAAGCTGGAAATCAAGAAGGCCGTCGAAAGCCTGTTCAGCGTGAAAGTAGAGCGTGTTACTACCCTGAATGTTCTGGGTAAGAGCAAGCGCACTGCTCGCGGTCTGGGCAAGCGTAATGACTGGAAGAAGGCAGTTATCTCCCTTCAGCCAGGCCAAGATCTCGATTTCAGCAGCAGTGCTGAGTAAGGAAGGGGTGCATCATGGCAATCGTTAAATGCAAACCGACTTCCCCTGGCCGCCGTTTTGTGGTCAAGGTGGTCAACCAGGAGCTGCATAAAGGCGCTCCTCACGCACCGCTGCTCGAGAAGAAGTCGAAGTCTGGTGGTCGTAACAACAATGGCCGTATTACCACTCGTCACATCGGTGGTGGTCATAAGCAGCATTATCGTCTGGTCGATTTCCGTCGCAACGACAAAGATGGCATCGCTGCCACTGTCGAGCGTATCGAATACGATCCAAACCGTACTGCTCACATCGCTCTGCTGCTGTACGCAGATGGCGAGCGTCGCTACATCATCGCCCCTAAAGGCGTGAGCGCTGGCGACCAGCTGATCGCAGGTGCCCTGGCACCGATCAAGCCGGGCAACGCTCTGCAACTGCGTAACATTCCAGTTGGTAGCACCGTACACGGCATCGAATTGAAGCCAGGTAAAGGCGCTCAGATCGCTCGTTCCGCTGGTGCTTCGGCTCAGCTGATCGCTCGTGAAGGCGTGTACGTTACCCTGCGTCTGCGTTCCGGTGAAATGCGTAAAGTCCTGGCTGAATGCCGTGCGACCCTGGGCGAAGTCTCGAACTCCGAGCACAGCCTGCGTTCGCTGGGTAAAGCTGGTGCCAAACGCTGGCGTGGCGTTCGCCCAACCGTTCGTGGTGTTGCCATGAACCCGGTTGACCACCCACATGGTGGTGGTGAAGGTCGTACCTCTGGTGGTCGTCATCCGGTATCGCCATGGGGCTTCCCGACTAAGGGCGCGAAGACTCGTGGTAATAAGCGTACCGACAAAATGATCGTCCGTCGTCGCAAGTAAATAGAGGGATACGACAGTGCCACGTTCTCTGAAAAAAGGTCCTTTTATCGATCTTCACCTACTGAAGAAGATCGAAGTGGCGGCGGAAAAGAACGATCGCAAACCGGTGAAAACCTGGTCGCGTCGTTCGATGATCCTGCCACAAATGGTCGGTCTGACCATCGCAGTACACAACGGTCGTCAGCACGTCCCAGTTCTCGTGAACGAAGACATGGTCGGCCACAAACTGGGCGAGTTCGCCGGTACCCGCACTTATCGCGGGCACGTGGCAGACAAGAAAGCCAAGCGTTAAGGGGTTAGGAAATGGAAGTAGCCGCTAAGTTGTCGGGCGCTCGAATCTCCGCCCAGAAAGCCCGCTTGGTCGCCGACCAGATCCGCGGGAAGAAGGTGGGCGAAGCGCTCAACCTGTTGGCTTTCAGCAGTAAGAAAGCCGCCGAGATCATGAAGAAAGTGCTGGAGTCGGCCGTAGCCAACGCCGAGCATAACGAAGGCGCAGACGTTGATGACCTGAAGGTCAGCACCGTTTTCGTCAACGAAGGGCGTTCGCTGAAGCGCATCATGCCACGTGCCAAAGGCCGTGCTGATCGCATCGTCAAGCGGTCTTGCCATATCACTGTCAAGGTTGCTGACAAGTAACGGAGTCGAAGAGATGGGTCAGAAAGTACATCCCATTGGCATTCGCCTGGGAATCGTCAAGGAGCACACCTCCGTCTGGTACGCAGACGGTCGGACTTATGCGGACTATTTGCTCGCAGATCTGAAGGTGCGTGAGTATCTCCAAGACAAACTAAAAAGCGCGTCCGTAAGCCGTATCGATATCCATCGTCCGGCTCAAACTGCACGCATCACCATCCACACCGCTCGTCCAGGTATCGTTATCGGGAAGAAAGGTGAAGATGTTGAGAAACTGCGTCAGGACCTGACCAAGCAAATGGGTGTGCCTGTGCACATCAATATCGAAGAGATCCGCAAGCCGGAGCTCGACGGTATGCTGGTTGCGCAGAGCGTAGCTCAGCAGCTGGAGCGTCGCGTAATGTTCCGTCGCGCTATGAAGCGCGCTGTACAGAACGCCATGCGCATTGGTGCCAAAGGCATCAAAATCCAAGTGAGCGGTCGTCTCGGCGGTGCTGAAATCGCACGTACTGAATGGTATCGCGAAGGTCGTGTGCCATTGCACACCCTGCGTGCCGACATCGACTATGCCAACTACGAAGCTCACACCACCTACGGTGTGATCGGTGTAAAGGTTTGGATCTTCAAAGGCGAAGTAATTGGTGGTCGCCAAGAAGAACTGAAACCACAAGCACCAGCGCCTCGTAAAAAAGCTGCTAAGTAAGGGGTACGCCAAATGTTGCAACCAAAGCGTACGAAGTTCCGCAAGCAAATGACTGGTCACAACCGTGGCCTGGCATTGCGCGGTAGCAAAGTCAGCTTCGGCGAGTTCGCGCTGAAGTCTGTAGCTCGTGGTCGTCTCACCGCTCGTCAGATCGAGTCAGCGCGTCGTGCTCTGACCCGTCACGTAAAACGTGGTGGCAAGATCTGGATCCGTGTATTCCCGGACAAGCCGATCTCCAAAAAACCTCTCGAGGTTCGGATGGGTAAAGGTAAGGGTAACGTGGAATACTGGGTTGCCCAGATTCAGCCAGGCAAAGTCCTGTATGAAATCGAGGGTGTTTCTGAAGAGCTGGCGCGTGAGGCTTTCGCCCTGGCTGCTGCAAAGCTGCCGCTCGCCACCTCCTTTGTTAAACGGACGGTGATGTGATGAAAGCGAATGAACTTCGTGAAAAATCCGCACAGCAGCTGAACGAGCAACTGCTCGGCTTGCTGCGCGACCAGTTCAATCTGCGTATGCAGAAAGCAACTGGCCAGTTGGGGCAGTCTCATCTGCTCTCGCAAGTTAAGCGTGACATCGCTCGCGTGAAGACTGTGCTCAACCAGCAGGCAGGTAAGTAATCATGGCTGAAGCCGAAAAAACTGTCCGTACGCTGACTGGCCGTGTTGTCAGCGACAAGATGGACAAAACCATCACCGTTCTGATCGAGCGTCGCGTTAAGCACCCGATCTACGGTAAATATGTTAAGCGTTCGACTAAGCTGCACGCGCACGACGAAACCAATCAGTGCCACATCGGCGACAAAGTCACTATTCGTGAAACTCGTCCTTTGGCCAAGACCAAGTCTTGGGCGCTGGTTGATGTTCTCGAACGCGCTGTGGAAGTCTAAGGACTAGGGGTCGGAGAAATTATATGATTCAGACTCAATCCATGCTCGATGTGGCCGATAACAGCGGCGCTCGCCGTGTTATGTGCATCAAGGTGCTGGGTGGCTCCCATCGTCGTTACGCTGGTATCGGTGACATCATCAAAGTTACCGTGAAGGAAGCAATTCCTCGCGGTAAAGTGAAAAAAGGCCAAGTGATGACTGCTGTTGTAGTCCGCACTCGTCACGGCGTACGTCGTGCTGATGGCTCCATTATCCGCTTTGATGGCAACGCTGCTGTTCTTCTGAACAACAAGCAAGAGCCGATCGGCACCCGTATCTTTGGGCCAGTGACCCGTGAACTTCGTACTGAGAAGTTCATGAAGATCGTCTCGCTCGCCCCAGAAGTGCTGTAAGGAGATCCGACATGCAAAAGATTCGTCGTGACGACGAGATCATCGTGATCGCCGGCAAAGACAAAGGTAAGCGCGGTAAGGTGCTGAAGGTTCTTGCTGACAACCGTCTGGTTGTTGGTGGTCTGAACCTGGTCAAGCGTCATACCAAGCCTAACCCGATGTCGGGCGTACAAGGCGGTATCGTCGAGAAAGAAGCGCCACTGCACGCTTCTAACGTCGCCATCTTCAACGGCGAAACCAACAAGGCTGACCGCGTTGGTTTCAAAGTAGAAGACGGTAAGAAAATTCGTGTCTTCAAGTCGACCCAAAAAGCGGTTGATGCTTGAACACTGCTAGGTAGAAGACCATGGCACGACTAAAAGAGATTTACCGGAAGGAAATCGCTCCGAAACTTAAGGAAGAACTTAAGCTTTCGAACGTGATGGAAGTTCCGCGCGTTACCAAAATCACCCTGAACATGGGTCTGGGCGAAGCGATCGGCGACAAAAAAGTCATCGAGCACGCTGTAGCTGACCTGGAAAAGATCACCGGCCAGAAAGTCGTTGTGACCTACGCTCGCAAATCCATCGCTGGCTTTAAAGTCCGTGAAGGTTGGCCGATCGGCGTCAAAGTGACCCTGCGCCGTGAGCGTATGTACGAGTTCCTGGATCGTCTGCTGTCGATCTCCCTGCCTCGGGTTCGCGACTTCCGCGGCCTGAATGCCAAGTCCTTCGATGGTCGTGGCAACTACAGCATGGGCGTGAAAGAGCAGATCATCTTCCCGGAAATCGACTACGACAAGATCGATGCTCTCCGCGGTCTGGACATCACCCTGACCACCACTGCCAAGAACGATGATGAAGGCCGCGCTCTGCTGCGTGCGTTCAAATTCCCGTTCCGCAACTGATTGGAGTAGGACCATGGCCAAGATGAGCATGAAAAACCGCGAGCTGAAGCGTCAGCTCACGGTTGCCAAGTACGCCAAGAAGCGTGCAGCACTGAAAGCTATCATCGTTGATCTGAACGCAAGTCCAGAAGCGCGTTGGGAAGCTACAGTTGCCCTGCAGAAGCAGCCACGTGACGCAAGCGCTTCGCGCATGCGTAACCGCTGCCGCCTGACCGGTCGTCCACACGGCGTTTACCGCAAGTTCGGCCTCGGCCGTAACAAACTGCGTGAAGCGGCAATGCGTGGTGACGTACCAGGTCTGGTTAAAGCCAGCTGGTAAGTACTGTCAAAGTCTCGGTGCAAGGGTTCGCAAGAACCTGACCACCGGTGGCCTTGAATCTGGATCAAGCCCCTTTTGGGGCTTGATTCATTTCTGGGGTGTGTCTAGAATACCCGGCTCGCCTGAGCCCGTGTTTTTTATACCCGGAGATTCTCGGCGACACGTAGTAGCCGCAAGGCTAATTTTTCTGTATTAGGAGCGTCTAGCCCATGAGTATGCAGGACCCGTTAGCGGACATGCTAACTCGAATCCGTAATGCCCAGATGGCTGAAAAGTCCGTCGTAAGCATGCCATCTTCCACGTTGAAGGTAGCTGTTGCCAAAGTCCTGAAGGACGAAGGTTACATCGCGGGTTATCAGATCAGCAGCGAAACAAAACCACTGCTGTCTATCGAGCTGAAATACTTCGAAGGCCGTCCGGTTATCGAAGAAGTGAAGCGCGTTAGCCGTCCAGGCCTGCGTCAGTACAAGTCCGTCGATGATCTGCCAAAAGTTCGTGGCGGTCTCGGTGTGTCTATCGTCTCCACCAACAAGGGTGTGATGACTGATCGTGCTGCGCGCGCTGCCGGTGTCGGCGGCGAAGTTCTTTGCACTGTGTTCTAAGGGGGGATAAGCATGTCTCGCGTCGCTAAGAACCCCGTTAAGCTGCCAGCCGGCGTCGAAGTAAAATTCGCAGGCCAACAGCTTTCGGTGAAGGGTGCCAAGGGCACTCTCGAACTGAACATCCATTCGTCCGTTGAGATCGTTGAAGAAGCTGGTGAGCTGCGTTTCGCTGCTCGCAATGGCGATCAACAAACTCGCGCAATGGCTGGTACCACTCGTGCGTTGGTAAACAACATGGTCCAAGGCGTAAGCCAAGGCTTCGAGCGCAAGCTCCAGCTGGTCGGTGTTGGTTACAAAGCGCAAGCAAAAGGCACAGTGCTGAACCTGGCTCTTGGCTTCTCGCACCCAGTGGATTATGAACTGCCGGAAGGCATCACCGCTGAGACTCCTAGCCAGACCGATATCCTGATCAAGGGCATCGATAAGCAGCTGGTAGGTCAAGTGGCCGCCGAGATCCGCGACTTCCGTCCACCAGAGCCGTACAAAGGCAAAGGTGTGCGCTACGCGGACGAAGTCGTCCGTCGTAAAGAAGCCAAGAAGAAGTAGGGCATAGCAAATGACCGACAAAAAAGTTACTCGACTGCGTCGCGCTCGCAAAGCACGCCTGAAAATGCACGAACTCGAAGTCGTGCGTCTCTGCGTGTTCCGCTCGTCGCAGCACATCTACGCCCAGGTCATTTCGGCCGACGGCAACAAAGTCCTGGCAAGCGCCTCGACTTTGGATAAAGAACTGCGTGATGGCGCCACTGGCAACATCGACGCGGCCACTAAGGTTGGCCAGCTGGTCGCTACGCGTGCTAAGGCCGCTGGCGTCTCGCAGGTGGCTTTCGACCGCTCTGGCTTCAAGTACCACGGCCGCGTTAAAGCGCTGGCTGATGCTGCTCGTGAAGCTGGGCTGGAGTTCTAAGTTATGTCAAATAACGACCAAAAGCGCGACGAAGGCTACATCGAGAAGCTGGTTCAAGTTAACCGCGTAGCCAAAACCGTTAAAGGCGGCCGTATCTTCACTTTCACCGCGTTGACCGTGGTAGGTGATGGTAAAGGGCGTGTTGGCTTCGGCCGTGGCAAGTCGCGTGAAGTGCCTGCTGCGATCCAGAAGGCAATGGAAGCTGCTCGCCGCAACATGATCCAGGTTGATCTGAACGGCACCACCCTGCAGTACGCAATGAAGTCCGCCCACGGCGCTTCGAAGGTGTACATGCAGCCTGCTTCTGAAGGTACCGGTATCATCGCTGGCGGCGCAATGCGTGCCGTTCTCGAAGTTGCTGGCGTTCAGAACGTTCTGGCCAAGTGCTATGGCTCGACTAACCCGGTAAACGTGGTTCACGCCACTTTCAAGGGTTTGAAAGCAATGCAGTCTCCTGAATCCATTGCCGCCAAGCGTGGCAAAAGCGTCAAGGAGATCTTCTGATCATGGCTACCGTTAAAGTTACGCTGATCAAAAGCATGACCGGCCGCATCCCTAACCACAAACTGTGCGTTAAGGGTCTGGGTCTGCGTCGCATCGGTCACACTGTAGAAGTCCAGGATACTCCCGAGAATCGCGGGATGATCAACAAGGCTTACTACATGCTGCGTGTCGAGGGTTAATCGATGAAACTCAATGATCTGAGTCCAGCGCCGGGTTCCCGTCGCGAAAAGCATCGTCCGGGCCGTGGTATCGGTAGTGGTTTGGGTAAGACTGGTGGCCGTGGTCACAAAGGTCAGACTTCCCGCTCCGGTGGCACCATTGCTCCAGGCTTTGAAGGCGGTCAACAGCCGCTGCATCGTCGCCTGCCGAAGTTCGGTTTCGTTTCCCTGAAAGCCATGGACCGCGCAGAAGTGCGTCTGTCCGAGCTGGCTAAAGTGGAAGGCGACATCGTCACCGTGCAGTCCCTGAAAGATGCCAACGTGATCAACGTCAACGTACAGCGTGTGAAAATCATGCTGTCCGGTGAAGTGACTCGCGCTGTCACTATCGGCAAGGGAATCGGCGCCACCAAAGGTGCGCGTGCGGCTATCGAAGCAGCTGGCGGCAAGTTCGAGGAATAAATGGCTAAGCAAGGTGCTCTCTCTGCGCTCGGCAAAGGCGGTATGTCTGAACTCTGGGCTCGTCTGCGTTTTCTGTTCCTGGCGATTATCGTCTACCGAATAGGCGCACACATCCCGGTTCCAGGTATCAACCCGGACCGACTCGCGGACCTGTTTCGACAGAATGAGGGGACCATTCTTAGCTTGTTCAACATGTTTTCCGGCGGCGCGCTGGAGCGGATGAGCATTTTTGCACTGGGGATCATGCCGTACATCTCGGCATCGATCATCATGCAACTGATGACCGCCGTCAGCCCGCAGCTGGAACAGTTGAAGAAGGAAGGTGAAGCTGGCCGTCGCAAGATCAGCCAGTACACCCGCTACGGCACTGTCGTCCTCGCTCTCGTCCAGGCCATTGGCATGTCCATTGGTCTGGCGGGGCAGGGCGTTGCGTTCACTGGTGACTTTGGCTTCCATTTCGTCGCGGTATCCACTTTTGTGGCTGGTGCGATGTTCATGATGTGGCTGGGTGAGCAGATTACTGAGCGTGGTGTTGGCAACGGTATCTCGATGTTGATTTTTTCGGGTATCGTCGCCGGTCTTCCGAGAGCGATCGGGCAGTCTTTCGAGTCTGCGCGTCAGGGTGATATCAACATCTTCGCCTTGGTTGCCATCGGTTTGCTGGCAGTAGCGATTATCGGTTTCGTGGTGTTCATTGAGCGTGGTCAGCGTCGTATTGCTGTTCACTACGCCAAGCGTCAGCAAGGCCGCAAGGTTTTCGCTGCGCAGACCAGCCACTTGCCGCTGAAGGTGAACATGGCCGGTGTTATCCCGGCTATTTTCGCGAGCAGCATTTTGCTGTTCCCGGCTTCGTTGGGTGCCTGGTTCGGTCAGTCTGAAGGTATGGGCTGGTTGCAGGACATCTCGCAGTCGATCGCTCCTGGTCAGCCGTTGAATATTCTGCTGTTTAGTGCAGGGATTATTTTCTTCTGCTTCTTCTATACGGCGTTGATGTTCAATCCGAAAGACGTAGCGGAAAACCTGAAGAAGTCCGGTGCCTTTATTCCGGGCATCCGTCCAGGTGAGCAGTCTGCGCGCTACATTGATGGCGTTCTGACTCGCTTGACCATGTTCGGTGCTCTTTACATGACGGCCGTGTGCCTGTTGCCCCAGTTCCTGGTGGTTGCAGCCAACGTTCCGTTCTACCTTGGCGGGACCTCGTTGCTGATCGTCGTCGTGGTTGTGATGGACTTCATGTCCCAAGTACAATCGCACCTCGTTTCGCACCAGTACGAATCCCTGATGAAGAAAGCCAACCTGAAGGGTTACGGCAGCGGCATGCTGCGCTGACCCATAAGGTTCGAGGAGTTGGTGATGAAAGTTCGTGCATCGGTGAAAAAGCTGTGCCGTAACTGCAAGATTATTCGCCGCGAAGGTGTTGTTCGAGTAATTTGCAGCGCGGAACCGCGTCACAAACAGCGCCAAGGCTGAGTGTGATTGTGCTTCAAGCCCGGCAGCTAGTGCGCTGCCGGGTTGATTATTTGTTATTACAGCGATATTATCTCGCGCCCTATTTCTTGGCTTCCGGGGCGTAGGTAGCTGTCAATTGGAGTCCCACTGAATGGCCCGTATTGCAGGCGTTAACATTCCAGATAACAAGCATACTGTTATCTCGCTGACCTACATCTATGGTGTTGGTCGCACTACTGCACAGAAAATTTGTGCAGAGACTGGGGTAAACCCAGCCGCAAAGATCAAGGATCTGAGCGACGAGCAGATTGAACAGCTGCGTGGCGAAGTGGCGAAGTTCACCACTGAAGGTGACCTGCGTCGCGAAATCAACATGAAAATCAAGCGCTTGATGGACCTCGGTTGCTATCGCGGTCTGCGTCATCGTCGTGGTCTTCCAGTACGCGGTCAGCGTACCAAGACCAACGCGCGTACCCGTAAAGGTCCGCGTAAGCCGATCCGCAAGTAATCGCCCCAGCGAATCGACAGGAAAATTATCATGGCAAAACCTGCTGCTCGTCCTCGTAAAAAAGTTAAAAAGACAGTGGTTGATGGCATCGCCCACATCCATGCTTCTTTTAACAACACCATCGTGACCATTACCGACCGTCAAGGTAACGCTCTTTCCTGGGCTACCTCCGGTGGTTCGGGTTTCCGCGGTTCCCGCAAGTCCACCCCGTTCGCTGCTCAAGTAGCTGCTGAACGTGCTGGTCAAGCTGCGCTGGAATACGGCCTGAAAAACCTCGACGTAAACGTCAAAGGTCCAGGTCCAGGTCGTGAATCCGCAGTCCGCGCTTTGAACGGCTGTGGCTACAAGATCGCCAGCATCACCGACGTGACGCCTATCCCGCACAACGGGTGCCGTCCGCCGAAGAAGCGCCGCGTGTAATCCAGGAGATTGTAAAGAATGGCTCGTTACATTGGTCCAAAATGCAAACTCGCTCGTCGCGAAGGCACCGATCTCTTCCTGAAGAGCGGCGTGCGCGCGATCGAATCGAAGTGCAACATTGAAGCAGCACCTGGTATCCACGGCCAACGCCGCGGTCGCCAGTCCGATTACGGCACCCAACTGCGTGAAAAGCAGAAGGTCCGTCGTATCTACGGCGTTCTCGAGCGTCAATTCAGCGGCTACTACAAAGAAGCTGCTGGCAAGAAAGGTGCAACCGGTGAAAACCTGCTGCAACTGCTCGAATGCCGTCTGGACAACGTTGTATACCGTATGGGCTTTGGTTCGACTCGTGCCGAATCCCGTCAGCTGGTATCGCACAAGTCGATCAGCGTAAACGGTCAGACCGTTAACGTTCCGTCCTACCAGGTTCGTGCTGGTGACGTGGTTGCTGTTCGCGAGAAAGCAAAAAACCAACTTCGCATTGTCCAAGCTCTCGATCTGTGTGCCCAACGTGGCCGCGTAGAATGGGTAGAAGTAGACACTGAGAAGAAGTCGGGCGTTTTCAAGAACGTTCCAGCTCGCAGTGATCTGTCCGCCGACATCAACGAAAGCCTGATTGTCGAGCTCTACTCCAAGTAAGGGCTAGAAAATAGGTGCATCCATGCAGATTTCGGTAAATGAGTTCCTGACACCCCGCCACATTGATGTGCAGGTTGTCAGTCCAACCCGCGCCAAGATCACGCTCGAGCCTCTCGAGCGTGGCTTTGGCCACACCCTGGGCAACGCGCTGCGCCGCATCCTGTTGTCCTCAATGCCCGGCTGTGCAGTAGTCGAGGCCGAGATTGACGGTGTGCTCCACGAGTACAGCGCCATCGAAGGTGTACAGGAAGACGTAATTGAAATCCTGTTGAACCTTAAAGGTCTGGCTATCAAGCTGCACGGCCGTGACGAAGTTACGCTGACCTTGTCGAAGAAGGGTTCGGGGGTGGTTACCGCTGCCGATATTCAGCTGGATCATGATGTCGAGATCGTTAATCCCGATCACGTAATCGCTAACCTGGCGTCTAACGGCGCCCTGAACATGAAGCTCGTAGTAGCTCGTGGTCGTGGTTATGAACCGGCAGACTCGCGTCAGAGCGATGAAGACGAAAGCCGCAGCATCGGTCGCTTGCAGCTTGACTCTTCGTTCAGCCCGGTTCGCCGCATCGCATACGTGGTGGAAAACGCCCGTGTCGAGCAGCGTACTAACCTGGACAAGCTGGTTATTGATCTGGAAACCAACGGTACCCTGGATCCTGAAGAGGCTATCCGTCGTGCTGCAACCATCCTGCAACAGCAGTTGGCTGCGTTCGTCGACCTCAAGGGTGACAGTGAGCCAGTGGTTGTCGAGCAGGAAGACGAGATCGATCCGATCCTGCTTCGCCCGGTTGACGATCTGGAACTGACTGTACGTTCGGCTAACTGCCTTAAGGCGGAAAACATCTACTACATCGGCGACCTGATTCAGCGTACCGAAGTAGAGCTGTTGAAGACTCCGAACCTGGGCAAGAAATCCTTGACTGAAATCAAGGACGTTCTGGCCTCCCGCGGTCTGTCCCTCGGCATGCGCCTCGACAACTGGCCGCCTGCAAGTCTTAAGAAGGACGACAAGGCGACTGCCTGATCGTCGTAATCACCGAACGTAGTGTTTGGTAAGGAATGAACCATGCGTCATCGTAAAAGTGGTCGTCACCTGAGCCGCACCAGCTCGCACCGCAAGGCCATGTTCCAAAACATGGCGGTGTCGCTGTTCGAGCACGAGCTGATCAAAACTACTCTGCCAAAAGCTAAAGAACTGCGCCGCGTTGCCGAGCCGCTGATCACTTTGGCCAAGACAGATAGCGTTGCTAACCGCCGTTTGGCTTTCGACCGTACTCGTTCGAAAGCTATCGTTGGTAAGCTCTTCAACGACCTGGGCAAGCGTTACGCTACCCGTGAGGGTGGCTACCTGCGCATCCTCAAGTGCGGTTTCCGCGCTGGCGACAACGCGCCTATGGCGTACGTCGAGTTGGTTGATCGTGCTACTGCTGGCGAAGCTGTATCCGCCGAGTAAGACGTCAGTCTGAAACAAAAAACCGGGCCTAGTGCCCGGTTTTTTGTGCCTGAAAGTAAAGCGCGCTGCGTACAAGCTTTTAACCGCTTCAAGTGGTCATCATGGGTCGGGGATGATCATTAGTAATTTTCTATCGATGTCTGCAGGTTAATGAATTTGTAGGCGTCACATTGATGATCAATACTCCCTCTCAGCCGATTAGCCGGCAGTTCAAGACTGACAGAGAAAGGAAGATCACATGAGCCAAAACAACACGCTTACAACTGCCAGTGGCGCTCCTGTCGCCGACAACCAGAATTCCCGCTCCGCCGGCCCTCGCGGCCCATTGCTGCTCGACGACTTCCACCTGCTCGAAAAGCTCGCCCACTTCAACCGTGAAAATATCCCGGAGCGTCGTGTCCACGCGAAGGGATCAGGTGCTTACGGTACATTTACCGTCACCCGCGATATCACCCAATACTCCAGCGCCAAGCTATTTGAGGCTGTCGGTAAGCAAACGCCAACCTTCCTGCGATTCTCCACTGTCGGTGGTGAACGCGGTTCGGCGGACACCGAACGTGATCCTCGTGGCTTCGCGCTGAAGTTCTATACCGAAGAAGGCAACTGGGACATTGTTGGCAACAACACGCCGGTATTCTTCATTCGCGACCCACTCAAGTTCCCGGACTTTATCCACACTCAAAAGCGACTGCCACAAAGCAACCTCAAAAGTGCACAGGCGATGTGGGACTTCTGGTCGCACTCTCCGGAGGCGTTGCACCAGGTCACCATTCTGTTCTCCGACCGAGGCATTCCCGACGGCTATCGTCACATGCACGGCTTCGGCAGCCACACTTACAGCCTGATCAACGCCACGGGTGAGCGTCATTGGGTGAAGTGGCACTACAAGACCCAGCAAGGCATCAAGAATCTTGCGCCAGCAGAGGCGGCGCGGCTGGCAGGTATCGATCCGGATTACGCCCAGCGCGACTTGTTCGAAGCGATCGAGCGAGGCGATTTCCCAAAATGGCGCGTGTGCATTCAGATCATGACCGAGACCCAGGCTTGCGCGCACTATGAGAATCCGTTCGACGTGACTAAAACCTGGTCTCAGAAGGAGTTCCCGTTGATCGAAGTCGGTGAGTTGGAGCTCAATCGAAATCCATTGAATTACTTCGCCGAGGTCGAGCAAGCCGCGTTTGGCCCAAGCAACATGGTGCCCGGTGTAGGTCTGTCGCCAGATCGCATGCTGCAAGGTCGGGTATTCGCTTACGCTGATGCGCACCGCTACCGTATCGGCACCAATCACCAGCAGTTGCCGGTGAATGCGCCGCGCAGTCCGGTGAACACCTATCAGCGCGATGGCGCGATGGCGTTTGGCAGCAATGGTGGTGCGGCGCCAAACTACGAGCCCAATAGCTATATCGAGTCGCCAAAGCAGGCGCCCCGTTATGCTGAACCTGCATTGGCATTAAGCGGCGCAGCTGATCGTCACGATCATCGCAAAGACACCGACTATTACAGTCACGCCGGTGCGCTGTACCGATTGATGAATGACGAACAGAAAGCGTTGCTGGTCCACAACATTGCGGGAGCAATGGCGGGTGTCTCAAGCGACGTCGTCGACCGTCAACTGCAGCATTTCTTCAAGGCCGATCCGGCGTATGGAGAAGCAATTGCAACGCTGCTCAATGTACAGCTTAACGAAGTCTAAATGAGAAGCAGAACCGCCCTTATTAGGGCGGTTTTTGCGTTATTTAAGCTGCTTTTCTCAGAATATCTTCGCTTTTATTGCGTGCGGTGAGTGACGTTGTGGTCATGTTGGTTCAAACTACAGACTTTCAAGCAGGGAGATGTAGGGCGATGCAAGGCCACCCAGACGTTATCGATTACCTCAACACGTTGCTGACCGGCGAACTGGCCGCGCGTGATCAATATTTCGTCCACTCGCGGATGTATGAGGACTGGGGTTTCACCAAGCTCTACGAACGAATCAACCACGAGATGGAAGAAGAAGCAGGGCACGCTGATGCACTGATGCGCCGGATTCTGATGCTCGAAGGCACGCCGCGCATGCGCCCGGACGATCTGGATGTCGGCACCACGGTTACAGAAATGCTCGAAGCGGACTTGCGCCTGGAATACAAGGTTCGGGCCGCGCTGTGCAAGGGCATCAAGCTCTGCGAGCAGCACAAGGACTATGTCAGCCGTGAAATGCTGCGGGTCCAACTGCATGACACCGAAGAAGATCACACTTACTGGCTTGAAAAGCAGCTCGGCCTGATCAAGTTGATCGGTCTTGAGAATTACCTGCAATCGCACACCTGATTGCGGCGAATACAAAAAAGCCCCTGTCACCGATGAAGTGACAGGGGCTTTTTCGTCGGGGCGCAGTTAAGCCCTGTCACGCTCCAGCAGGGGCTTGAGGTAATAACCGGTATGGGATTGCTTCATCTCTGAAACCTCTTCCGGCGTGCCAACGGCAATGATCTGCCCGCCCTTGGATCCGCCCTCCGGGCCCAGGTCCACCAGCCAGTCGGCGGTCTTGATGACGTCTAGGTTGTGCTCGATCACCACCACCGTATTGCCGTGGTCGCGCAGACGGTGCAACACATCCAGCAGTTGCTGGATGTCCGCAAAGTGCAGCCCGGTAGTTGGCTCGTCGAGGATGTACAGGGTCTTGCCAGTGTCACGCTTGGACAGTTCGCGCGACAGTTTGACCCGCTGGGCCTCACCACCGGACAGTGTGGTCGCCGATTGTCCCAGCTTGATGTACGACAAGCCGACGTCCATCAGAGTTTGCAGTTTGCGCGCCAAAGCCGGCACCGCATCGAAGAACTCCCGGGCCTCCTCGATGGTCATCTCGAGGGTTTCATGAATGCTCTTGCCCTTGTATTTGATCTCAAGGGTTTCGCGGTTGTAGCGCTTGCTCTTGCACACATCGCAGGGCACATAGATGTCCGGCAGGAAGTGCATTTCCACCTTGATCAGGCCATCACCCTGACAAGCCTCGCAGCGTCCGCCCTTCACGTTGAAGGAGAAGCGCCCGGGGCCATAACCGCGTGATCGCGACTCCGGTACGCCGGCAAAAAGCTCACGAATCGGTGTGAACAGGCCGGTGTAGGTGGCCGGGTTGGAGCGTGGCGTACGACCGATGGGACTCTGGTCGATGTCGACGACCTTATCCAGATGCTCCAGCCCCTTGATGCTGTCGTGAGCAGCCGCTTCCAGGGTGGTTGCACCGTTGAGCGCCGTGGCACTCAACGGAAAGAGCGTGTTGTTGATCAGTGTCGACTTGCCTGAGCCGGACACGCCGGTCACGCAGGTCAGCAGGCCGATGGGAATATCCAGGTCGACGTTGCGCAGGTTGTTGCCACGGGCGCCCTTGAGCGTCAGCGACAGCTTCTTGTTGCGCGGCGTACGCTTGGCCGGCACCGCGATCTTCACGCGGCCCGACAGGTACTTGCCGGTCAGGGAGTCGGGATGCGCCATCACCTCGGCCGGCGTACCCTCAGCGACGATGTGCCCGCCGTGAACCCCCGCACCAGGGCCGATATCCACCACATAGTCGGCCAGGCGAATCGCGTCTTCATCGTGCTCTACCACGATCACCGTATTGCCGATGTCCCGCAGGTGTTTCAGCGTGCCGAGCAACCGGTCGTTATCACGCTGGTGCAGGCCGATCGAGGGTTCGTCGAGGATGTACAGGACACCGACCAGCCCGGCGCCGATCTGGCTGGCCAGGCGGATACGCTGGGCCTCACCACCGGACAAGGTGTCTGCGCTGCGATCCAGCGACAGATAATCGAGGCCGACGTTGACCAGGAACTGCAGGCGTTCGCGAATTTCCTTGAGGATCTTGTCGGCGATCTCGCCACGGCGGCCAGTCAGCTTCATCCCTTCGAAATAGTCGCAGGCATCACCGATTGGCAGGTTGGTCACCGCTGGCAGGGTTTTCTCGCCGACCCATACATGCCGCGCTTCGCGACGCAGACGGGTGCCGCGGCAATCAGGGCAGGACTGTGTGCTGAGGAACTTGGCCAGTTCCTCGCGTACCGAGGCCGACTCGGTTTCACGGTAGCGGCGTTCCAGGTTTGGCACGATGCCTTCGAACGGGTGCGAGCGCTTGACGATATCGCCCCGGTCATTCAGGTATTTGAAATCGACGTTTTGCGAACCGCTGCCGTGCAGGATGCTCTTCTGCTGCTCGGCGGGCAGTTCGTTGAACGGCACTTCCAGACTGAACTTGTAGTGGGAGGCCAGCGAGCCAAGCATCTGGAAGTAATAGACGTTGCGCCGGTCCCAGCCGCGAATCGCGCCTTCGGCCAGGGTCAACTCACCATTAACCAGGCGCTTGATGTCGAAGAACTGCTTGACCCCCAGGCCGTCACAGGTCGGGCAGGCACCGGCCGGGTTGTTGAAGGAAAACAGCTTGGGCTCGAGTTCACTGATGGCATGCCCGCAAATCGGGCAGGCGAAGCGCGCGGAGAAGATCATCTCTTCACCCGGCTCGTCGTCCATCGGCGCCACCAGGGCGATGCCGTCTGCCAGTTTCAGCGCGGTCTCGAAGGATTCGGCCAGGCGCTGTTGCAGATCGGCGCGGACCTTGAAGCGGTCGACGACGACATCAATGGTGTGTTTTTTCTGTTTATCGAGCTTCGGTGCTTCGTCCAGCTCATACAACTTGCCGTTGATCCGGGCACGGACGAAACCTTGTGCGCGCAGTTCCTCGAAGACTGAAAGGTGCTCACCTTTGCGCTCGCGAATGACCGGGGCCAACAGCATGAGCTTGCGGCCCTCAGGTTCGGCAAGGACCAGGTCGACCATCTGGCTGACGGTCTGCGCTTCCAGGGGAATGTCGTGGTCCGGGCAGCGTGGAATGCCGACGCGCGCATAGAGCAGGCGCAGGTAGTCGTAGATTTCGGTGATGGTGCCCACGGTCGAACGCGGGTTGTGCGAGGTCGACTTCTGTTCGATGGAAATCGCCGGCGACAGGCCTTCGATGGTGTCGACGTCAGGCTTTTCCATCATCGACAGGAACTGCCGGGCATAGGCCGACAGCGACTCGACATAGCGGCGCTGACCTTCGGCGTACAACGTGTCGAAAGCCAGGGACGACTTGCCCGAGCCGGACAGGCCGGTGATGACGATCAGCTTGTCCCGTGGCAGGGTCAGGTCGATGTTCTTCAGGTTGTGGGTTCGAGCCCCACGAATCAGGATCTTGTCCAAGGTGGCCTCGCTCGGCGGGCGTCGAAAACGTAGGAGTATACGGCCAAATACTGGATGGATGCACACTATCGAATGTTGCTATGGCTGCCTTACATGAAAGCTCTGTCATCTACACGCGGCAAAGCGTCGCGATATACCCTGCCAATCGATGGGACTGGTAGAATCGCCGCCGGTTCACATGAGGTTTTTCCATGCACGATCCCCACAGCGAGCGCATGAGTGGTAGCGAGACCCGCGCGGCAAGCGGTCTGGCCCTGGTGTTCGCCTTCCGTATGCTCGGCATGTTCATGGTGTTGCCGGTATTGGCGACCTATGGCATGGACCTGGCAGGAGCGACCCCGGCCCTCATCGGGCTGGCGATTGGCGCTTATGGCCTGACCCAGGCGATTTTCCAGATTCCCTTCGGTTTCATTTCCGACCGCATCGGCCGCCGCCCGGTGATTTACCTGGGGCTGATCGTCTTCGCGCTTGGCAGCGTCCTGGCGGCCAACGCCGACTCGATCTGGGGGGTGATCGCCGGTCGCATCCTACAAGGTGCCGGGGCGATTTCCGCCGCGGTGATGGCTTTGCTATCAGACCTGACCCGCGAACAACACCGGACAAAGGCCATGGCGATGATCGGCATGACGATCGGCCTGTCGTTTGCTGTCGCCATGGTAGTAGGGCCGTTGCTGACCCGTGCTTTCGGGCTGTCCGGACTGTTCCTTGCCACAGGTGGCATGGCGCTGGTTGGCATCGTGATCGTGATGTTCATGGTGCCGCGCTCCACGGGCCCGTTGCAGCACCGTGAATCCGGTGTCGCGCGCCAGGCGCTGATACCGACGCTCAAGCACCCGGACCTGCTGCGCCTGGATCTTGGTATCTTCGTGTTGCACGCAATGCTGATGTCGAGTTTCGTCGCCTTGCCCCTGGCGCTCGTCGAAAAAGCCGGGCTGCCCAAGGAGCAGCATTGGTGGGTGTACCTGACCGCGCTGCTGATTTCCTTCTTCGCCATGATCCCGTTCATCATCTACGGCGAGAAGAGACGCAAAATGAAACGTGTTTTACTCGGCGCCGTCGTGACGCTGATGCTCACTGAGCTATTCTTCTGGCAGTTCGGCGACAGCTTGCGGGCTCTGGTGATTGGTACCGTGGTGTTTTTCACCGCCTTCAATCTGCTGGAAGCTTCGTTGCCGTCGCTGATCAGCAAGGTTTCACCGGCGGGCGGCAAGGGCACGGCGATGGGGGTCTACTCCACCAGTCAGTTCCTTGGCTCGGCACTGGGCGGCATACTCGGCGGCTGGTTGTTCCAGCATGGCGGTCTGTCGGTTGTGTTCCTTGGATGCGCTGGTCTGGCTGCCCTCTGGCTGGCCTTTGCTGTTACCATGCGTGAACCTCCCTACGTGACAAGCCTGCGCTTGCCATTGTCGCCCGAGGCGATCCGCGAAGCGGGGCTGGTTGAGCGCCTGAAGGCTGTCGTAGGGGTAACAGATGCAGTGATAGTCGCAGACGAAGCGGCGATTTACATCAAATTGGACACCGAACTATTGGATCGCACCACCCTTGAAAGCCTGGTGAACAACCCGGCCGGGGCAGCGTGCGTAGCCTAGGAGAACGTAATGGCCCGTGGGGTTAACAAAGTCATATTGGTCGGCACTTGCGGCCAGGATCCTGAAGTTCGTTACCTGCCGAATGGCAACGCCGTGACCAACCTGAGTCTGGCAACCAGCGAACAGTGGACCGATAAGCAAACCGGTCAGAAAGTCGAAAAAACCGAATGGCACCGCGTGTCGATGTTTGGCAAGGTCGCGGAAATTGCCGGCGAATACCTGCGTAAAGGCTCGCAGGTCTACATCGAAGGCAAGCTGCAGACCCGCGAGTGGGAAAAAGACGGTATCAAGCGTTACACCACTGAAATCGTGGTCGACATGCAAGGCACCATGCAACTGCTGGGCGGTCGCCCTCAACAGGGTGACCAACAAGGCCAGGGCGGCGGTAACTACCAGCAATCCGCTCCGCGCCAGCAGGCTCCGCGTCCACAGCAGTCGGCACCGCAACAGTCGCGTCCGGCTCCTCAGCAGGCCGCGCCGCAGCCAGCTCCGGACTTCGACAGCTTTGATGACGATATTCCGTTCTAAGCAATAGCTTAGATCGAATCAAAGCCCGGCACTCCCTTCAGGATGCCGGGCTTTTTGTTACCCGCAGTTTTCGATTCCTCTGTAGGAGCTGCCGCAGGCTGCGATCTTGTTTTAAAAGATCAAAAGATCGCAGCCTGCGGCAGCGCCTACAGAAAGCCGCATTGCGCGGCAAGGCGGTTTTTTTTGGTTAACGGTTGGCGGCGAGGAATTCGTCGGTGGACACCACCTTGGCGTAGGCAAAACCCAATGCCGACATGAACGCGGCATGCACGTGGGCTGCTGGAACGGTCAGTCCGTTGAACTCCAGGTCACGGGAGGCACAGGCATCGTGGATCACCGTGACGCTGTAGCCGAGGTCGTTGGCGGCGCGGGTGATGCCGTCGATACACATGTGGCTCATGCTGCCGACCACCACCAGCTCCTTGATGCCTTGCTCGTCGAGAATGCTCTGCAGTTCGGTGTCACGGAACGAGTTGACGAAGTGCTTGAGCACCACCGGCTCATTGCCCTGGTTGAGGACTTTCGGGTGCAGTTTCGCACCGTCGGAGCCCGGGGTGAAAAACGGTGCTTGTGCGGAGGTGAATTCGTGGCGGATGTGCACCACCGAATCACCGGCCTCACGAAAGGCCTTGAGCAGACGAACAGCGTTGTCTGCGGCGGCATCGGCGCCGACCAACGGCCACTTGCCCTGGGGGAAGTAGTCTTTTTGGATATCGACTACGATGAGTGCTTGCTTGGCCATGACGGTTTCCTCGAAGTGCGGTTTGGGTGTGGAATGAAGTATTGACCCTGACAGACCGTCCGGGGATTGGCCGCACCGACAATAGAAGGGGGAAAACTGACAATGGATGCACAAAGGGCAATCGCCGAGCTGGGCGTGTTGATCTATCCCGGCGCGCAGATGGCGGCGGTGCATGGGTTGACGGACCTGTTCGGGGTGGCCAACCGTATCGCTGCAGAGCATCAGGCGGCGCGCTTGCCTTTGTTGCGGATCAGCCATTGGCAGGTCGATGGCGAACAGGCGCCCGTTCGTGTCTATGACAGCCATCCCGCAGCGGACAGCGCATTGGTAGCGGTGTTGATTCCGCCGTCGATTGCCGGCTTCACCGAAGCCCAGGCGCCGCAAGCGCTGCTGCGTTGGCTTCGCCAGCAGCACGCCAATGGCGCGACCCTGGGGGGTGTCTGCGTGGGCTCGCTGCTATTGGCTGAAAGCGGACTGCTGGACGGTCGCAGCGCCACCACTCATTGGACTTCCGCGAAAACCTTCGCCGAGCGCTACCCGGCGATCAAGCTCAAGGCTGATACGCCCATCGTCGATGACGGCGACCTGATTACCACGGCCGGCCTGATGGCGTGGTCCGAATTGGGTCTGCGCCTGGTCAATCGTCTGTTGGGCCCCAGCATTGCCACCGGCACTGCGCGTTTTCTGGTGGTGGAACACAGCGACAGCGCCAGTGAGTGCGGCAGCAATTTCGCCCCGATTCTCAATCATGGCGATGCCGCGATCCTCAGGGTTCAACACTGGCTGCAAAGCACGGGTGCCACCGATGTCTCGCTGACGGCGATGGCTGAACGGGCAGGGCTGGAAGAACGGACGTTCCTGCGCCGATTTCGCGCGGCAACCGGCCTCAAGCCCACGGAGTATTGCCAGCACCTGCGAGTCGGCAAAGCCCGGGAAATGCTTGAATTCACCAATGGCACCATCGATCACATCGCCTGGACCGTGGGCTATCAGGATCCGGGGGCGTTTCGTTCGACATTCAAGAAGATTACCGGGCTGGCCCCCAGTGATTACCGGGCGCGGTTTGGGGCGATACCGAGTGCGGGCCCCCGATAGACGCTTAGACGCTTCACCGCAAATCCCCTGTGGGAGCGCTTGAGTCGTGCAAAATGCCGGAATGTTGAAGGGTGTCGTGCAGAATAAAGCAGGCGCGGTGCCACTATCCTTTGTGCAACAGGTTGATTTGAGAGGCGTTTTTCTCAAGATATGCTTGGCCTGAACCCTGCACCTCCATCAGCTACATTCATTTAGCGACAATTGAAGGGGGGACGCATGACCCCAGCCAACCGCAAAAAACTGGTAGTCGCCCATTCGGTGCGCCCCGATGCGCCGCAGCACGAAGTCGAAACCAATCGCGCCCTGGCCCGTTGGCTGGCGCAAATCCTCGGGCTCAAATACGGCGGCAGCTACGACCCGCAGGTGCATGGCGGGCGGGACATCTATGTGTTGCCGACCCAGACCCTGGTGGGCGCCGCTGCCGCCCGGCAGTTGGGCGTCAAGGGACCAGAGGATTTATGGGGCGGATACGTCGAGCACGATTTCATCTGCACCAAGGCCATCAGCCATGGTTTGTTGAACAGGCATGCCCATGCACCGCAAGGCTGGGCGCCGATGTTTTCCGAACGGGTGCGCACGGTAGTGCTCGACGGTCTCAGTGTTTTCTCCTTCGACGATGCACGGCCGGCGGCGGAGCATCTGCTCTACAGCGGTCCGATCCGTATGAAGCCGATTCATGCCTGTGCGGGGCGCGGCCAGGAAGTCATCACTAGTCTCGACCAGTTCGACGAAATCCTCGCCCGTCCTGAAGCCAAGGCGCTGTTCAGTGAAGGTGTGGTACTGGAGCAGGACCTGGACCAGGTGATTACCCACAGCGTCGGGCAGAGTTTCATCGGCGCCAGGTTGCTCAGTTATTGCGGTGATCAATACTTGACCAAAGACGCTCGCGGCGAAGAGGTCTATGGTGGTTCAAACCTGCTGGTGGTGCAGGGTGGCTACGATGATCTGCTGGCGCTGGACTTGCCTGACGATGTGCGATTGGCGATCAGGCAGGCCAAGGTCTTCGACGCGGCCGCCGATGAAGCCTATCCCGGTTTCTACGCCTCGCGGCGTAATTACGACATCGCCCAGGGAATTGCCAGCGACGGCCAGCGACGCAGCGGCGTGCTCGAGCAATCCTGGCGCATGGGCGGGGCCAGCAGCGCGGAAGTGGCAGCGTTGCAGAGCTTCGTCAACGATCCGGGGATGCGCGCGATTCGTGTGTCTTCGGTGGAAACCTACATCGATCAGCCACTGCCGGCGGACGCCATCGAGGTGTACCGCGGGCCAGCGGAAAACAGTGATTTTCTTCTCAAGTACGTAACGGTCAAATCCTATGACGGCTAGAAGCGAAAGCATTCAAATCGACATCGACGACGAACAGATGAGCGGGACGTTCCTGAGCCCCAAATCAAAAGTCCCTGGCGTGCTGTTCGTGCACGGTTGGGGGGGTAGCCAGGAGCGAGACCTGGAGCGGGCGAAAGGCATTGCCGGTCTGGGTTGCGTGTGTTTGACCTTCGACCTGCGCGGGCATACCGGCGGCACGGGTATTCCGTTGACCCGCGTGACCCGTGAAGACAATCTGCGTGACTTGCTGGCGGCCTACGACCGCTTGCTGGCGCATCCGGCGCTGGATACCTCGGCGATTGCCGTGGTCGGCACCAGTTACGGCGGATACCTGGCCTCGATCCTCACCTCGCTACGGCCTGTACGCTGGCTGGCGCTGCGAGTGCCGGCGCTGTACCGCGATGATCAATGGCACACGCCCAAGCGCGACTTGGACAAGCTCGATCTGCGCGATTACCGCAGCACGCTGGTGCGCGCCGACAGCAATCGGGCACTGCATGCCTGTTCGCAATTCACCGGTGACGTGTTGTTGGTGCAGTCCGAAACCGATGATTACGTACCTCACGCGACCATCATGAGTTATCGCGCGGCGTGCCAGCAGACCCACTCGCTGACCCACCGCATCATCGACGGCGCCGATCATGCGCTGAGCGATCCGGTTTCCCAGCAGGCCTACACCTCGATCCTGGTGGACTGGATTACGGAAATGGTGGTGGGTGAGCGGTTGAGCATTATTCAGTCGAAATGAATGGTAGTGTCGCTCATGACGCCTTCGCGAGCAGGCTCGCTCGCACAGGGGAATGCATTTCAAATGTGGAAGCGAGCCTGCTCGCGAAGGCGTCCACCCATTATTTGGGTTTTTTCGATATTCGCAACGACTTGGCCTTGGCCTCCACCACCAGGTACATCACCAGCGTGATCAACAACGGTAACAGGAAATAAATCGCCCGATACGCCAACAAGCCCGCCACCAGGCTGCCTCGGGATACCTCGTGTTGCAGCAGTGCCACGAACACCGCTTCCAGCACACCGAGCCCTGCAGGTATGTGGGTGATGACCCCGGCGATGGCGCTGATCAGCAACACGCCAAGCACCAGCGGATAGTCCAGTTTGCTCGGTAGCAGCGTGAAAATGACCGCGGCCATCAACGACCAGTTCAGCGCCCCCAGGGCCAGTTGAAGGACCGCCATGCGCAGTGATGGCAAGTTGATTTCGACCCCGCGGATCGCCCACTCGCGGCGTTTGGAAAACTGGCAGGCCGCGAGATATCCCGCGCTCGCCAGCAAGAGTAAGACGCCCACGCCTTGCAGCGCGCCGCTACTGAGTTTCCAGCCTGGCGGCATGCGCACCAGCCCACTGCTGAACACCGCGCCGGCAATCACCATGTAGCCGAACCAGTTGGTCGCCAGGCTCAGGCCGAGGATTTTCGCAATGTTGGCCTTGCTCACCCCAAGTCGTGAATACAGCCGATAACGCATGGCGATGCCACCCACCCAGGCGCTCAGGTTGAGGTTGAAGGCGTAGCTGATGATCCCCACCGGCAGGATCTGTTTCCACGTCAGGTCCTGGCGGATGTAGGTTCGGCCGATCAGGTCGAAGCAGGCGTAGACCAGGAAACTCATCAGTGTCAGCCCTGACGCGATGATCAAGGTGCGTACCTTGAAATCGGCCAGGGTGTCGAGCACCTCGTTCCATTCGATGCGCTGGGCAAACATCGTCAAGAGGACGATCAACGCCAGGAAAAACAGCATTGTCAGTGGTCTTTTCCAACGACTCCAGCGCGATTTCGCCGGGTGCTCGGCGTGGGACGCCGCGTGCGCTTCAGTGCGGCTCATGTTGATCGCTCCCGGTCGGTGGGGGTGAACGGTTTCAAGCGTGGTTTGTGCGCTGGCAGCCAACCGGCCCATGCCGGGAAATGGCGTAGGAAGTGGAACACCAGGAAGCCCACGGTCATGTGCCAGATGCGCCCGCGTGGGGCCTTGTCCACCGACATGGCCTTGCAATGGTTATCGCTGAGTTCTTCAAGCCGATCGAACAGGTCGCGGTTGAACGCGCGGTCACGGATCAACACGTTGGCCTCCAGGTTCATCGACAGGCTCAGCGGGTCAAGATTGCTGGAGCCAACGGTGCTCCAGTCTTCGTCCACCAGCGCGACTTTGCCGTGCAGTGGCCGGTCGCAGTATTCGAAGATTTTCACCCCGGACTTGAGCAGGTAATCGTAAGTCATGCGCGCCGCCAATTTGGCCACCAGCATGTCCGGCTGGCCCTGCAGGATCAGGCGCACTTCTACGCCGCGGCGCGCGGCGTTGCGGATTTCGCGCAGCAACCTGTAGCCCGGGAAAAAGTAGGCGTTGGCAATGACCACGCGCCGCTGCGCCGTGCGCAGCGCCAGGCGGTAGACCTCTTCGATGTCGGTCGCGTGCTCGGCGTTATCGCGGTACACCAGTCGTACCTGACCGTCGTGATCGGTGACGGCCAATTCCGAACGCCGTTGTCGACGCCGTTGCCACCAGTATTTGGCGCGGGCCGGGCGACCGCATTGCAGCAGGGCAAAGTGGTGAATATCGGCCACCGCCGGGCCTTGCACTTCAACCGAATAATCCTGCTTGGCTTCGGGGCCGAAATCGGCCAAATGATCGGCGGAGAAGTTGATCCCGCCAATGAACGCAATCGTCCCGTCCACCACCACGATCTTGCGGTGCAGGCGTCGGAACCAGTTGGTGCGGATGCCCAGGCGCTTGGGTGCCGGGTCGAACATCTGTAAATGCACGCCGGCACCGCTCAGGGCGGAAAGATAATCGGCTGTCAGTTCTCCGCAGCCAAACCCGTCGAAGCTGGCAGTCACGCGGACACCCCGTTGTGCCGCCTCGATCAGCACCTCCTTCAATTCTTCACCGACTTTGTCCTCGAACACAATGAAGGTTTCCAGGAGGATTTCGGTGGTGGCCTGGCGCATCGCCTCGAACACTCTGGGGAAATAGGCTTCGCCGTTTTCCAGCAGTTGGACCCGATTGTTGCCTTGCCAACCGTACTCGACGTCGACGGCCGCCGGCTCGCTGATGGGCGGCGCGGCAATGGTTCTTTCCAGCGTGTTTTTTTCCATCGACGGGATGCTCATAGCTCGATCTCCACCGACAACGGTGCGTGATCCGATAGGTGTGACCAGGGACGGTTCGCCAATACCTGCGGATAGCTGGCCTTGAGGTTACGTACGTAGATACGGTCCAGGCGCAAGGTCGGCAATCGCGCGGGAAAACTGCGCGCCGGCTTGCCGTGGTGCTCGGCGAACACTTCGCGCAGACCACAAGGCTGGAGCAGGGCATCGGCGCGTTGGCGCCAGTCGTTGAAATCACCGGCGACAATCACCGGGGCGTCGCCTGGCAACGACTCAAGGCGGTGGCGTAGCAACCTGAGTTGTTCATTGCGATGGGTTTCGCGCAAGCCAAGATGGACGCAAATGGCATGCACCTCCGGGCCCTCTCCCGGCAGGCGCAATACGCAATGCAAAATGCCGCGGTTCTCGTGTCCGCTGATGGACACGTCGAGGTTGTCGTGCCGAACGATCTGGAATTTCGACAGCAAGGCGTTGCCGTGATCACCTGCCGGATAGACCGCATTGCGGCCGTAGGCAAACTGCGGCCAGAGGGTGTCCGCGAGGAATTCATACTGGGGCATCGCTGGCCAGTTGTCGTAGCGCTTGGGGTGATGCTCGTGGGTGCCGTGTACCTCCTGCAGAAACACCACGTCGGCGCAGACACTGCGCACCGCCTCGCGCAGTTCAGGCAGGATGAATCGCCGGTTCAGCGCCGTGAAGCCCTTGTGGGTGTTGACCGTCAGTACGGTGAAACGCTGCACCGTGGTATCGATGGTCGCCTGCTCGTCGGTGGTGCCAACCGGGTCGGAAACACTCATGGCAGCACCCCTTCTGCAGCGGGCTCACCGGGGGCGGTGAGCAACTCTTTGTCGAGGTCGAAGCGTGCCAGCAAACGGCGCGCATCGAAGGGCGCGCGGACCTTGATGTCGTTATCGAAATAGCAGAAAACTTCTCGAGACTTTCGCACCCTGGGTTTGAGGCGAGGTGCGATCAGGTGGGGATCAGCCGGTTGCCGACCATGATGCCAGGCATCGATCCGGTCACCCCAACGCTTCAGTGCCTGAGGGGTGTAGCCACTGGCGTAGAGCTCTTCGGCACCGTGCAGGCGCAGGTACACGAAGTCGCTGGTGAGGTCTTCGCGATAGGGCCATTTACCGGCGGTGTCGGCAATCACCAGGGCCGTGTTGTAGCGTTTGAGCAGGCGGACAAATGCCGGATCGATGAAGCTGTCGTTGCGGATTTCCACGGCATGGCGCAAGGGCTTTTTCTTGCTTGTCTTAAGGCTGGCGTGGCCATTCACATGGGCGTCGTGCTGGCGGGCAAGGGCAGCGGCCTGCTCCGTGTCTTGGGGCAATTGCTCGAGGAAGCTCTCGAACAGCTCGGCGTCGAATTTGAAGTTGGGCGGGAACTGCCAGAGAATCGGGCCGAGTTTTTCCCTGAGTTCCAGGACGCCGGAGGCGAAAAAATTCGCCAGGGGTTTATGGATGTCACGCAAACGCTTGATATGGGTAATGAAGCGCGGCGCCTTGACGCTGAACACAAAGTGCTCCGGGGTTTCGGCATACCACTGGGCATAGCGTTCGGGCCGCTGCAGGGCGTAGAACGACCCATTGATTTCGATGCTGTTG
Source organism: Pseudomonas sp. V98_8 (assembly GCF_029967975.1). Lineage (NCBI taxonomy): Bacteria > Pseudomonadati > Pseudomonadota > Gammaproteobacteria > Pseudomonadales > Pseudomonadaceae > Pseudomonas > Pseudomonas sp. V98_8. Next base: position 48,495 of record NZ_JASCAE010000048.1, read on the forward strand.
ACTGCCCTTGAGGCGAATTGCAATTCGCGCCTCTGGGCCAGTCCCTTCGGGTAGAAATCCCCCCGCCAGGGCGTGTAGCGCCAACCTGAAATGCCAATGTGAATCGCCGCCATGTCGCCTCCCGTCTGACTGCCCCCTGATCTTTTGATGACTGCCAGAGGCTGACGAAAGTTTCGGTGGGACTACGGACGGTATGCATTTCATACATCACCGCAATACCCGTAGGGGCCGGTTTGCTGGCGATCGCGTTGGCGGCTTTTTCCTCGGGCACTAGACTGGTGGCGACAGTCGAGCCAATCGAGAAAAACACCCCGTGCGCCAGGCCGGTGACGATCCGCGACAGGATCAGCGCGTAGCCCGGCGCTTGGCATTTGCCGGCCGACACCGAACTAGTCCGGCATTTCTCGATCAGTTCCTTACAGTCCTATCCAAAGGAGCGGATGCCTTGATCAGGCTCAAGACGGCGATATTAATGGGGGCGCTGTTGTTCTTCGGCAGCGAGGAACTGGAAGCGGCGGCGATACCGGGTGTACCGGCAGCGGCCACCGCCGCCACACCGCCGGCACATCCCGAACCCTTGGTTCAGGGCGGGTTGCTGGGCGCCATCAGTTCAAGCATCGATGGCATCCAGGACAAGCTCAATTTCAACAAGGACCTGCTCGACGCCTGGCGTCTGCGTGCGGATCGTGCGGCCGATGAGGTGGATCAATTGGTCAATCGTCCATCGGCCCGCTCGAGCTGGAGCGTGGCGGGCGATTTCCTGCTGCTGACGGCGGTGTGGGCAGGTGTCTTCGGCTTGCTGTGGATGTTCGGCAAGTTATTGACCGAACGCCTGTGCCGTCATCGCTTGCTGCTCAGTCGAGAGCGTGGGCAGGCATTGCTTGGGTATGTCTTGCCCTACAGTCTCCCTGCGGTGATCAGCCTGCCGTTGACGATCTATGCCAGCCAGTTCATGGCTTTGTCAGCGGGTCGGGCGCTGGCGTTGTGTTTTGCCTATGCCACCAGCAGTGGCGTGTTCGCGGCGTCGTTGGTGATGTCCCTGGTGGTGCTGTTCAATGTCGGGCACAAGCGCCGGGCAGTGCAGATCATTCGCCAGGACAGCCCGCGGCCGCTGTTCGCGATCGGCTTCCTGGTCGCCCTCAGCGACGCCTTGACCAGTCCGCAGATCGCCCATCAACTGGGTAACAACCTCACCAGCAGCATCGCCGTATTGACCGGGCTCGCCGCCTCGATTGCCTTTGGTTTGCTGGTGATCCGCATGCGCCGTCCGGTCGCCCATGTCATCCGCATCCTGCCGCTGGCCCAGCGGCGGGCGCAGCCGGCCTTGCGCGAAACCCTACGGATTTTTTCCGGGCTCTGGTATTGGCCGATCCTGTTGATGGTGCTGGTGTCTGTCATCAACTTGATCGGCATTGGCGATGACAACCAGCAAGTGTTGCGCAGCGCGCTGTTCACCACGGTGCTGCTGATCGCGACGGTGTTTCTCAGTACTACGTTGCATCACTTGTTCAAGTCCCGCAGCGAATCCGATGTGCGCCGCAGTGGCGCCTACAAAGAGCGCTTCCTGAGCCTCTCCCATGCGTTGTTGCGTATCGCCATGGCCATCGTGTTCATCGATATCCTCGGACGAATCTGGGGCGTGTCACTGTTCGATTTTGCGGTCAGCAATGCGGTGGGGCGGGCGATCAGTGACGCGTTGAGCCATATCGGCTTGATCTTCCTGGTGACGTGGATGGTCTGGGTCGTGCTGGACACGGCGATCCAGGAAGCCTTGAAACCACCGCTCAACAAGCGCGGGGCGCGCCAGCCAAGTACGCGGGTAAAGACGATCCTGCCGTTGCTGCGCAATGCGATCAAAATCATTTTGGTGGTGATCTGCGCCATCACCACCATGGCCAATCTGGGAATCAATGTTGCGCCGTTCCTGGCCGGTGCCGGGGTCATTGGCCTGGCCATCGGTTTCGGCTCCCAGCAACTTGTGCAGGATGTGATCACCGGTTTGTTCATCATCATTGAAGACACCCTGTCGATCGGCGACTGGGTGGTGCTCGATTCCGGGCATGCCGGCACGGTCGAAGGCCTGACTATCCGCACCCTGCGCCTGCGCGACGGCAAAGGGTTCGTGCACTCGGTGCCCTTTGGCCAGATCAAGGCCGTGACCAACCAATCGCGGCAATTTGCCTACGCGTTCTTCTCCGTGCAGTTCACCTATGACACCGATGTCGACAAGGCCATCGAACTGATTCGCGAAGCCGGGCATTCGATCAGCGACGACCCGTTCCTCAGGTACAACCTGCAAGGGCCGCTGGATGTGTTCGGCGTCGACAAGATGGACCTCAATGGCGTGGTCTTGACGGCACAATTTCGCACCGTGTCGGGAGGGCAGTATGCGGTAAGCCGGGCATTCAACCAGCGTTTGAAAAAGCTTGTGGATAACAGTCCCGAGGTGCATTTTGCGCAGACTTATCCACAGCAGGTCTTGATGCCGAGGAAGGCGGCGGAACCTGTGAATGATGGGGTGGCCGAGCCTGGGCATTCGGCGGTGTTGATGCCGGATCAGCTTCGGCCCCAATAAATTTGTTGGCAGTGATGGCCTCTTCGCGAGCAGGCTCGCTCCCACAATGGATTTATGTACACCGGTCCAATGTGGGAGCGGGCCTGCCCGCGAAGGGGCCGGATGAGACAACATCAATGCCGGATCAGCTTGCTCTGCACTTCAGCCATGCCCGGCTGATCCAGCTCCAGCCACACATGCTGCTTGCCAGCTATCTGCGCAGCCACCGGCAGACCATCGCGATACACCAGTCGATTACTCGCCAGCGCCGGTACTTTCGCACCGGGCAGCAGGGTGCCGGCGAGGTTCAGCGGATCGACCCCGCAGACTGCGATCAAACTGCCGTCGTGGGGCCGTCGCCGTACTTCGCGCAGCAGTGGAATAGCCTGCGGCAGTGCGAACTGTTCGCCCGCCAAGCCACTGACAAAGCGCCCGCCCCGAATTTCTCCGCGCGCCTCCAAGCGATGGAAGGTGCGCAGCAATTCCCGCCAGCTCGGTAGCCAATCGGCCTCACGTTCCAGCAATCGCCAGAACACCACGCCGTAGCGGCGCAACAAGGTCATGGCGATGTGTTCCAGGGTGTCTGCGGGTGTTGGCGTCGGTCGCGGATTATCCACCACTGGCGCGGCAGTCCCACGACGCAACAGTGCCCAGCGCCCGGCATCGTCCATGCCGCCGACAAAGGCCCCGCGCCCGCGCCGGCCACTACGCTGCTGGCGCTTGCTGGCCGGGGTGATCAATGCACGCAGGCCGGCAAAGCTGTCGGCGTTGACCAACCCGGCACCGACCAGTTCCTGCAGGGCGATTTCCAGTTCCGTGCGCAACAGGTGGGCTTCGTGAATCAGCTCATCGAAAAACAGCGCGCCGTGCTGGCTGAGGGCGGCGTGAACCTTCTGTGTCTTGGGCGACAATTCGCTGACCGGCGTCTGCTCGGTCAAGTCGCTCCAGAGACCGACCCGCTGACGCGGCAACAACACGATCGGCGTGCTGCGCAGCGCGGTGCCGGTGCTGCGGTTGCGTGCGGTCAACCGGGTCCAGACCAGCTTGCCGCTACGGCAGGCATCATCGAGCCAGGTGGGCGAATAGTCCTTGAGCCTCGCGGGCAGCAGGTCGCTGTCCCAGGCCGAAGCAGCAGCGGGGTAGCCTTCGAACTGAGCACTGATGGCCGATAACATCGAGCTGCCCTGGCCTCGGGTGGCGTTGGACAGGTGTTGCCAATCGAACAGAAAGCGCATGAAATCCTGCAAGGCCACGGGCTCGATTTCCCGGCGCAGGCGCTTGACCGTATAGCGGTGAATCCGTGCCAGCAGGTGTCGCTCGCACCACTCATCTTCAGTGCTGCCCGGAGTGAACCGGCCGCGCAGCACATAGCCTTCGTGTTCGAGTAGCGCCAGCGCCCGGGTGACGTGTGTCGCTGGCAATTGGAGCGGTTCGGCGATCGCCTGCAGCGGCAATGGACCAAACGCGCTGAGCCGTGCGCGAATCACTTCAAGCACCGCGTCGTCCACTTCCCAGTGTTCATCGAACCCCGGCAACGCCTCCAGCGCCGGCATCAAGACAGCCTGTGGATAAATGGCCCGCAGGCAGGTCAGTCGTTCCCGCGCCAGCCAAAGTGAATGGCTGATGCGGCAGGCGCGGCCGCTGTCGGCCAAGGTATTGAGCCAATCGAGCCACGGGGCGTTGGCGCTGGCCTCGGCCTCGGTGATGCACGCCAGGCTCATCAACGCCTCGTGCATTTCATCCACACCGCCTGGTGTCGGCCAGGCTTCTTCGCGCACGGCGGCAATCGCCTCGAGGTCCAATGCACCGAGGTCATCGGTGGATTCTGGCTCGCTCCAGCGTCGATTGATAACGGCTTGTGTGCGGCGCTCTTCCAGTGGCGCGTCGTCAAGAAAGGTGTATGGCCGGGCGCTGAGTATTTCCGCCGCCAGCGGCGAGGGCGCCGGCAGGTCTCGGCTGATCAGGCGGACCTCACCGCGCTCCATGCGCCGCAACAGCGCCAGCCAGCCTTCACTGTCCATGGCGTCGTGCAGGCAATCATCGAGGGTTTGTTCCACCAGCGGATGGTCGGGGACTTCCCGTTCGCCGACCAGGTTTTCCACGCAGGCAATCTGATCGGGAAACACATTGGCGATCAGGTCTTCACTTTTCATGCGCTGGATCTGCGGCGCGACCTTGCGCCCGCCGGTATAGCGCGGCAACGCCAGTGCCACACCGGCATTCCAGCGCCAGCGCACACCGAACAACGGCGCGTCGAGCACGGCCTGGATAAGAATGTGTTGCGCGCTATTGCTGTGCAAATAGCGCCAGACCTCATCGAGTTCAAAGCTGTGGCTGGTGGACAACGACAAGACGATGGCGTCCTCGCTGGCGGCCGCCTGCAATTCGAAATTGAAGGTGCGGCAAAAACGCTTGCGTAGGGCCAAGCCCCACGCGCGATTGATGCGGCTGCCGAACGGGCTGTGGATGATCAGTTGCGTACCGCCCGACTCATCGAAAAACCGCTCCATCAGCAGCGTGTCTTGAGAGGGCAGGGCGCCGAGGGACTGGCGCGCACGGGCGAGGTATTCGACCAGTTGTTCGGCGCTGGCCAGGTTCAGGCCGAGGTTGTCGGTCAACCAATCGAGGCTTGGCTGCAAATTGCCTGGCGTGGCGCCCAAGAGCTCATCGAGTCGGGCCTGCAGGCGCGCTACGGCAAACGACAGTTCAGCACTGCGCCCCGGGGCTTCGCCAAGCCAGAACGGAATCGTCGGCGGCTGGCCCTGAGCGTCTTCGACCCGGACCTTGCCGGTTTCGACCCGCAGGATCCGGTACGAGGTATTGCCCAACTGGAACACATCGCCAGCGATGCTCTCCACGGCGAAATCTTCGTTGACGCTGCCGATATTCAGCGCTTGCGGCTCCAGCAATACGGCGTAGTCGGCGTTGTCCGGAATCGTCCCGCCGCTGGTCACGGCCGTCAGCTTGGCGCCGCGACGACCACGCAGGGTACGGTTCACGGCGTCGCGGTGCAGATAGGCGCTGCGAATACCCTGTCGCCCGTTGTAACCCTCGGCAAGCATCCGCAGCAGCGCCTGATAATGTTTTTCGTCGAGCGCGGCATAGGGCGAGGCCTGCCGGAACAACGCCAGCAAGGCGTCCTCTGGCCATTCCTGGCAACTGACTTCGGCGATGATCTGTTGCGCCAGGACATCCAGCGGTGCCTCGGGGATCAGCAGGGTGTCGAGCTCGCCCCGGCGCACGCAGTCGAGCAGCGCGACGCATTCAATCAGGTCGTCGCGGGTGGTCGCGAACAAACGGCCCTTGGGCGTGCCGCCGACCTGATGTCCGGAGCGTCCAACCCTTTGCAAAAAGCCGGCAATCGAACGCGGCGAGGCGATCTGGCACACCAGGTCGACGTCGCCAATGTCGATGCCCAATTCCAGCGACGCGGTGGCGATCAACACTTGCAGCTCGCCGCGCTTGAGCCGCTGTTCGGCGTCCAGGCGAAACTCCTTGGCCAGGCTACCGTGGTGGGCGGCTACGGCGTCCTTGCCCAGGCGTTCGCTCAGGTGCCGGCTCAGGCGCTCGGCCAGGCGCCGGGTGTTGACGAACACCAGCGTAGTGCGGTGCTCGCGGGCCAGGGCGGCCAGACGGTCATAGACCAGTTCCCAGACATCGTTCGCCATCACCGCCGACAGCGGCACGGGTGGAACCTCGATGCCCAGATCTCGTGGGCGTGCATGGCCGATGTCGATGATTTCGCAGTCTCGATCGCGGCCGACCAGGAAGCGCGATACCGCTTCTATGGGTTTTTGCGTGGCCGACAGGCCGATACGCACCAGCGGTTCGGCGCACAACGCCTGCAAGCGTTCCAGGCTCAGGGCCAGGTGGCTGCCGCGCTTGCTGGCGGCGATGGCGTGGATTTCGTCGACGATCACCGTGCGTGCGGTGCCGAGCATTTTTCGGCCTGAGTCGGAGCCGAGCAGCACGTACAGCGATTCCGGGGTGGTGACCAGAATGTGCGGCGCGGTCTTGCGCATCGCCGAGCGGTCTTTTTGCGATGTATCGCCGGTGCGCACGGCGGTGCTGATGCGCAACTCGGGCAGGCCCATCACCCTCAACTGTTCGCTGATGCCGGCCAACGGGTTTTGCAGGTTGATCTGGATGTCGTTGGACAGCGCCTTGAGCGGCGAAACGTAGACCACCAGGGTTTCGTCAGGCAAGCCTTCGAAGGTTTCCAGGCCACGGTGGACCAGGTCGTCGATGACGGCGAGGAAGGCGGTGAGGGTCTTGCCGGAACCCGTGGGGGCGGCAATCAGGGTCGAGCGGCGCTGGCGGATCAGCGGCCACGCCTGGGCCTGGGCGGCGGTGACCGTCGCGAAAGTCTTGCTGAACCAGGCGCTGACGGCGGGGTGGAAGCCGGCCAGGGCACTGTCTGCGGAAATGGGCAGGTTCATGGTCTGATTTATGCGGGTGACTCAGTGAAGATGCAAGTACCGCTCAAGACCTTTGCTGGGCTTTACGGCCCCTTCGCGAGCAGGCTCGCTCCCACATTGGGCCGGTGTACACAATTTCATTGTGGGAGCGAGCCTGCTCGCGAAGAGGCCAGTAGCTGCACTACAAATCTCGGACATCTACACTTTACGGATGACGGTTGCGCACTAAACCCGCAAAATGCAACGATTCCGGCAACTATCGACGACATTGCCCGCGGGCGCTGTCGATTAAGCCATCGTTCCAATCAGACTGGGCCTGCTGACTCTATGCGAATGCGCCTTATGTTACTGGGCGGCGGAAATGCCCTTGGGCAGGCGCTGATTCGCCTCGGTGCGGAGGAAGACATCGGTTTCCTCGCCCCCCGCCCACCTCAAGACGGCTGGGATGCCGCGAGCCTGACGCAACTGCTCGACGACACCCGTCCGGACGCGTTGATCAACCTCGCCTACTACTTTGACTGGTTCCAGGCGGAGACGGTCAGCGAACAGCGCCTGGCCGGGCAGGAGCGGGCGATCGAGCGCCTGGCCGAACTGTGCCAGCATCACAACATCGTCTTGCTGCAACCCTCGAGTTATCGCGTGTTCGACGGCTCCCGGGCGACAGCCTACAGCGAAAAAGACGAGCCGCAGCCGCTGGGCCTGCGTGGCCAGGCATTGTGGCGAATCGAACAAAGCGTACGCGCCACCTGCCCGCAACACGTGCTGTTGCGTTTCGGTTGGCTGCTCGATGACAGTCCCGACGGCACCCTCGGGCGCTTCCTCAGCCGCGCCGAGCAGTCACAGGAGCTGTTGATGGCCGACGATCGCCGTGGCAATCCGACACCGGTGGACGACGCGGCCCGCGTGATCATTTCGGTGCTCAAGCAACTGGACTGTGGCGCGCCGCTGTGGGGCACCTACCACTACGCCGGGCATGAGGCGACCACGCCACTAGCCTTGGGGCAGGCGATTCTCACCGAAGCACGCGCCCTGCATCCGCTGGCTGTCGAAGCGCCGACCGCCCAGGCTCACGCCGCGCGACCGGACGCCGCCGAAGAACCGCAGCACGCGGTACTGGCCTGCAAGAAAATTCTGCACACCTTCGGAATCAAGCCACGCGCCTGGCGTGCGGCCCTTCCGGGTCTTTTGGACAGGTTCTATCGTCATGGCTGATCGCCCCGTTTTGATTACCGGGGGCGCCGGTTTCATCGGCTCCCACCTCACCGATGCCTTGCTCGCCAAGGGCTATTCGGTTCGGATTCTCGATGATCTGTCTTCCGGTAAACGCAGCAACCTGCCGCTGGATAATCCCAAGGTCGAGCTGATTGTCGGCGACGTGGCCGATGCCGCCTTGGTCGCCCGTGCGGTGGCCGGTTGCGGTGCCGTGGCGCACCTGGCGGCAGTGGCATCGGTACAGGCGTCGGTGGACGATCCGGTGAAGACCCACCAGAGCAACTTCATCGGCTCGCTGAATGTCTGCGAAGCCATGCGCCAGGCCGGCGTCAAGCGCGTGCTGTTTGCCTCCAGTGCCGCGGTGTATGGCAACAATGGCGAAGGCGAGTCGATCGGTGAAGACACGCCCAAGGCACCGTTGACACCCTATGCGTCGGACAAGCTGGCGAGCGAGCAATACTTTGATTTCTACCGGCGCGAGCATGGGCTGGAACCGGTGATTTTTCGCTTCTTCAACATCTTCGGCCCGCGCCAGGATCCTTCCTCGCCGTACTCCGGGGTGATCAGCATTTTTAGCGAGCGCGCGCAGAAAGGCCTGCCGATCACCGTGTTTGGCGACGGTGAGCAAACGCGGGATTTTCTCTATGTCGAAGATCTGGTCGATTTGCTGGTGCAGGCTATCGAGAAACCCCAGGTGGAAGACGGCGCGGTAAACGTCGGCTGGAACCAGGCGACCAGTCTCAAGCAAATGCTTGCAGCCCTCGAGGTGGTCGTTGGCAAGCTGCCCCCGGTGAGCTACGGCCCGGCACGCTCCGGCGATATTCGTCATTCACGCGCCAACAACCAGCGTTTGCTGGAGCGCTTCAGAGCGCCCGAGCCGACGCCGTTGAGTGTCGGGTTGGCGCGGTTGCTGGGACAATAGAAAAAGGCGCCGGTCGAGGCGCCTTTTTTGTTGCTTGCAGATCGGCCACGCTCTGCGTGGGAATGCCTCAATGGACGCTCTGCGTCTGCTCTCGGGACGCGGAGCGTCCCTGGCTGCATCCCACGCTGAGCGGGGGAACGATCATCACCACCACGTGAATGCTTAGAACTTGTAACCCAGGCCGACCATGTAGATGAACGGATCCGCATCCACGTTCACCCGTGCCCGGGTGCCCGGCGCGATGGCGTTGTTTTCCACGGTCGCACGCGTGTCGATGTCGATGTAGCGCATCTGCGCGTTGAACAGGATGTTGTCAGTCAGCATGTAATCGGCACCTACCTGCCAGGCCACGCCCCAGGAGTTTTCGGTCTTGAAGTTGCTGAAACCATTGGCGCGCGCTTCGCTGCTCAAGTGTTCGTCATACATCCAGGTGTAGTTGACGCCTGCACCGACATAGGGCTGGAACGCGGACTTGGGGTCGAGCGGGTAGTACACCAGGCTCAAGGTCGGCGGCAGTTGATTAAAACTGCCGAGTTTGCCGTTGGCTGCGCTCAGGGCAGTGCCCTTGAGTTTTACGTCATGCTCGAACGGCGTGGCCGCCAGCAATTCGATGCCAACGTGATCGGTGATCATATAGGCGAAGTTAAGGCCCAGTTGTGTGTCGCTGCTCAGCGTCGCCTCGCCGCCCAGGTCGGCACCGCTCAATGGGCCCTGATCGACCTTGACGCTGGAACTGTCGGTATTCGGGTCGACGGTGATCGCGCCTGCACGCAGGAGGATATCGCCTTTTTCGTGAGCGTGGGCGAGCGGGGCCGCGAGCGCGAGGGCAAACAGCGAGGCGCCGAGCAAGGACTTGTTCATGGGGGCTCCAGAGGACGTTAAAAATGTTCGATGTCCAATGGTAAGTCGGCTAACGATTTGGTCTTTTGATGCAGCTCAATGAAAGTGGGATGAGATTTTTTTTGCGGAACCTATGAGGGGCTCTTCGCGGGCAAGCCTCGCTCCTACGGCAATTCATACAGGTAAATCTTGTCCGCCTCCATCTGGTAACCGGCATCCGCCAACTCGCTGGTGGACGCTTTTACCTGCAACGCACCCTCGATCCAGTACGGCTGATACAGCTCGTCGAGCTTCACGCCCACTTCGCTTTTGACATGCACGATCTGGTTCGACGGCGGTGGCGGTACGTGAATGCAGGCGCCGAAATACGGCACCAGCAGAAACTCCGTGGTGCGACCTTCTTCACTCACTTCCAGAGGCACGATGTAGCCCGGCAAGCGAATGTTCTGCCCGTCGAGGGCCTTGACCACCGGCGCGTTGGGCATGTCCTGCTTCGCGGCCGGTGCCGATTCGGCAGCCAGTGCATCGCTCATCTTCGACAGGTCATGCAGCGGCGTCATGTTCGGCACTTCCGCGGCCGCATCCGGAGGGATCATTTCCGACCAGGTCAGCTCTTTCGGCGCAGCCGCCCACAATGGCAGGGCGACCAGCATCAACAGCGCAAAGACAGCGCGGGGCATTTCGACTTCCTCATAAACGGATCGACAGGCCATCGGCCAGGGATTGGCGATAGGCGCGCCAGGCAGGCACGCTGCCCATCAGCAACGCAGCGATCAGGATGCCACCGAGTAGCGTCCATTCATATTCACTTGGCCACGCCAGTGGCAGAAACAGGCCGTAATTGGCTTGCACGTAACCCTGTGCCGCAGCGATGCCGATGTAAAGCAGCGCCACGCCTGCAACCACACCGGCCAGCGCCAGGGCAAAAGCCTCCAGTACCAGCAGCGTCGCGACATGCCAAGGTCGCGCACCTACCGAACGCAGGATCGCCATCTCCCGGCGGCGTTCGTTGAGGCTGGTAAGAATCGCCGTGAGCATGCCGATCAACCCGGTCAACACCACGAACAGCGACACCACGAACAAGGCTTTTTCCGCGGTGCTCATCAAGCTCCACAACTCTTGCAACGCAACGCCCGGCAAGATCGCCAGCATCGGCTCGCCGCGGAATTCGTTGATTTCGCGCTGCAAGGCAAAGGTTGAAATCTTGCTGTTGAGACCGAGCATGAATGCGGTGATCGCTTGGGGCGTCAAGTCCATGTTGCGCGCCTGATCGGCGCTGATCCGCCCGTTGCCACGGGCCGGCACGCCGTTATGCCAATCAACGTGAATGGCCTCCATCCCGCCGAGGCTGATGTGCAGTGTGCGGTCCACCGGGGTGCCAGTACGCTTGAGAATGCCGACTACGGTGAATGGCTTGTCGTCATGCTTGACCAGGCTGATCACGGCCACACCGTGGGCCAGCACCAGCTTGTCGCCGAGTTTGTAGTGCAATGCGTCGGCCACTTCGGCGCCGAGCACCACTTCGAACGGATCGGTGGCGAAGGCACGGCCATCGGCCAGTTCCAGGTGTTGCTGGCGGCCATACTGGTAGTGTTCGAAGTACGCCTCGGTGGTGCCCATCACCCGATAACCGCGATGGGAGTCGCCGAGTGACATCGGGATGGCCCACTTCACTTTCGGGTTGTTGGCGAAGTGTTCGAAGCTGTCCCAGCGGATGTTGTTGGTGGCGTTGCCGATGCGGAACACCGAGTACAGCAGCAGATTGACCGAGCCGGAACGTGCGCCGACGATCAGGTCAGTGCCGCTGATGGTGCTGGCGAAACTGGCCTTGGCCTCGGTGCGCACCCGTTCCACAGCCAGCAGCAGGCACACGGACAGGGCAATGGCGAACGCGGTGAGAATCGCGGTGAAACGGCGATTTGCCAGGCTGGCCATGGCTAGACGAAACAGATACATCTCAAACCTCGAAAGACGTGGCGGCGCGATTGAGTTCGGCCAGCGACAGGTGGCGGTCGAACAGCGGCGCCAGGCTCTGGTCATGGCTGACGAACAACAGGCTCGACCCGGCTTCGCGGCATTCGGCGAACAGCAGGCGAATGAAGTTCTCCCGGGCGTCGTAGTCGAGGGCCGAGGTCGGCTCATCGGCGATCACCAGTTCCGGTTGACCGATCAGCGCGCGCGCGGCGGCCACTCGTTGTTGCTGGCCGATGGACAGGGAGTCGGCGCGGCGAGCGAGGATGTTGTCGTCCTTCAAACCCAAATGGGCGAGCAGGGTGGCGGCGGCCTGATCGATGCTGCCGTGGCGCTGTTTTGCCCGCTCGGCGCGCAGTTTCGAGAAGTGGCAGGGCAGTTCGACGTTCTCGCGCACTGACAGAAATGGCAGCAAGTTGAACTGCTGGAAAATGTAGCCGGTGTGATCGACGCGAAAGTGATCGCGGGCCCCGGCAGAGAGTGCCGTCAGCTCCTGGCCGAGCAGGCGAATGCTGCCGCGATCGGGCTTTTGCACACCGCCGAGCAGGCCGAGCAGGGTGGTCTTGCCGCTGCCGCTGGGGCCCTTGAGGAACAGGGTTTCCCCCGGTTCCAGGCGAAACGCCGGGATATCCAGCAATGGCGGATGACCGGGCCAGCTGAAGCCCAGGTCGGACAGTTCGATGAGTGCTTGGGTCATGGCGCCGATTTTATGAATGTTGATTAACCTGTGGGAGCGGGCTTGCTCGCGAAGGGGGAGTGTCAGTCGACATCTATGTTGCATGACACACTGCCTTCGCGAGCAAGCCCGCTCCCACATTGGTTTTGAAGTGAATTCAGAATTTGAGGGCGGCAGCCTTCGCCGTCACTTCAACCCCTTGCTGCCCGCTCGGGCCGATCAGTTGTACCTGAATTTTCTGGGTCGCCGGGAATGTGTTGAAGATATTCGCCAGGTCCAGGGTTTTCAGCGCAGCGGGTGTCGTGCAGGTGAACTGGTAGTGGGCGTGGATTTCGCTGTGATCGTGGTGATGCTCATCCTTGGCATCTTTGTCGTGATCGTCGTCGGCGTCCGGCTTGTCACCAAAGAGGGGGCTTTGCAATTTCTGAGAAGCCACCCCACAACCGGCTGCTGTCGGCAGGTTGAACAACGCCAAGGGTTTTTCAAGCTGACTGCGGACTGCGGCGACCTTGGCCTTGTCAGCGTCGGTGGTGGCGGCATGCTCGAACCCCACCAGGTTCATCGCCGGACTTTCCAGCTCCAGCTCCAGGGTCTGGCCGTCCAGCGCCGCGTTCAGGCGCCCGACGCCGTGCTCGTGGGCGCCGAGGCTGCCGTGCTCATGGTCGTGATCATGTTCGTCGGCGGCATGGGCGACAGCCAGCGGCAACAAGGCAAACGGCAGGGCGAGAAGCAAGCGGCGCATGGCGAGTCTCCGAAAGACAAGATGAAAAAAATGTTATGTAATCTTATAACGTTAGTGCGCGAATTGTGACTGTCAGCTTGGCGTTGCACAAGCCCCATGGGAGCATGGACATGAAGAAATGTTCGGGAGCTGACTCATGTTGCGAATTCGCGGAAGCATCGGCGACTGGCCGGTGGATTTGACGCTGGAGATGGATGACGCCGATTGGGCGCGGCTGGGTGCGCAACTGCAGGTGGAAAAAACCGAAGTCAGTGCCCCAGCGGCGAAACCGCTGAATCAGGACGACGCGCTGTGGCAGGTTGCCAGGGATTTGCTGCGCAAGGCCGGGCAATTGAGCGGGCCGGACTTGCTCGATCAGCTGGAAGGGCTGGCCGGCAGTGCGGCGGCGGGCAAGCGCCTGTTGGTGCGCTTGCGTCATAGTGCGGATGTAAAAGTCGAGAGCGGCGGCGATACGCCGATTTATCGCTGGCTGTAGGAGCGAGCATGCTCGCTCCTACAGGACGGGGCTGTTAATACAACGCAGCAAAGAGCTTGCGGCGGTAGGTCGTCACCAACGGATGATCGTTCCCCAGCAGTTCGAACACCTGCAGCAAGGTCTTGTGCGGCAAACCTTCGCTGTAGCTGCGGTTGCGGATGAACAACTTGAGCAGGCCATCCAGCGCCGCGTCGTACTGCTGGCGCGCAAGTTGTTGCACGGCCAGTTGGTAGACCGCTTCATCGTCCTGTGGGTTTTTTGCCAGGCGCGCTTTCAGGTCGGCGGCATCCGGCAAATCCTTGGCCTGGCCGAGGAACTTGATCTGCGCCTTGGCGCCGGCCAGGGCGGCCTTGTGTTCATCGCTCTTGACCGCGTCGAGTACGGCTTGCGCCTCGCCCAGCTCACCGCGCTCGGTGAGGCAGCGGGCGTAAAGAATCAGCGCCTTGGCATTGGTGTTGTCTTCGCCCAGCAGCACTTTGAGCAGGGCTTCCGCATCGGCGAAGCGGCTGTCATCGAACAAGGCCTGGGCCTGTTCGAACGGATCGGCGGCCGCCGGTGGCGGCATTTGGACATGGGGCTCGAGCAGCGCCCGCACGGCCGACTCCGGCTGCGCACCGGCAAAACCATCGACCGGCTGGCCATCCTTGAACAGCACCACGGTCGGCAGGCTGCGAATACCGAAGCGGGCGACGATGTCCTGTTCGAGGTCGCAGTTGACCTTGGCCAGCAGCAGTTCGCCCTGATAGCTCTCGGCAATGGTCTGCAGCATCGGCATCAGCACCTTGCAGGGCGCACACCATTCGGCCCAGAAATCCACCAGCACCGGTTTGTGAAAGGAGTTCTCGATCACCGACTGGTCGAAATCGGCAGTCGTGGCGTCGAAGATGTACGGCGTTTGCTGACTCATGGGGGATCTCTTGGAAGCGTGAATGTGCTCACTATAAGGGCTGGCGCAAAAGATCGCAGCCTTCGGCAGCTCCTGCAGGATCGGGTTTACACACGGCCAATGTAGGAGCTGCCGAAGGCTGCGATCTTTTAACGGTTTGCGTGGTAGAGGCTCACATGCCGAAACTCTTCGGGCTCACACAGATCCGGCAAGGTCATGGCTTCGAGCATTTCAATGCGCCGGTACAACGGATGCCGGAAATCCCGTACCCGCGAGTCCGCCACCAGCGCTTCCCGGCCACGACTGAGGAACTCATCGAGCAGCGGCAAATTCGCCCGGTCGTACAGCACATCCGCCACCAGGATCAGGTCAAAACGGTCGTCTTCGGCGAAAAAATCCGTCGAGTAAGTGAGCGCTACGTTATTGAGTTCGGCATTCGCCCGACAGGCGGCAATCGCCAGCGGGTCAAGGTCGCAGGCCACCACTTCCAGCGCCCCGGCCTTGACCGCGGCAATCCCCGCGACCCCGGAGCCGGCACCGAAGTCCAGCACCCTTTTGCCTTCGACCCAATGCCGGTTCTGCGCCAGATAGCGAGCCACGGCCAGACCGCTGGCCCAGCAGAAACTCCAGTACGGCGGCTCATGCAGAATGCGCCGGGTCTCTTCCGGGCTGAAGGCGCGGTCCATGTTGTCGCCATCGATCAGCCACAGCTGCAGATCAGTCTCCGGCAGCCCACAGGCGACCAGTCGCGCATCGCCGAGCAGTTCACCCAACGCCTGTTGCAGGTCCAGCGGCGTCTTCATGGCGCTTTGACGAATTGCAGCTGGCCCAGCGCCTGGGTGGTCGGCTGATAGATGCGCTGTGACGGCAGGTGCAGGATCAGTTGGCCGGACTGGCTGGCGCGGCCGCGCAGTTCAACACGGGCGCCGGCCGGGAACGATTCTGGATTGAAGCGCAGATGAAACGGCAATGCCTGGTTGGTGCCGATCAGGTTGGAACTGGCGAGCAATTGTTGCGGACGGTCCTTGTCGTCGATCACCAGCAGGGCCAGCTCGACTTCGGCGCCATCCGGGACGCCTTGCAGGGTGCCGCTCAATTCACGTTGATGGGCCGGCAAAGGACCGAGGTTGGCCGACTCTCGGGCTTTTTTCTGCGCTTGTTGTGGCGCAGGGCCAGGCGTTGGCGGCTGGGGGGCATCGCTGCTGCAAGCCACCAACAGGCTTAAAAGGCTGAGCAAAACGAGCGGTCGTAACGGCATTGGCAGCTCCGGAAGGGTGAAATCCATGGATCCAGTGATCATCCCGTCTGTATACCGCAAACCCTATGGCTTGTCTTGCCACCCGGATGCGCTACCATGGCCCTCCCTTTTTTTGTTGCCTGCCACCATGCACTGTCCCTTCTGCGGTGCCAACGACACCAAGGTCATCGACTCGCGTCTGGTCGCCGAGGGCGAACAGGTACGCCGCCGGCGCGAATGCCTGGCCTGCGGCGAACGTTTCACGACGTTCGAAACCGCTGAACTGGTGTTGCCGCGCCTGATCAAAACCGACGGCAGTCGCCAGCCGTTCGACGAAGAAAAACTCCGCGCCGGCATGCAGCGTGCGCTGGAAAAGCGCCCGGTGAGTGTCGAGCGCCTCGAATCGTCGCTGGTGCACATCAAACACAAACTGCGCGCCACCGGCGAGCGTGAGGTCAAGTCCCTCGTGGTCGGTGAACTGGTGATGGCCGAGCTGCAAAAGCTCGACGAAGTCGCCTACATCCGCTTCGCTTCGGTGTATCGCCGCTTCCAGGACCTCAATGAGTTCCGCGAAGAGATCGATCGCCTGGCCCGGGAACCGGTGAAAGAATGACCACGTCCGCTGAGCTTGCCATCCTCGACGCCCACTACATGGCCCGCGCGCTGGAGTTGGCACGCAAAGGTCATTACACCACGCACCCCAACCCGCGGGTCGGCTGCGTGATCGTGCGCGACGGGCAGATCGTCGGCGAAGGCTGGCACGAGCGCGCCGGTGAGCCCCATGCCGAAGTCCACGCCTTGCACGCTGCCGGTGAGCTGGCCCGTGGTGCTACCGCCTACGTGACCCTCGAACCCTGCAGTCACCACGGTCGCACGCCTCCGTGCGCCGATGCGTTGGTGAACGCCGGTGTGGCGCGGGTCGTGGCGGCGATGCAGGACCCGAACCCGGAAGTGGCCGGACGTGGCCTGCAACGCCTGGCCCAGGCCGGCATCGCCACTGAAAGCGGTGTGCTGGAGGGTGAAGCGCGAAAGCTCAATCAGGGCTTCCTCAAGCGCATGGAACATGGCTTGCCGTTCGTGCGGGTCAAGTTGGCCATGAGCCTGGACGGTCGCACGGCGATGGAAAGCGGCGAAAGCCAATGGATCACCGGCCCCGCGGCACGTTCGGCGGTACAACGCCTGCGTGCCCAGGCCAGTGTGGTGCTGACCGGTGCCGACACCGTGCTGGCAGACAACGCCCGCTTGACCGTGCGCGCCGATGAGCTGGGCCTGGATGCCGATCAAACCGCTTTGGTCATGAGCCGTCCGCCGCTACGCGTACTGGTCGACGGGCGTCTGCGCGTACCGTTGGATGCCCCGTTCTTCAAGGCCGGCCCGGTGCTGGTCGCCACCTGTGTAGCGGTGGAAGAGCAATACGCCAATGGCCCGGAATGCTTGATCGTGCCTGGCTACGACGGTCAGGTCGATCTGCGTCAGCTACTGGTCGAACTCGCCCACCGTGGCGTCAACGAGGTGCTGGTGGAGGCCGGTCCACGGCTGGCCGGTGCTTTCGCTCAACTCGGTTTGGTGGATGAGTTCCAGATTTTCATTGCCGGCAAGTTTTTTGGCTCTTCGGCGCGGCCGCTGCTGGACTGGCCGCTCGCGCAGATGAAGGATGCACCCGAGCTCAAAATCACCGAAATTCGCGCGGTGGGCGATGACTGGCGAGTCACCGCCATTCCTTCACCGGCAGCGAGCGTATAATTTCCGGCCATCGCTACAGCGCTGGCTCTGTTCTCGAGGAGAACCCCATGTTCACCGGCATCATCGAATCCATCGGCAGTATTCGCGCATTGACCCCTAAAGGCGGAGATGTACGGGTCCACGTCGAAACCGGCAAGCTCGACCTGAGCGACGTCAAACTGGGCGACAGCATCGCGGTCAACGGCGTGTGCCTGACCGCCGTTGAACTGCCGGGCAATGGTTTTGCGGCTGACGTCAGTCGTGAAACCCTCGACTGCACCGCCATGAATGACCTCAAGAGCGGCAGCCCGGTCAATCTTGAGAAAGCCCTTACCCCGACTACACGCCTGGGCGGGCACCTGGTCAGTGGCCACGTCGACGGAGTGGGCGAAGTCGTTGCCCGTACCGAGAACGCCCGTGCCGTGGAGTTCCGCATCCGCGCGCCGAAGGACCTGGCCAAGTACATCGCCCATAAAGGCTCGATCACCGTCGACGGCACCAGCCTGACCGTGAACGCGGTCGATGGCGCCGAGTTCCTGCTGACGATCATTCCGCACACCCTGAGCGAAACCATCATGGCGTCTTACCAGCCAGGCCGCCGGGTGAACCTGGAAGTGGACTTGCTGGCCCGTTACCTGGAGCGTCTGCTGCTGGGCGACAAGGCCGCTGAGCCAACTACCGGCAGCAACATTACCGAAAGCTTTCTCGCCGCCAACGGCTACCTCAAATCCTGAAACTCAATTTCTAAAAGAATGGGGGTGCCTTGTGGCGCTCAATAGCATCGAAGAACTGGTTGAAGACATCCGCCAAGGCAAGATGGTCATCCTCATGGATGACGAAGACCGCGAGAACGAAGGCGACCTGATCATGGCCGCCGAGTGCTGTCAGGCCGAACACATCAACTTCATGGCCAAGCACGCCCGTGGCCTGATCTGCATGCCGATGACCCGCGAGCGCTGTGAACTGCTCAAGCTGCCACTGATGGCTCCGCGCAACGGCTCCGGTTTCGGCACCAAGTTCACCGTATCGATCGAAGCGGCCACAGGCGTCACCACTGGCATCTCTGCCGCCGACCGTGCGCGCACCGTGCAAGCGGCTGCCGCCCGTGATGCCAAGGCTGAAGACATCGTCAGTCCCGGCCACATTTTCCCGCTGATGGCCCAGGCCGGCGGCACCCTGGCCCGCGCCGGCCACACTGAAGCCGCGTGCGATCTGGCGCGCATGGCCGGTTTCGAGCCGAGCGGGGTGATCTGCGAAGTGATGAACGACGACGGCACCATGTCCCGTCGTGCCGAACTGGAAGCCTTTGCGGCTGAACACAACATCAAGATCGGCACCATCGCCGACCTGATTCACTACCGGATGATCCACGAACGTACCGTTCAGCGGATTGCCGAGCAGCCTCTGGACAGCGAACTGGGCCAATTCAACCTGGTGACCTATCGTGATTCCGTGGAAGGTGACGTGCACATGGCCCTGACCTTGGGCAATGTCTGCGCCGAAGAACCGACCCTGGTGCGCGTGCACAATATGGACCCGCTGCGCGACCTGCTGATGGTCAAGCAGCCGGGCCGCTGGAGCCTGCGCGCCGCCATGTCCGCGGTTGCCGAGGCCGGCAGCGGCGTGGTGCTGTTGCTCGGACACCCGCTCGATGGCGACGTGTTACTGGCGCATATCCGCGAAACCGCAGACCACGCGGCGGTGAAAAAACCGACCACCTACAGCACCGTGGGTGCCGGTTCGCAGATCCTGCGCGACCTGGGCGTACGCAAAATGCGCTTGATGTCGGCACCGATGAAATTTAATGCGATATCCGGTTTCGATCTGGAAGTTGTAGAATACGTGCCCTCCGAATAATGACCGGTTGTTTCCGGCCTTGAATTCGCGGTTCAAATATCACCGAGGGGCGCGTACGAGACGCGTCCCGGCTCTTTAAGAGATCTATCGAATGACCCTGAAGACCATCGAAGGTACCTTCATCGCCCCTAAAGGCCGCTATGCTTTGGTAGTAGGCCGTTTCAACAGTTTCGTCGTTGAAAGCCTGGTCAGCGGTGCTGTTGATGCCCTGGTTCGCCATGGCGTGAGCGAAAGCGACATCACCATCATCCGCGCCCCTGGCGCCTTCGAAATTCCGCTGGTTGCGCAGAAAGTCGCTCAGAAGGGCGAGTTCGCGGCAATCATCGCCCTGGGCGCGGTCATTCGTGGCGGTACTCCGCACTTCGAATACGTGGCTGGCGAGTGCACCAAGGGCCTGGCCCAGGTGTCCATGGAGTTCGGCGTACCGGTCGCTTTCGGCGTCCTGACCGTCGATTCCATCGAGCAAGCCATTGAACGTTCCGGCACCAAGGCCGGGAACAAAGGTGCCGAAGCTGCCCTGTCCGCTCTGGAAATGGTCAGCCTGCTGGCGCAGTTGGAGGCCAAGTGATTAGCGACGAAAGCGATCGTTTCAACCCGCGCGATCCAAAACCTGCGGATGCTGGCAAGCCATCGAAAAGCGTCAAGCGTCGCGAAGCCCGTCAGCTCGCGACTCAGGCGCTGTACCAATGGCACATGGCCAAGCAATCGCTGAACGAGATCGAAGCACAGTTCCGGGTCGATAACGATTTCACCGATGTCGATGGTGCGTATTTCCGCGAAATCCTGCACGGGGTTCCGCAGTTCAAGACCGAAATCGACACCGCGCTCAAGCCTTGCCTGGACTTGACCATCGAAGAGCTGGACCCGGTTGAACTGGCGGTTCTGCGCCTGTCCACCTGGGAGCTGCTCAAGCGTGTCGACGTCCCGTATCGCGTTGTGATCAACGAAGGGATCGAACTGGCCAAGGTCTTTGGTTCTACCGATGGCCACAAGTTCGTCAACGGTGTGCTCGACAAGCTGGCCCCGCGTCTGCGTGAAGCTGAAGTGAAGGCGTTCAAGCGCTGATTGGCGCTTGGAATGTCGACACGAAGCCATGGGCGAGTTTGAGCTGATCCGCAATTTCTTCGCCGCCGCGCCTTGTGCGCAGGGCGGTGAAGGCGTTGCCCTCGGGATTGGCGATGACTGTGCCTTGCTGGCTGTTCCTCCCGGGGAGCAGTTGGCGATTTCTACCGATACCCTGGTGGCCGGCGTACATTTCGCCGACCCCTGCGATCCATTCCTGCTCGGTCAGCGCTCGCTGGCCGTGGCGGTCAGCGACTTGGCTGCCATGGGCGCCACGCCCGTTGCCTTTACCCTTGCCCTGACCTTGCCGACGGTGACCGCCGATTGGTTGCAGGCTTATGCCCGTGGTTTGAACCTTATGGCGTCGAGCTGCGGCGTGGCGCTGGTGGGCGGCGATACCACCCGCGGGCCGCTGAGCCTGACCATGACGGTGTTCGGGCGCGTGCCGGGTGGTTTGGCGCTGACCCGCAGCGGTGCGCGGCCGGGCGACCTGCTGTGTGTGGGCGGCAACCTTGGCAATGCCGCCGGTGCCTTGCCATTGGTGCTCGGCCAGCGCACGGCCCAAGCGCGCATTGCCGAGCCGCTGCTGGCGCATTACTGGTCGCCGCAACCGCAGCTTGGATTGGGTCAGGCGCTGCGTGGCAAGGCCACTTCGGCCCTGGATATCTCCGATGGTCTGCTCGCGGATTGCGGGCATATCGCGCTGGCCTCGAAGGTCGGCATCGAAGTCGAGCGAGATCGCTTGCCGCTGTCGCAAAGCCTGGTCGATTTTCTTGGACTGGCGCACGCACAGGTTGCGGCCCTGAGTGGCGGCGACGACTACGTACTGGCTTTCACCCTACCGTCTGTCGAATTGCCGCTGTTGCTGGCCGACGGCTGGCCGATCCATGTGGTCGGGCGGGTGGTAGCAGGGCAGGGCGTGACGCTGCTGGACGCCGACGGCAAGGACATCACCCCGCAAACCCGGGGCTACCAACATTTTCGGGAGACACCGTGACAGATCACCCCAAACAGGTTCCGGCGGAGTTCGTACCGCCATCGGTCTGGCGCAATCCCTGGCATTTCCTGGCGTTCGGCTTTGGCTCGGGCACCTTGCCAAAGGCTCCGGGCACCTGGGGGTCGCTGGTTGCGCTACCCTTTATCCCGTTATGGCAGATGCTGCCCGACTGGGGTTACTGGTTGATGCTGGGCATTACCATGCTGTTCGGCTTCTGGCTGTGCGGCAAGGTGGCCGATGATTTACGGGTACACGACCACGAAGGTATCGTCTGGGACGAGATGGTCGGAATGTGGATCACCCTGTGGCTGGTGCCGGAAGGTTGGCAGTGGCTGCTGGCAGGATTCTTGATGTTTCGCTTCTTCGACATCCTCAAGCCGTGGCCGATTCACTGGGTTGACCGGCATGTGCACGGAGGCGTTGGTATCATGCTCGATGACGTGTTGGCTGGAGTGTTTGCGTGGTTGGCGATGCAGGGGCTGGTATGGATTTTCGCCTGAGGGATTAATTGGGAGAACTAGGGATGGCTCGACGCTGGTGGGTAGCGATGGTGTTGGCGGTATTTGGTGCACTCGCCCAGGCGGAGGAAGCAACCCCCACGCCGTCCGTGATTCATCTGGCCAGCGAAGACTGGGAAGACTATACCGCTGCCGACGGCCACGGCCTGGGTTGGGACCTGTTGCGCAAGATCTTCGAGCCGGCGGGGGTAAAGCTGGACATCCGCAGCGAACCCTATGTGCGCTCGATGGGCCTGGCCGAGCGGGGTGAAGTCGATGCATGTGTCGGTTCCTACCATGAAGAATCCAGCGATGTGCTTTATCCGCACTGGAACTTCGATACCGACCATATCTACGCCCTGGGCCTGGCCAGCAGCCCGCAACCGACCCCGCAAACCCTGGGCAATTACCGTCTGGCGTGGGTGCGTGGCTACGATTACCAACATTATCTGCCCAATGTCCGTCGCTACAACGAAGTACTACGTCGTACTGGCATCGTTTCGATGCTGACGCAGAACCGCGCCGACTTCTACATAGACGCACTGACCGAAGTCGATTGGGTGCTCAGTCGGGCAAAGGATCCTTCCCAGTTCCGCCGCACGCATATCGCCGAATTACCGTTGTACCTGTGCTTTGCCAAGACCCCGACGGCCCGCAGCCTGATGGTGTTGTTCGACCAACGCATGGCGCAGTTGGTTAAAAGCGGAGAGCTCAAACCGATCTTCGAGCGCTGGAAACAACCCTACCCGTTCGATGAGGAATAACCTGTAGGAGCTGCCGCAGGCTGCGATCTTTTGATCTTAAAATACAAAATCAAAAGATCGCAGCCTGCGGCAGCTCCTGCAGAGATCAAACTTTTTGATCGTTATGGCCGATAATTCAGCCTAAGCGTCGGTTGGAACCTGCTGTTACAATGCCGGCCTGCGAATCTTCAGACTTTTAGATCAGGAGCACACCGGTGCCTGTCGTTTTTGTCGCCGCTTCCAAGCTGCCAACGCCTTTTGCGCAATTCATCATGCACGGCTTTCTCGATGAGGCCACCGGCCGCGAGCACGTCGTGCTGAGCCTGGGTGAGATCGCCGATGGTGCCCCGGTACTCGGTCGGTTGCACTCCGAGTGCCTGACGGGCGACGCCTTGTTCAGTCAGCGTTGCGACTGCGGCTCGCAACTTGAGGCTGCGCTGCAGGCCATCGCTCGTGAAGGTCGGGGCGTATTGTTGTATTTGCGCCAGGAAGGCCGTGGCATTGGCCTGCTGAACAAGATCCGCGCCTATGAGCTGCAGGACGGCGGTGCCGACACCGTTGAGGCCAACGAGCGCCTGGGCTTTGCCGCCGACCAGCGCGATTACGCCATGTGCCTGCCGATGCTTGAGCACCTGGGGGTGAAATCCCTGCGCCTGATGACCAACAACCCACGCAAGGTCAAAGCCTTGACCGACATGGGCATCGCGGTTGCCGAGCGCGTGCCGCTGCACACGGGTCACAATCCGCACAACAAACTCTACCTGGCAACCAAGGCCAGCAAACTCGACCATATGATGGGTAATGAACATCAGGGCGAGGTAGACCGGGCGTGACGCGCGGCCAGGTACGGCGGCGACTGTCCGTCAGCTGGTGGCAATACCTGGCGTTGGCCTTGTTGCCGCTGTTCGTGATCAACGCGGTGTTTGGCCAGGGTGAAGCCATACTGCCGGTTCTGGCAATGCCGTTGTTCATCGCCGGTGTCGCCTCGATGTTTGTCAGCCTGAAGTTTTTTGGCGGCTATAAACATGCGTTGATCGCCACCCAGAAAGCCCTCGATACCCCTGAAGAGCCTGGTGCCTGGATCCGCCTGGCGGCCAAGCGGCGCACGGCGTTCCTCGCAGCCGGCCTGCCGGCCTGGATCGGTGCATTGGCGGTGTTTGTCGGTCTCGAAGCGGTGCCGCTGATGCTGCTGGCGCTGTCAACCGCGGTGCTGTTCTACCTCTACCGAATTCCACGTCAGCTCGGTTGATGCGCCCTGTCTGGCTGGCGGTTTTGCTGCTGGCGATCAGCGGCTCGGCCATGGCGGTCGAACGGGTTGTCAGCCTCGCTCCGTCCCTCACTGAAATGGTCGTCGAACTGGGTTCGGCCGACTTGCTGGTCGGCGTGCTGGATGCCGGTGAGCGTCCCGCTGAACTCAAGGACTTGCCCTCCGTGGGGCGCTACGGCCAGTTGGACATGGAACGTTTGCTCAGCCTCAAGCCTGATTTGTTGCTGCTCTGGCCCGGCAGTGTCGGCCCCGCCCAGCGTGAACAACTCAAGCGCTTGAACATCCCGACGTACGTCGCTGAACCCCATGATTTCGCGCAACTCACCGCACAGATCGAAGCCATTGCCTCGCAACTCGGGCGGCCTGAGCGTGGGGCGGTATTGGCCAACGATTTGCGTCAACGCCTGGCGCAGCTGCGTCAACGCTATCGGCGGGACCAGCCGTTGCGTGTGTTCTACCAAGTCTGGGATAAGCCGCTATACACCGTAGGCGGAGGGCAGATCATCAGCGCTGCGCTTGAAGTCTGTGGGGCGCAAAACGTATTCGGCGACCAGACACTCCCCGCGCCGCAAATCAGTGTCGAAGCGGTCCTGCAGCGCGATCCCGAGGTGATTCTGGCCGGTGATCAGGCGCAACTTGATGCGTGGAAGGCATGGCCGCAGGTGGCGGCGGTGCGGCAGGGGCAGTTGCGGTTGGTCACGGACAAGGGGCTGGAGCGACCGAGCGGGCAGATGGTCGACGCGACGGCCAAGTTGTGCCGCGAGATTGCACCTGACCGCTGAGACCGAGGTGCGGCCTTCGCGGGTAAGCCCGCTCCCACACTAGACCGAGTTCAGGCATAGAGTTCGTGTACGACACAGATCGAATGTGGGAGCGGGCTTGCTCGCGAAGAGGCCAACCCGGACACCATCAGAGCTCCGGGGTCCAAGTCACCCCAAACACCCACGCCCGACCTTCCTCGCGATATCCGTACTGGCTGCCTTCATGGCTGTAGAGTGCCCGGCTGTAACCTTTGTCCAGCAGGTTGTCCACCTTAAGCTCCAGGCTGATCGCTCGATTGAGTGCCCAACTGCTGCGCAACCCCAGCAATCCATAACCCCCCAATGGTTGTTGATTGTTCAGGTCGTCATAGCTGCTGCTCACAGCTTGCCAACTGGCGCCCAGGCCCAGGCGGTCGAACTGTCGATCCAGATCCCAGCTCAATGTGCGACGTGCGCGACGGGCCAGGGTATGCCCCGTATCGCGGTCCCGCGGGTCGATAATCGCCACGCCGAGGTTGCTCTGCCAGCCGAACAGTTCCTGTCTTAATGTTGCTTCAAAGCCGTTGATGCGTGCCGAGGCCACGTTCTCTGGCCGTGAGTTGCTGCCGAAGATGATCGCGTCTTCGAGGTCTGTGCGGTACAGCGAGGCTTCCAGGCGGCTGCTCTCGGTCAATTGGCTGCGCCATTGCAGCTCATAGCTTTTCGAGGTCTCGGGTTTGAGGTCCGGGTTGCTGAAGTCGGGGTAGTACAGGTCGTTGAAGGTCGGCGCCCGGAAACCTTCGCTGTAGGTCAGTAGCACGTCGTTGTCGGGGTTTAGCGGCAGGGTGAAGGTGCCGCTCCAGCTGTTCTGGCCGCCAAACTGTTGGTTCTGGTCGCGGCGCAGGCCCAGTTCGGTAGAGAAGCTGTCAGCCTGATAACGATGCTGGACAAATGCTGCACGGTTCCAGCGACTGTCTTCGTCGAACGCTGTGCTGCTGTTGACCCGGTCTTCGTACCAGTCGCCGCCGAGGATCAGGCTGTTGCGCTGGTTGAGTGTCAGGTCGTTCTGCCAGTTCACCGAGTCACGGTAGGTATTGAACACGCTGCGCTCATCGCTGAGCTTGTCGAACGTCTTCTCGCGGTTTTCGCTGTGGCCGAACTCGACGCGGGTTTTCCACAGCTCGTTGACTCGTGCGTCGACGTAGCTGCTGACACTGCTCACGTCGAATTCGTTGTAGGGCTGCTGCTGGACTGACTCGAAGGTGTTCAGGTCGAAGCGACCGAACGGATTGTCGAATTCGCTTTTGCCCCGGTTATCCAGCAGGTTGGCGCCGATCTCGGCGTCGTCGCTGAGGGCGTGACTCACGCTCAGGCTCAGGGATTTGTTGCGGTAGGCGTCGTGATCACTGTCGCTGGGATACGACTCATGGGTGCGATCGATCCCGGCGGTTTCATCCAGGCTGGCGCCGAGGTTGAAGCGGGTCTGCTCATCGCCACCAGACAAGCCGAGGCTACGCTCCCAGGTCTGGTTGCTGCCAAACCCCATATGCAGCCTGGGTTGCAGGCCGGGGTCGCTGCCACGCCGCGTGAAGATCTGGATCACCCCGCCAATCGCATCGCTGCCGTAGATCACCGAACGGGAGCCGCGCAGCACTTCCACGCGCTCGACCTGGTCGATGTTGATGTGTTGCAGGTTGCTGTCGCCGGAGGACGAGTTGCCGATCCGCTGGCCGTCCACCAGCACCAGGCTCTGGGCCGACTGCGTGCCGCGAATGTAAATTCCCGGCAGGCTGCCGCGCCCGCCGGTTTGTGCCACTTGCACCCCCGGTACACGGCGCAGCAGGTCAGTGACGCTGTTGGGTTGCAGCCGGTCGATGTCTTCGCGGGTGAAGACCGTGTTGGCGGCGCTGCTGTCGTTGCGCGCCTCGACCTGGCGGTTGGCGCTGATCAGTACGTCGGGCAGCTTCAGGGCCTGGTCGCGTTCGAAGGTGTCGGCCAGCACTGGGCCGGCTGGCAGCAGGGTCAGTGCCAGGGCGAGGCGAGAGATATTCATATTTTTTTCGTAGACGCGCAGGAGTACACAGTCCCTGTAGGAACCGGGGGGGGGGGGGGGGGGGGGGGCGATGGCGTCCTTGAAAATGCCATCGCCAGCAAGCCGGCTCCTACAGGTGTGATATCGGGTTTACAGGGTCAACAGTTGCAGACGCTCGCGGATCGAAGCCTCGATCCCGGCTTCATCCAGCCCACACTCAGCCAGCATTTGCGCCGGCTTGGCGTGTTCGACATAAATGTCCGGCAAGCCCAGGTGCAGCATCGACTTGAGGATGTTCTCGCGAGCGAGAAATTCGCTGACCGCACCGCCGGCACCACCCATGATGGCGTTTTCTTCGACGGTCACCAGCAGCTCGTGGCTGCCAGCGATTTCGCGAACCAGCTCTTCATCCAGCGGTTTGACGAAGCGCATGTCGACCACGGTCGCGTCCAGCGTCTCGGCGACTTTCAGCGCCTCGGCCAGTTGCACGCCGAACACCAGCAGGGCGACCTTGCTACCCTGGCGGCGAACCACGCCCTTGCCGATTTCGATCGGCTCGAGGTCTTTCTCGATGGTTGCATTCGGGCCGTTGCCGCGCGGGTAACGCACGGCAGCCGGGCCGTTATACAGATGACCGGTCGAGAGCATCTTGCGCAGTTCGTTTTCGTCGCTCGGGGTCATCACCAGCATGCCGGGTATGCAGCGCAGGAACGACAGGTCGAAGCTGCCCGCGTGGGTCGGACCGTCTTCGCCCACCAGGCCGGCGCGATCGATGGCGAACAGCACGTCGAGGTTTTGCACCGCGACGTCATGCACCAACTGGTCGTAGCCGCGTTGCAGGAAGGTCGAATAGATCGCCACCACCGGCTTCGCGCCTTCGCAGGCCATGCCGGCCGCAAAGGTCACGGCGTGTTGCTCGGCAATCGCCACGTCGAAGTAGCGCAGCGGGAACCGCTCGCTGAAGGCCACCAGGTCCGAGCCTTCCTTCATTGCCGGGGTGATCCCGACCAGGCGTGGGTCGGCAGCCGCCATGTCGCACAGCCACTCACCGAACACACCGGAGTACTTCGGCCCGCTGGCTTTTTTCGGCGGGTTGGCCGGCGCATCGACAGGTTCGAGCTTGGTGATGGCGTGGTAACCGATCGGGTCGACCTCAGCCGGGGCGAAGCCTTTGCCTTTCTTGGTGACGATGTGCAGGAACTGCGGGCCCTTGAGATCGCGCATGTTGCGCAGGGTAGCGATCAGGGTTGGCAGGTCGTGGCCATCGATCGGGCCGATGTAGTTCCAGCCCAGCTCTTCGAACAGCGTGCCGGGCACCAGCATGCCTTTTGCGTATTCTTCGGTGCGACGGGCGATTTCCCAGGCGCCGGGCAGGCGCGACAGGACTTTCTTGCTGCCCTCGCGCATGCTCGCGTAGGTACGGCTGGAAAGGATCTTCGCCAGGTAGTTCGACAAACCGCCGACGTTGCGCGAGATCGACATGTCATTGTCGTTGAGGATCACCAGCATGTTGGCGTCCACTTCCGGCGCGTGGTTCAGCGCTTCGAACGCCATGCCGGCCGTCAGTGCGCCGTCGCCGATCACGGCAATCGCCTTGCGATCACTGTTTTGCAGACGGGCGGCAATCGCCATGCCCAGGGCTGCGCTGATCGACGTGCTGGAATGGCCGACGCCAAAGGTGTCGTACTCGCTCTCGGAACGACGCGGGAAGGCGGCGACCCCGTCTTTCTGGCGCAGGGTGGCCATGCGCTCGCGACGACCGGTGAGGATCTTGTGGGGATAAGCCTGATGACCCACGTCCCACACCAGCCGGTCGTCCGGGGTGTCGAAAACGTAATGCAACGCGATTGTCAGCTCGATGACGCCCAGACCTGCACCGAAATGCCCACCGGTCTGACCGACCGTGTAGAGCAATTCCAGGCGCAACTCATCGGCCAGGGTTTCCAGCTCGGCTTCGCCTAACCGGCGCAGGCCGTCCGGCGTATTCGCGCGGTCGAGCAGGGGCGTGGTCGGGCGCTTGCGGGGAATCTCATGAAACGTCGTGGGCATCAGGCGAATCGTTATAGGTATAAAAGATGCGGCAGTTTACCTGATGCATCGGCCCCTGCCCACGCGTTGGTCTTTTTTGGCGGATTCGCCGTCAGTTGCGTCGCTCGACGATGTAGCGGGCCAGTTCACGCAGGGGCTCGGCAGCCGCGTCAAACGGTCGCAGCGCATGCAGTGCCTGATCGCGCAGTTCCAGGGCGTAGGCCTTGGCGGCGTCCAGGCCGAGCAGTGCCGGGTAGGTCGGCTTGTCGCGGGCAATGTCGGCGCCTTGGCGTTTGCCCAGGGTTTCGGTATCGCTCTCGACGTCGAGAATGTCGTCCTGGACCTGGAATGCCAGGCCGATGGCCTGTGCATAAGTCTGCAGGGACTTGAGTTCGTCCTTTTCGGCGCGACCACTGGCCAGGGCGCCGAGCTTGACGCTGGCTTCGATCAGCGCGCCGGTCTTGTGCCGGTGCATGTATTCGAGCGCCTGCTGATCGAGCTTCAGGCCCACCGAGCCAAGGTCGATGGCCTGGCCGCCGACCATGCCCGCCGGACCTGCCGCCAATGCCAGTGTGCTGACCATTTCAAGGCGGATCTCGGCATCGACGTTGCTCAGGCGTGGGTCGAGCAGGGCGCTGAACGCCAGGCTCTGCAAGCCATCGCCAGCGAGGATCGCGCAGGCTTCATCGAACTTCTTGTGCGTTGTCGGCTGGCCGCGGCGCAGATCGTCATCGTCCATGGCCGGCAAATCGTCGTGCACCAGCGAATAGGCATGGATCAGCTCTACCGCGCAGGCCGCGCCGTTGGCTTGCTCCGCCTTGCCGCCCAGCGCTTCGCACGCAGCGTAGGCCAGCAATGGTCGCACCCGTTTGCCGCCGTTCATCACGCTGTAGCGCATGGCGTCGTACAAGCGCGCCAGCTCAGGGCCTGGCGCGATGAACAGGGTTTCCATGGCGGCGTTGACGCGGGCCTGGCTGGTCGCTGAATACGCTGCAATCATTCTGGTTGATCCGCGTCGAAGGGTTCCTCGGCCAACTCGCCATCACGCTCGAGCAACACTTGAACCTTTTGCTCGGCCTGGGCCAGCGCCGCCTGGCAATCGCGGGTCAGGCCGATGCCTTGCTCGAAAGCGGCCAGCGAGTCTTCCAGCGATAATTCGCCATTCTCCAGACGCTCTACCA
Source organism: Pseudomonas sp. V98_8 (assembly GCF_029967975.1). Lineage (NCBI taxonomy): Bacteria > Pseudomonadati > Pseudomonadota > Gammaproteobacteria > Pseudomonadales > Pseudomonadaceae > Pseudomonas > Pseudomonas sp. V98_8. The sequence continues at coordinate 78,554 of NZ_JASCAE010000048.1, forward strand.
GCGTTTGCAGGTCAGCGAGGGACTGTTCGAAATCCAGTGCAGCTTTTTTGCGGGCCATGGCGGCGATTTCCGGTTGACGTTAAACCGGCGCGACACTAGCAGATAGGGGGTTTATGGGCAAATGAGCAAGGTATTTCGGCCGCCGTTTCCCTGAGGCTCGATGGCACTGCAGGCGCGAGCTTGCTCGCGATGGTCGTGAATGAAAACGCGTGGAACCAGATGCCCAACGGTGTCTTCGGGTTTTTCGCGAGCAGGCTCGCTCCTACAGAGTTGGGCACCACAACCGTGATTTGTACCGCATTCCAGGACTGATCTGATTGTGAGGATGCAGACGAACGACTAACCTTCGCGCCGTTAAGACTCGCAATTCATGGGTTTCAGACGAAACGCAGTGTCCGCATCTGTAACGCGCCGAGGATCAGGCGCAAGGTTTCGTCATGCATGGCAGGAGGCATTACATGCGCTCATTTCTTTTGCTGCTGATCGGCTGGGCCTGTGCGCCCGCCCTGGCCGCGCCCAGTGCCGAGCTGTCGGAACCGGTGGGCGGCTGGCGCTTCAACGGTTTGCTGGACCGCACGGAAAATCCGCAAGTCGCCTATCCCACGCCACCCATCGACCGTGGCGTGCAGCGCAATCGCACGATGATCCAGGGCCAGCTCAAGGCCATCGGCACCCAGCGCGGGCCCCACACGCTGGCGGTCAACGGCAACCCACTGAACCTGTACACCGACGACCAGGGTCGTTTCGCCCGGCCCTATGCGTTCGGCGCCGGTTCCAACAGCGTCGAAGTGCGCAGTGCCGAAGGCCAGCCGCTCAAGCGCGTGCAGTTCTATGAAGCCAATAACCTGCGCACGCCCGCGCGGATTCGCGTGGTGTTGGGGTGGGACGACCCGAAAGCCGAACTCGACCTGCACATCGTCACGCCCGACGGCCAGCACGCGTTCTGGGCTCGGCCGGCGATGAGCAATGGCGGTGGCCTCGACCCGGACGGCGTCGACGGCCCCGGCCCGGAAATGTTCACCATGACCGCGCCGCTGCATGGCACCTATCTGGTTTACGTCAACTATTGGGGCAACTTCGGTAGCGGCGGCTATAACTTCGATGAGACCAGCAATCAGAACGAGGTCATTACGTCGCAAATCAACCTGGTGCTCAACGAAAACACCGTCGACGAAAAACGCGAAACCTTCATCGTGCCCCTGCGCGCAATCGGTGACCTGCTGCTGGTCAAGACTTTCAACTATTAAGCATCCCGCTCCACGGATGAATTCGGGTTTTGTGAAATGAGCGATGACACTGTTTCCCCGGCCGCTGAAACACCTGGCCCCAAGCCGTCCCGCTATTGGGCAGGAAAAAATGTCCGGGCCATTGTGATCGGGCTGTGTCTGGTCGTGGGCGTGGCTGCTGGCATGGGCTGGTTGATGCTGAAAAGCAAAGCCCCGGCCCCGCAACTGGCGGCGGAAAAACTCGGCATGAGCCGTCCCGATGGCTTGCTCGAGACCCACTCCCTGAGCCAGTTGCCCAGGTACCTGCTGGCGGTGCCGTTCCTCAAGGAAACCCTGACCGAAGATTTCGTCTTCTATTACCAAAACCACGCCGATCGCCTCGGGCTGATCGGCAGCTTGCGGCGGATCATTTACGAGCATGAGCTGAAGTTGCAGGACACGCTGATCGAGCAACTGTTCGATCAACCGGCGGACGTTGCGTTGTGGCGCGGTGCGGATGGCCGGCTCAAGGATTTCCTGCTGGTGATGGATCGCGGTGGCCTGGCCAAGGTGCTGGAGCCGATTGCCAAAGTGGCGCTGGATGATTCGCAGTTGAGCAAACTCGCAGACGTGAAAGTCGGCAACGACGACGTGGCGCTTTATCAGCTCAGCTACAACGCCAGCAAGGCGCTGCTGTTTGCCTCCCATGGCGACAAACTGGTGGTGCTGTCGAACCCAACCAAACTCTACGATCCGCAAAGTGGAGCGACGCAGGAGCCGGGCAGTGTCTCGACCCAAGCCATCGCCGCGCTGCTCAACGGCGACAAACTGTTCCCCGAAGCGTTTGGCTTGCAACCCCGCGCGCCAGAAGTGAAGCAGCGACTGTCGGTGAATGCCAGCGTGCTCGCCATGGGGTATCAGCGCTTCATCCCGAATTTCGCCGGATTGCGCTTCGACATGGATGACAAGGGCTGGCACAGCTTCCTGGCCATGGATGAACTGGACGACCAGCCGGACTTTGATTTCAAGCCGATCTGGCAAGCCATGCCGATGGGCGCCAGCGCTTGCGTGGCGGTGCCGCTGGCTGCCGAGCAACAGAAGCCGCTGCTGCTCAAGCTCGGTGCTGACGAGACTGCGGCCCAGGCGTTGACCGAGCAAATGGCCGGTGCGGCGGGCCTGTGCTGGTACGCCGATTCGCGGCTGTACACACCACTGCTGGTGGCCAGCCTCAAGGATGAAGACAGTGCCAGCCTCGATGGCGAACTGGGCAGGCTGTTCGGCTCGATGGTCGGCGCCTATGAAGGCAAGGTCGATGAGCATGTGTTCCCGGTGATTGAGAAACAGCAAGGTGACAACCGCCAGTGGCAGCGTCAGGTCAGTTCCCGTTTCGGTCCGTATGCGGCGAAGGATGCCGCGAATCCCGATGCGATTACCGGCCAGGCTTTCATGACCGTCAGCCTGGCGCGCCACGGTTCGACGCTGTTGTTTTCCCTCGATGACAAACTGCTGGACAAGGCCCTTGGCACCCTCGACAAGCGCTTCCCGCCGATGGCCGACGTAGTGCCCAAGGACCTGCTGATGCCGGTGTACTTCGGCCCGGACGCCATGGCGCAGTTGATGCAGCGTGAAACCCTCGACAGCCTGCCGCAAGACATGGAACCGGTGTTCTACAACGCGGCGCAAACCTACTTGATCCCCAAATTGCGCAAGCTCGGCGGATACGGCAAGTACGCCCTGACCCTGCCCGAGGGCACCGAACCCGATGGCCACTGGCAATGGCTGCCGCTGCAATGGACAGCCCTGTGAACTTACTGATCCGCAGCCTCGGCGTGCTCGCTCTGCTGTTGAGCGCAGGCGCCGGGGCGATCGAAACACCGGCGCTTGATCCGCAGCAATCCCAGGTGTTCCGCGCCTGGTTCGTGCGCATCGCCCAGGAACAGCTGAGTCGGGGGCCGAGCCCGCGTTGGTACCAGCAGGACTGCGCAGGTCTGGTGCGTTTTGCCGCCAACGAAGCGCTGAAAGTCCATGACGATAAATGGCTGCGCAGCAATGGCCTGTCCAACCGCTACCTGCCGCCGGAACTGGAGTTGAGTGCGGCTCAGCGCGGGCTGGCCCAGCAATGGCAGCAAGGTGGTGGCAAGGTCGGACCCTACGTCAACGCGATCAAGCTCATCCAGTTCAACAGCCAGCTGGTTGGCCGCGATGTCGCACAGGCGCGTCCCGGCGACCTGATGTTTTTCGACCAGGGCGACGACCAGCACCTGATGATCTGGATGGGCCGATACATCGCCTATCACACTGGCACCACTACTCCCACCGACAACGGCATGCGTTCGGCAAGCCTGCAACAACTCATGACATGGAAGGACACCCGATGGATACCCGATGCAGCCAACCCCAACTTCATCGGCGTCTATCGACTGAATTTTCTCTCCCAATGATGGGTGCGCGCATGTTGCGTTTTCTGCCTCTGCTGTTGGCTTTGGTGCTGCCATTTTCGACGGTCAACGCCCAGGACGCTGTCGAACCCAGCGGCTACACAACGGTGGCCGGTGAAAGTTTTTTCCTGCTGGCCGACAGCAGTTTTGCCAGCGACGAACAGGCGATGGTCCGTCTTGAAGCGCCGGGTCGCGACTACCGTCGCTTGCGCATGGAACCCTATGGCGGCGCCGACATTCGGGTGTACCGCATCGACAAGCCGCTGGACTTCCTCAAGCGCCAGAAGAACCTGCACCGGGTCGTCAGTGACGGCCAGTTCAAGGGCGAAGGCCTGTCGAATACGCTCGCTTACTTGTGGGACAACTGGTACCGCAAATCTCGTCGGGTCATGCAGCGGGCGTTCTCCTACGAGTCGCGTAAACAAGTCACCGAGGAAGTACCGGAACTGAAGATGGGTAGCGCCATGGCTGCGCCAACACCCTACGACGCGCAGCCACAATTCGCCCTGATTCCAGGGCTGCCGGTGGTCAGTCAGTTTCGTTATCCGCTGTGGCAAGCCAAACCCATCCAGCCGCCCGAAGGCGTGAACCTCGCCGGGTCTTCCAGCGAGTTCGTCAGTGTGGCGCCGGGCAACGTCTACATCCCATTGGGCAACTTGAAACCAGGCCTGTATCTGGTGGAGGCGCTGATCGGCAAGTACCGCGCGACCACCATGGTGTTCGTCTCTAACACCGTGGCGGTCAGCAAGATTGCCGGGGATGAACTGCTGGTGTGGGCTGCGCGTAAACACGAAGGCAGTTCGGTGCCCAAGGTCAACGTGTTGTGGACCGATGGCCTGGGTGTGATGAGCAGCGGTGCAACCGATGCCGATGGTTTGCTGCGCCTGAAACACGTCAGCCCCGAGCGCTCGTTCGTGATTGGCGAGGATGAAGAGGGCGGCGTTTTCGTCTCGGAAAACTTCTACTACGACAGCGAAATCTACGACACCAAACTCTTTGCCTTCACCGATCGCCCGCTGTACCGACCGGGCGATTGGGTGTCGCTGAAAATCGTCGGGCGCGAGTTCAAGAACGCCCGGGATTCGGTGCAGCCCGTCGCAGCCGACGTTAACGTGACCGTATTGGATGCGACCGGGACGGCGCTGCAATCTCTGGCCTTGAAGCTCGACTCCAAGGCCGGTACCCAAGGCCGCTTCCAGTTGCCCGACAATGCTGTGGCCGGTGGGTACGAGTTGCGTTTCAACTATAAGGATCAGGCCTACAGCAGCGCTTTTCGCGTCGCTGAATACATCAAGCCGCACTTCGAAATTTCCCTGAACCTGGCCAGGCAGGATTACCGCACCGGCGAACCGGTCAAGGGCAACCTGGTGCTGCTCTATCCGGACGGCAAGCCGGTGGTCAATGCCAAGCTGACCCTGAGCCTGCGCGCCCAGCAATTGTCCATGGTCGACAACGAGCTGCAATACCTGGGGCAATTCCCGGTGGAACTGACCAGCACCGAACTGACCACCGACGCCAAGGGTAATGCCGTTGTCGATTTGCCGGCCGCCGAGAAACCGAGTCGCTACATGCTCACCGTGTTCGCCAGCGATGGCGCGGCGTATCGGGTCAAGACCACCAAGGAAATCCTCATCGACCGCGGGGCGGCGAATTTTCGCCTGAGTGCGCCGCAGCGCTTCAGTGCGGTGGGCGACAAGGTTGCGTTCAGCTACGTCAATCAAGGCGAGCAGAGCGCAGCGGTCACGCCTGCCAGCTACGGCTGGGTACGCCTGGAGGATCAAAGCACCGGCGAGGGCAAGCTCGCGGCAACCGACAAGGGCTTCAGCCTGGCCTTCGAGCGTCCCGGTACTTACAACCTCTCGCTCAAGGATGACCATGGTCGCACCCTCGGTGCCACCGGCCATTCTGTCACCGGCGAGGGCGTCAAGGCGGTGCCGGGAACCGTGGAAATCGTCCTCGACAAACCCGAGTACAAGGCTGGCGATGAAGCGCTGGCGCTGATTACTTTTCCCGAGCCGATCAGCGATGCGCTGCTGTCCCTGGAGCGCGACAAGGTCGAGGCCACGGGGCTGCTGTCCAAGGGCGGCGACTGGCTGAAGCTGGAAAAACTCAGCGACACCCAATACCGCGCACGCATTGCGGTGCAAGACAGCTTCGCGCCGAACCTGACCTTTTCGGTGCTATACACCAAGGGCGGCCAGTACAGCTTCCAGAACGCCGGGATCAAGGTGATTACGCCGCAGATCGACGTGGCCATCGGCACTGACAAAGAGACCTACCGACCCGGTGAAACCGTGTCGGTCGACCTGAGCACGCAGTTCGCCGGCAAGCCGATTCCGGCGCATCTGACGGTCAGTGTGGTCGACGAAATGGTCTATGCCTTGCAGCCGGAAATCGCGCCGTCCATCGACCAGTTCTTCTACCATCCGCGCCGCAACAATGTGCGCACCAGCGCCAGCCTGTCGTTCATCAGTTACGACGTCGCGCTGCCTGGCAGCCCTGGCGCACCGGGCAAAGCCAACCGCAGCGAGCGGGGCGTCAAGGTGCTGGAGCGCCCGCGTCGCGAAGACGTCGACACTGCCGCCTGGCAACCGGAGCTTGTGACCGATGCCAGTGGCAAGGTCCGTTTCACCTTCAAGATGCCGGACTCGTTGACCCGCTGGCGCATCACCGCCCGGGCCATCGCCGATGACGGCCAGGTCGGGCAGAAGAAGCAGTTCGTGCGCTCGGAGAAACCGCTGTACCTGAAGTGGAGCGGGCCGACCCGGTTCCGCGCCGGCGACAAACCGGATCTCGGGGTGTTTGCTTTCAGCCAGGCGCAAAACCAGGTCAAGGCCGAGCTGGTGATTCATTACGCGGGCAGCGAACAGCGGGTTCCCGTCACGCTCGACAGCGGCATCAACTACATACCGCTGCCGGCATTCGGGCTGGTCAATGGCGAGTGGAGCGCGGAACTTGTGCAGGGCGGTAAAACCGTCGATGCCTTGGCCGTGCGCCTGAGCGCAACCGGCGAAGGCTGGCAAGTCACGCAAAGCCAACGCCTGGACGTAGTTGGCGCGGATACGCCGCTGAACCTGCCGGCGGATGCAACGGATATCCGTCTGCGTCTGGACGACAGCCCGCAAGCACTGTTCCGTGCTGCCCTCGATGATCTGCTGGGCTATCCGTACGGCGGCGTCGAACAGACCGCCAGTCAATTGCTGCCGTTGAGCATCGCCTATCCAGCCTTATCGTCGAACCCGCAGGTCCGCGATCGCTTGCGCTTGATCATGCAGAATAGCCGCCTGCGCCTGGTGCAGATGGCCGGCCCTTCGGCGAGCTTCACCTGGTGGGGCCTGGACGGCGAGCCGGACGCGTTTCTCACCGCCTACGCGTATTACGCCGACTGGCATGCCAGCCGGGTAATGGCGCTGAACCTACCGCCAGAGCACTGGCAGCGAGTGTTGGAGGTATACGCGAAACAGGCGAAGAACACGCCGCTGTTGCAACGGGCGCTGATCCTGTCGTTCGCCAGACAGATGCAATTGCCGGTCGACACCTTGCTCAGCGGCTTGATGGAAGACCTGATCCGCGCCGGTGAGGGCAGTGCCGCAAACGTCATGGACGTGGCTGGCGATAGCCTGGTCATGACTGATCCGGATTCGGCGCTGGGCCTGGCTGCTGCGCGGGCTTTGACCGCCTCGCTGGCCGGGCAATCGAAGGTCGCTCTGCCAGCCGCATTCAAGCGGCAATTGACTGACGCACAGCAGCGACTGGCCACCAGCTCCGAGCCATTTGCCGAGGCGCTGAATGCATCGCTGCAACCTTTCGATCAGGCGCATGCGCAAGCGTTGTTGCTGCGTTTACTGCCACAGCAATCCACCCTGGAACGTGCGTTGGCGCTGACCTGGTTGCAACGCAGCATCGAACAGGCCACGCCGGCTGTGGCCCTTAAACCGGCTGACGACTGGAAGCAGGAGCAGGGCGCGACGGGTGAAGTCTATTGGGCATGGCAAGGCGCACAGGTCCCCGGCGTCTTGTCGCTGAGCGGTGCGCAGGAGCGTCCATTGAGCGCCGCGCTGAGCTTCCAGAGCAAACAGCCAGCGGTCGATCCGCTGCCTGTGACCATTACCCGTCGCCTGTCGCGACTGGTGCCGGGCGATGAAGCCTTCACCTTCAAGCTGCAGCCGGTCGGCAATGCTCCCTTGTCCAGCGACAACCTGTATCTGGACGAAGTGATCCTGACCAGCAAAGCCGCCAGACCCTTGCGTTACGGCCTGCTCGAAGTACCGCTGCCACCGGGTGCGGATGTCGAACGCACGACCTGGGGCATCAAGCTCATGGGCAAGGCCGGGACCGAACCTTCGGCGCTGGAGAAGGCCCGTTTCGAGCCCGGACAAATGGCCTATGCAGTGCCGGTGGATGCCTTGAGTGGCGAACTGCGTCTGCGTCACCTGGTGCGCTTCTCGCAGAAAGGCCAGTTCAGTCTGCCCCCGGCGCGTTTTACCCAGGTGTACGCGCCACAGCATCAGGCTCAGGAGCAAAAACCGGCGCTCGGTCAGGTGACGGTTCACTGATATGCGTCGGCCTTGGGTCTGGTTGCTGCTGTGTCTGATTCCCGCGCTGGCCAGTGCGCAGGAAGAGCCCTTGCGCCTGGCTTTCAAGGATCAGTTGCTGACGGTTAGCCGCACGCAACTGCTGTCGCGTGAACCGTTGTCCACCAGTCTGCAAACGCCCTTGGGCAGTGTCTGGAAGCTGTTCGTGTACGGATGGCTGGTGGACACCGGTGCGCGTGAGCCGGCATATACCTGCCGCGGGCAGTCGAAAGAGGAAGTCTATTGTTGCGCCGCTGGTGGCAAGATCGATCGGGATCAGGCGTTGGTGAAATCCTGCGGGCTGTATTTCGAGCCGGCGCGATTGGGCATCGATGTTTCTGGTTGGCGAGCGTATTGGCAGGCTCGTCAGGCGCCGGAGTGGCTGCTGGACTTGCCATCCTTGCAGCCAGCCACCCGGGTTTCGGTGGTGGAATTGTTGAGCATGTTGGCGCTGATGCCGGCGCAGGACCAGGCGCGTCGGGTATTGCTGGATGTGCTATTGAACGCGGCGGATGGCAACGTCGTGGGCGAGCTCGGCAGTCGCTTGCGGGTGAAGACCTGGAGCTGGTTCGGGGACCGGGATACTGCGTCGCGTCAGGGTGGATTCGCCGGTTGGACGACGGATGGCACGCCGATCTGGGCGGGAGGGCGCGGAACCAGTCAGCGGGTTCTGCGCGATTACGCCCAGGCGTTGTCCGTAGTGCTGCCGACGTCCTGGGCGGTGGACAGCGGCCAGTGTGTCGAGGTCGATCTGTTCTCCCGCTATCCACTGCAGCGGGTCATGTCAGGTGAGCGTGTCATGTCGTCCGGCCTGTTGCGGGGCGATTACCGGGTCGAGTTCGTCAACGGCAACCAACTGGATATCCACAGTGACGGCGACCTGTTTTTACTCAACGACAGCCCTTCACCAAAACTGGTCGGCCGCCTCGATCGCGAAGAGTACGTCGCCCGAGTCTTGCAGCGTGAAGCCAGTGCGGAACCCGCCGAGGCCGCCAAGGCCTTGGCCGTGGCCATTCGCACCTACCTGCTGCAAAACGCCACGCGCCGCGGTGATTGCCTGAGCATCGACGACAGCAGCCAGCGCCAACGCGTCGCCCCGCGCCCAGCCGCGGCGCAGGTACGCAGCATCGCCGCCTGGACCAGTGACCTGGTGCTCGCCGGCGGCACCGTGACCTACCACTCCAATCAGCCAGGCCTCGACAGATTGTCCTGGCAACTTGCCGTGGACCAAGCCAACGCCGGCCAGCGCTACGACGCCATCCTGCTCCATGCCTACCCACGCGCCAGCCTCAGCCGCTGGGACAATCCTGTTGCTTCCTGCGAGGCGCTGCCCGCCGCACAAGACTGGCTGCAAAAGCAACGCCGCGGCTGGCGCCCCCGTCTTGAAAGCGAAGCCGGCTACAACGAAGTCAGCATCTTCGCCGTATGTCGCCTGGCCTTCGGCCGTCCTTTCGTCGACCGTGAACGCCAGCGCATCTACGCGCGCGGAGTGCTCTCGCTGCAGGACCGCCTCGACTTGACCCACGAATACCTGCACCTGGCCTTCGAAGCGCACCCGAACGGCCAGGATGAAACCTACATCGAAGCGCTCGCCCGCCACCTCTTGCTGGAATAGGCCATGACTGATCGTTATCCACAGGTCTTGCTGCTGCTCTGCGCGTTTGCCGTGCTATCGCCGGCAACCGCCGCCGACAGCGTCAAACTCGACACCCCCTCTGGCGGCTGGCGAGCCGGCGCCGCCGAAGGGGAAGGCGAAAATTTTCGGCAGGTCGTCAACTACCCGGCGTCATCGGTGAACACCCCGGCGGGACAGGCAAACACCGCACGTATCAAAGGTCAGATCAAAGTCGCGCCGAAGAACGGCGAGCCCGGACGGCTGATCGTCAACGGTGTCAGCATGCCGCTGAAAATCGATCCCGCGGGCGGCTTCGATCGGCCGTTCTCATTCCCCAATGGCAGCAACAGCGTTGAAGTCCGCAGCCCAGACGGCCAGCAACGCCGCCGCGTGCAATTCCTCAACGCCAGTGGTGGAGCAACTCCAGCCAAACTGCGCGTGCTACTGGCCTGGGACAGCGACGGCACCGACCTTGACCTGCACCTGATTACCCCCGACGGCGCCCACATCTGGTACGGCGACCGCGCCGTGGCCAACGGCGCCGCACTCGATGTCGACGTCACCACCGGCTACGGCCCGGAAATCTTCGCCATGCCCGCGCCGATCAAGGGGCAGTATCTGGTGTATGTGAATTACTTTGGCGGTGGCTATCGCAGCGACGAGGAAGGGCAGGAGGATGCGGTGCAACCGCTGACGACGGCGCAGGTGACGGTGATTACGGAGGAGGGGACGCCGAGTGAGAAGATGGAGACGTTTCTGGTGCCGATGCGGGCGGTGGGGGAGTTGACGTTGGTTAAGTCGTTTAGTTATCCGTGAGAGAGACTGGCGGATGACATTATTACGGGCATTAAAAAGCCGGCTTGTGGCCGGCTTCTCGGGGACTGGCTTGGTTCATTTTTGGTAAACCGCGCCAGCCTTCAAAACGTACACCCGGATCTTGCGTCCGGCTGTGGGACTTGGCGAGAAAGTCATCTGCCTTGTCGGTGCGATCAGGGCCGCTTGGCGGGTCGATGCGCAAATGTGGGGCGCAGCATACTGATTTTTTTGTGAAATTCCCAGCTTGGTGTGTGAGAGGGCGTTTCTGGGGAGCTCAGTCAGGGGGTGGAGCAGGGTTTCGGCGAATTGACTGGCGCGTTCGCGGGCAAGCCTCGCTCCTACGGTGGTGCGCAATACCTGTGGTGTCCGCGAGATACGCCTTGTTGTTACAGGAACGGTATCGGTGGCCGGCGTTTGTTCAGGGTTGACCACCAGAATACCCAGCCCAGTACCCTGATGTTCTGCTCTTCGATTTGCGCCGGCCTGAAGATTTCATCGGGGTAATCTGCGCGGTTATGGCTGCGCAAGCGCAGGGAGTTGCCCGGCAGTCGGTGCAGGTATTTGATGCGCAGCATGCCGTCATGTTCGATTGCGTAGATTTCGCCATCGACAATCTGGGTCAGCCCGCGATCGATCGCCAGGGTGGAGCCGTCATCGATTTTCTCGGCCATGCTGTTGCCGATCATCGCGGCACCGATGGCGTCGGTGTGATTAATTTCCAAAGCGTCGAGGTGGCTGCGGGGCAGGCGCAGGCATTGTTCGCGGTCTTCGACGACGTGGGTCTTGTTGGAACCGGGGGCCGTGATGACTTCCTTGTAGAACGGCAATTCGATGTCGATAGGTTCGACTACGGTGTAGACACCTCGGATCGCCTGGGCGTCGAAGGGGTTGCCGGAGTCGTCGAGCAGGCGCAAGTGCCTGGCGTCTTTCGAGCCTTCGCCGGTTTTCAGCCAGTCGCTGTTGACCGAAAGTTTTCTGGCGACTTCTTCCATGCAATGGGCGGGCACGCCGCGGCTGTACCAGTTGTGTACATTTTGCGGAGCCGTATCCAGGAATTCGGCGAAACCTGTCGTCGTGATGTTCGCTGCTTCAAGGAGCGCTTTAAACCGAGGGCCGCTAGTGTTCTTTTTCATGACCGGAAGTCTACTGGCGCCGGTCGGGGGTTTGAATAAACGTCCCGTTCAAATTTCGCGTGAAATTTACGACTTGATGTGAGACGTGTTGGGTAAAAAATAAACAGGGCAACCTGAGAGCCTAAAGCGTTAAACGAATAGTTTAAATCGGCTTTACAGGTGCCCAAAAAAAACCCCGGATCACCGGGGTTCTTCTTGAAACTGATGGCTCAAAGCCTGCAGCTGCTCTTAGCCTTTATAGTTGGCAACCGACTGGGTGATCGCAGCACGGGCGGCGTCTGCGCCGTCCCAGCCTTCGATCTTCACCCATTTGCCTTTTTCGAGATCTTTGTAGTTCGCGAAGAAGTGCTCGATCTGCTGGATCAGCAGTGGAGGCAGGTCGGTGTATTCCTTCACGTCGACGTACAGCTGGGACAGCTTGTCGTGTGGAACCGCGATCACTTTGGCATCGCCGCCGCCATCGTCGGTCATGTTCAGGATGCCGACTGGGCGAGCGCGGATCACCGAACCTGGAGCAACCGGGTAAGGGGTTACGACCAGCACGTCGAGGGGGTCACCGTCGTCTGCCAGGGTGTTCGGGATGTAACCGTAGTTGGCCGGGTAGAACATAGGGGTGGCCATGAAACGGTCAACGAACAGGCAATCGCTGTCTTTGTCGATTTCGTATTTGATCGGCGCGTGGTTGGCCGGAATCTCGATCGCGACGTAGATGTCGTTCGGCAGGTCTTTGCCAGCCGGAATCTTGCTGTAGCTCATTGGGCGTTGCCCCCGTTAGTTGACCAGAAATACTTGGCCGGATTGACCAAAAAGTGGCGGCGATTATAGGCATATTCCTACGGCGACGCCACGTACCAGAGGTCGTGTAGACCTTAGTCGTGTGCCTGATAGACCGGGTTCTCGGCCAGAAGTTGCCGCAGCCTCGCCAGCGGGTCCTGGCGATAGAACAGCTTGAGTTGCTCGTAGACCTGTGGATAAGCCTCGTGCAGCAAATCCGGGGCACTGAAGAAATATTCGCTGGTGACGGCGAAAAACTCGGCCGGGTTTTCGGCGGCATACGGATCAATGGCGGTCTCGGCGTCTGGATTGCGCTCCAGTTGGCGGTCGAGGTCGTCGTAGGCCTCTTGCATGATCCTGGCCCAGTCGCTGACGCGCATGTTCGTGTGCAGCGGGGGCAAGCCGTTGGCATCGCCATTGAGCATGTCGAGCTTGTGCGCCAGTTCGTGGATCACCAGGTTGTAGCCCTCCCAGCCGCCGCTGGCCATGACACCGGGCCAGGCCAGGATGATCGGCCCTTGCTGCCAGGCTTCACCGCTGTGCTCGCCGTCCCATTCGTGCTCGACCCCACTGGCGTCGCGATGGCGCTGGGGACTGAGGAAGTCGTCGGGGTAGAGCACGATTTCGTGAAAACCCTGATACCAGTTCAGGTCGCCCAGATGCAGCAACGGCAGTTGCGCCTGGGCGGCGAGCAGCAGGCGTTGTTCCTGATGCAGTTCGACACCGGGCAGGGCGGTCAGGTGTTTGTCTTGCAGAAACAGTACGCAGGCTTCACGCAGCCACTGGTCCTCGGCGGCGCTGATGCCATCCAGGAAACTCAGGTGATGACGCACCCGCTGCCACATGTCGTCGGCTATCGGGTGCCTGGCCAGGATGCGTCGACGTCGCCAGGCGGCAAGGGACCACATTCTGTCAGCGCGATGCGGTTTTGGAGTTCGAGCTGCCAAAACGGCTGCGCACGACACCAATGATCATCGGCACCAGCGACAGCAGGATGATGCCGACCACCAGCAGCGACAGGTTCGATTTGATGAAGGGTACGTTGCCGAAGAAGTAACCCAGAGTGACCAGGCCACCGACCCAGAGCACCGTGCCCAGCACACTGAAGGCGAAGAAGCGCGGGTAAGGCATTTTCGCGACGCCGGCGACGAAAGGGGCAAAGGTGCGGATGATCGGCAGGAAACGCGCCAAGGTCACGGTTTTGCCGCCGTGCTTGTCATAGAAGTCGTGGGTTTGTTGCAGGTAGTCGCGCCGGAAGATCTTCGAGTTCGGGTTGCTGAACAATCGTTCGCCCGCCGTTCGTCCGATGATGTAGTTGGTGCTGTCACCGAGGATCGCCGCGAGCATCAGCAAGCCGCCCAGCAAAACCGGGTCCATGCCGCCACCGGCCGCGACGGCGCCAGCGATGAACAGTAGCGAATCGCCCGGCAGGAAAGGCATGACCACCAGGCCGGTTTCACAGAAGATCACCAGGAAGAGAATGGCGTAGATCCATGGCCCGTAGTTGTTGACCAGCAAATCGAGGTAGACATCGAGATGCAGGACGAGATCGAGCGGGTTGAAATCCATGGACGGCACCTGTGGTAACGGCCCGGTTCGGCAGGCCTGCGGATGACTTCGCGTAAGACTACAGACAGGAGGTAGTTTTTCTTACAAGCCGGAAAGAACGGAATTATACGGGCTGGGAAGTGAAAAGCGTGTGGCGTTTGTAGCAGGGGATTTCTGCGAGAACCAGATCGCAGCCTTCGGCCGAACGCTGCGATCTTTTTTTCCTTACAACTCGTCGCTGATCGGCAATATGTAGTTCTTGAACTCGGTGTCTTCCTTGAATCCGATGGATTCGTAGGTTTTCTGCGCCACTTCGTTGTTGCTGCTGGTGGACACGCGCATGCGCACCGCGTTGGTTTCCTTGGCCATTTTCTTCGCCGTGCGGATCAGGTTGTCGGCGACCAACTGGCGGCGGGCGTCTTCGGCGACGTAGATGTCGTTTAGGATCCAAACGCGTTTGAGCGAAAGCGAAGAAAAGCTGGGGTACAGCTGACAGAAGCCCAACAGTTTGTTGCTGTCGTCATCGGACAGTGCCAGGTAGATCACCGATTCCTTGCGCCGCAGGCGTTTCTCGAGGAACGCCCGGGACGAGTCCGGGTACGCCAGGGAGCCATAAAACTCGCGATATTTGACGAACAATGGGGTGAGCAGATCCAGGTGTTCGAGGGTCGCTTGAATAATCCGCATGGTAGTTCTCGTCTTCAAGTGGCTGTCTTCACGTGCTTTGGCGGCAAAGGGTACTCACTGGCAGCCGTGCATCGATCCTGCCTGAAAAGGATTGGAAAGTGCAATGCGGAAGCGGTTCAGGTTTGCGGCGAATCCAGTAGGAAATTTCCTTTAATGTCCGCTCCTGCGTCTGACTCCAGCGTTTGCACCTGCGCTTCGTCCTTCAGGTTGACGCCCGATAGCTGTCGCCGGCATGCCTCGCGCATCAAATACAGCAAACGGTGTGCCGCCATGCCGTAAGTCAAGCCTTCAAGGCGCACATTCGAGATGCAATTGCGATAGGCGTCGGTCAGGCCGACCTTCGGATTATAGGTGAAATATAATCCCAGGCTGTCTGGAGAGCTCAGGCCAGGGCGTTCGCCGATCAGGATCACAGTCATTTTTGCACCCAACAGTTCGCCGATTTCGTCGGCTACCGCGACCCGCCCCTGTTCCACCAGCAGCACCGGTGCCATTGACCATCCATCGGCCGAACTTTGCTCGGCAAAGCGCGCCAGGAACGGCAGGGTATGGCGATGCACGGCCAATGCCGACAAACCGTCGGCCACTACGATGGCAAGATCGACCCCGGCAGGATTGGCGGCGGCGTATTCGCGCAGTTTTTTTACCGACTCCACGCTCAATTTTCGCCCCAGATCGGGGCGTTGCAGATAACTGTTGCGATCGGTTGCAGCGCTATGCAGCAACAAGCTGTCGCGACCGCATTCGGCCAATTGCTCGCTGAGGGCGACATGGTCAAACGGCAAGTGCACCGCGTCTCGCGCCTGGGCGTGGGCAAACTGGAAGTCCAGTTGTGCACGGGTCGGCAGGCTGGTGCCGGTGCGGCCCAGGGCAATGCGTGCTGGGGTGAGGCGTCGCAGTTCCAGCCACGGGTTGTGCGGATCAAAAGGTGGTTTTTCCATATCGACACTCATCCCAATTGCGCCAAGGCCTGGCGGAAGGCCGGCGGCAGGCTGTTACCGAAGAGGACCTTGCCGTCCGGCTGCGTGAAAATACCCATTTTCGCCAGCCATTGCTCGAACTCCGGCGCAGGCTTGAGCCCCAGCGTCTGGCGGGCGTACAACGCATCGTGGAACGACGTGGTCTGGTAGTTGAGCATGATGTCGTCGGAGCCGGGGATGCCCATGATGAAGTTGATCCCGGCGACCCCAAGCAGGGTCAACAGGGTGTCCATATCATCCTGGTCGGCCTCGGCGTGGTTGGTGTAACAGATATCGCAGCCCATCGGCACGCCCAGCAGCTTGCCGCAGAAGTGGTCTTCGAGG
Organism: Pseudomonas sp. V98_8; assembly: GCF_029967975.1. Classification (NCBI taxonomy): domain Bacteria; kingdom Pseudomonadati; phylum Pseudomonadota; class Gammaproteobacteria; order Pseudomonadales; family Pseudomonadaceae; genus Pseudomonas; species Pseudomonas sp. V98_8. Next base: position 94,648 of record NZ_JASCAE010000048.1, read on the forward strand.
CCGGCACGGATGATCTGCTTGCCGTTATAGAGGTATTCGGGCCCGATGAACCCGACTACGGTGTTCACCAGGAACGGCTTGAAATGGCGGGCCACGGCGTAAGCCCTGGTCTCGCAGGTTTGTTGGTCGACGCCGTGGTGGGCATTGGCCGACAGGGCGCTGCCCTGGCCGGTTTCGAAATACATCAGGTTCTTGCCGAGCGTGCCGCGGTTGAGGCTCAAGCCGGCGTCGTACCCTTCCTTGAGCACATTGAGATTGATGCCGAAGCTGGCGTTGGCCGCCTCGGTGCCAGCGATCGACTGGAATACTAGGTCCAGGGGTACGCCGCGATTGACCGCCTCGATCGAGGTGGTGACATGGGTCAGTACACACGCCTGGGTCGGGATTTCGTAGCGTTGGATGATCGCATCGAGCATCTCCAGCATGGCGCAGATCGAGGCGATGCTGTCGGTGGCCGGGTTGATGCCGATCATGGCGTCACCGTTTCCGTGCAGCAGTCCATCCAGAATGCTCGCGGCAATGCCGGCCGGTTCGTCAGTCGGGTGGTTGGGTTGCAGGCGGGTAGACAGGCGACCGCGCAGGCCCAAGGTGCCGCGGAACTGCGTAACGACCCGGATTTTCTGCGCGACCAGCACCAGGTCCTGTACGCGCATGATCTTCGACACGGCAGCCGCCATTTCCGGGGTCAGGCCGGGGGCGAGGGCGCGCAGGACCTGTTCGTCGGCGGCGTCGCTGAGCAGCCAGTCGCGAAAACCGCCGACGGTGAGATGGCTGACCACTGCGAAAGCCTGTTTATCGTGGGTGTCGATGATCAGGCGGGTGACTTCATCGGTCTCATAGGGAATCAGGACTTCCTGCAGGAAGTGGCTCAGCGGGATGTCGGCCAGCACCATCTGCGCAGCGACGCGCTCGCCGTCATTGAGGGCGGCGACGCCAGCCAGGTAGTCACCGGAGCGTGCCGGGGTGGCCTTGGCCATCACTTCCTTGAGGTTTTCAAAGCGATAGGTCTGGGCGCCGACGGAATGGGCATAAACGGCCATGGGCGGTGTCCTCCAAATAACTCAAATTCACTGCTTATCCTTTGTAGGAGCCGTCGAGTGCAACGAGGCTGCGATCTTTTGATCTTGCCTTTAAAGATCGCAGCCTCGTTGCACTCGACAGCTCCTACAGGGGCGTGGTGTGCACCTTGATAGGGCGTTGCCGGGCTGCTAGATACCTTCGAGCATAGCGTCAGCTGGTGCTTCGGAGCGTTGCCGCGCGGTCAATTGGAAATACAGGTAGCCGGCCGCCATGAAGCCAAGGAAGATCAGGCCGATCAAGGTGTTGAACCACGCCATCGCGACCAGGCACACCAGCGCCAGGAACAGCGCAATCCCCGGTACGACCGGATAACCCGGTGCGCGGAAGGTGCGCTCGAGGTTCGGCTCGGTTTTACGCAATTTGAACAGGCTCAGCATACTGATGATGTACATGACGATGGCACCAAATACCGACATGGTGATCATCGCCGCCGTCAGCGACATGCCTTGCAGGTTGACCAGGCCATCGCTGTAGATGGCTGCAATGCCGATGACGCCACCGGCCAGGATCGCCCGGTGCGGGGTCTGGAAGCGCGAAAGCTTGGCCAGGCTGCGCGGCAGGTAACCGGCGCGGGCCAGGGCGAAGAACTGCCGGGAGTAGCCGAGAATGATTCCGTGGAAACTCGCCACCAGGCCAAACAGGCCGATCCAGACCAGCATGTGCATCCAGGTCGAATTGTTGCCGACTACCGCTTTCATGGCCTGGGGTAGCGGGTCGTTGATGTTTGCCAGTTGACGCCAGTCGCCGACGCCGCCAGCCATTACCATTGTGCCGATGGCCAGGAACACCAGGGTCAGGATGCCGCTGACGTATGCCCGGGGAATCGTGCGTTTCGGGTCCTTGGCTTCCTCGGCTGCCATGGCGGCGCCTTCGATGGCAAGAAAGAACCAGATGGCGAAGGGAATGGCGGCGAAAATGCCGGGAATGGACGCGATAGTGAATTCACTGGAGCCAGACCAGCCATTGAGCACGAAATTGCTGAAACTGAACCCTGGCGCGACCACGCCCATGAACACCAGCAGTTCGGCGACCGCCAGCACGGTCACCACCAGTTCGAAGGTGGCGGCGATGCTGACGCCGAGAATATTGAGGGTCATGAACACGAAGTAGGCGCCGACGGCGGCGATTTTCGGGTCCAGTTCCGGGTATTGCACATTCAGATAGGCACCGATGGCCATGGCGATGGCTGGCGGCGCAAATACGAATTCGATCAGGGTGGCGATGCCGGCGATCAATCCGCCTTTTTCACCGAAGGCTCGCCGACTGTAGGCAAACGGCCCGCCGGCATGGGGAATCGCCGTGGTCAATTCGGTGAAACTGAAGATGAAGCAGGTGTACATCGTTGCCACCATCAGGGCGGTGACGAGGAACCCCAGGGTCCCGGCGGTGCCCCAGCCGTAACTCCAGCCGAAGTATTCGCCGGAGATCACCAGGCCAACGGCAATGCCCCATAAATGCAGGGTGCCGAGTGTGGGTTTGAGCTGTGTGGTAGTTGTCATAAGTCCTCGCTGTCTTTTATTTTTTGATCTTGTTGGACTTTCGGGAGTTGCGTTTGCTTGGAGAGCGGGCACGCAAAGCCCGTGCCAGAGAGGCAGGGCGATGTTTTGATGTTGTCGTTAAGGACGCCTTCGCGAGCAAGCCCGCTCCCACAGTGGACTTGTGTCTACCCATTCCAGTGGGGCCACACAAAACCCCTGTGGGAGCGGGCTTGCTCGCGAGAGCGGTGTAAGGGGCGACGCAGGAATACCTGCATCGCCCTGGTTTTTAGAAGAAGCCCAGCGGATTGATGTCGTAGCTCACCAGCAGGTTCTTGGTCTGCTGATAGTGGTCGAGCATCATCTTGTGGGTTTCACGGCCGACGCCGGACTTCTTGTAGCCACCGAACGCGGCATGCGCCGGGTACAGGTGGTAGCAGTTGGTCCACACGCGACCGGCCTTGATCGCCCGGCCCATGCGGTAGGCGCGGTTGATGTCGCGGGTCCACAGGCCGGCACCCAGGCCGAACTCGGTGTCGTTGGCGATGGCCAGGGCTTCGGCTTCGTCCTTGAAGGTGGTGATGCTCACCACCGGACCAAAGATTTCTTCCTGGAACACGCGCATCTTGTTGGTGCCCTTGAGCAGCGTCG
>NZ_JASCAE010000049.1:0-97625 GCF_029967975.1 Pseudomonas sp. V98_8
CCGCCCCGCTCCCACAATGATTGAGCTGTGTCAGAAGCAATTTGCTGATGCAGTGTTGATCCGGCAACAGTTGAGGACGTCATGGTATTAGCGCCGGCCAGTAAATCCACGCGCCAGCCTCCGGCATGGACTGTGCAATCGCTCCTTGCACGAACATCATTTTTTCTGCCCAGCCAAGGAGCTGTTTCCATGACCGAACACCAGGTAATCAACCCGCTGTCCATCGGCACTGACTACGAAGCGCTGGCCGCCCGGTATCGCCCGATTTTCCAGCGAATCGCCGAAGGGGCCCTCCAACGCGAGCAGTCGCGCACCCATGCCCCATGAGCCGATCCAATGGCTCAAGGACGCTGGCTTTGGCGCAGTGCGGGTGCCCGTTGAATACGGCGGTGGCGGCGCCTCGCTGCCGCAGCTGGTTGAATTACTGATCGAACTGGCCGAGGCTGACTCGAACATTCCACAGGCATTGCGCGGTCACTTCGCCTTTGCCGAAGATCGCCTCAATTCCCCGCCTGGCACGGCCCGGGACATTTGGTTCAAACGGTTTGTAGACGGTGACGTCGTCGGTTGCGCCTGGACCGAAATCGGCAACGTGGCGATTGGCGACGTCATCACCAAGGTGTCGCTCCACGGCGAGCAATGGCGGCTGAACGGCGAGAAGTTCTACAGCACCGGCAGCCTGTTTTCCGACTGGATCGATGTGTATGCCCAACGTAGCGACACCGGTGGCGACGTGATTGCCGCGGTGCGCACGCGCCAGCCTGGGATCGTGCAAAGTGACGACTGGGACGGGTTCGGCCAGCGCACCACGGGCAGCGGCACGTCGCGCTTTGTCGACGCCGAGGTGGACGCACAAAACATCATCGACTTCGCTACGCGCTTCAAATACCAGACCGCGTTTTATCAGTTGGTGTTGCTGGCAACACTGGCCGGGATTGGCCGTGCAGCGTTGCGCGATGTGTCCCGGCAGGTGCGCGAACGCCAACGCATCTACAGCCATGGCAATGCCCAGCGCGTCAGTGAGGATGCGCAGGTCCAGCAAGTGGTCGGCGATATTGCCGCGTGGGTGTATGCCGCCGAGGCCGCCACTTTACGGGCGGCGCAGCCGGCACAACAGGCTTATCTGGCGAGGTTCGCCGGCGATGAACAACGGGAGCATGCGGCAAATGTCGCAGCGGAAATCGAATCGGCGAAAGCACAGGTGGTGGTCACGGAGTTGATCCAGCGCGCGTCCACGCAGTTGTTCAATGCGCTGGGGGCTTCGGATATTCGCCAGGGCAAATCGCTGGATCGGCACTGGCGCAATGCGCGTACCGTGTCGTCGCACAATCCGGTGATCTACAAGTCGCGGATTGTCGGAGACTGGGAAATCAACCGGACCGAGCCGCCGTTCGTGTGGCAGATCGGCAATGGGCCTGACCGTAAAATCTGAGCCCGATCCCCGTAGGAGCTGCCGCAGGCTGCGATCTTTTGATCTTGCCCCCTCAAAAACAAGATCAAAGATCGCAGCCTGCGGCAGCTCCTACAGGGGGTTGCGTCAGCGCGGTCGCAGCAAGAGTTGGATATGGGTAAGATACCGGCCCTTCCCTGCAGCCCTTCGCTGCCCCCCGCCGATTAAGCCGATTCCATGCCTTTCGAACTCAGCGTTGACCTCACAACCCTGGCCATCCTGGCCATTGTCGCTTTCATTGCCGGTTTCATCGACGCCATCGCTGGCGGCGGCGGCCTGTTGACCACCCCGGCCTTGCTGACCGCTGGCCTGCCGCCGCACCTGGTGCTGGGCACCAACAAACTCAGTTCGACCTTTGGCTCGGCCACGGCCAGCTTCACTTTTTACCGCCGCAAGTTGTTCCACCCCAGGCAGTGGACACACGCCATCGTCGGCACCCTGGTCGGAGCACTGACCGGTGCGGTCGTCGCTCATTACTTGCCGGCCGAATGGTTGAACAAGATGCTGCCAGTGATCGTGTTCGCCTGTGGCCTTTATCTTTTGTTCGGTGGCACGCCCAAGGCGCCGCTGGACAGCAACGCCCCGATCAGGAAAAAGTGGCAATCGACCCAAGGCTTCAGCCTCGGCTTCTACGATGGCGTGGCCGGTCCCGGTACAGGCGCGTTCTGGACCGTCAGCAGCCTGCTGATGTACCCGATCGACCTGGTGAAAGCCAGCGGCGTGGCGCGCAGCATGAACTTCGTCAGCAACATTGCGGCGTTGTCGGTGTTCGTGTTTTCCGGGCAAGTGGACTGGATCATCGGCCTGAGCATGGGCCTGTCGGTGATGGTCGGGGCGTTCTTCGGCGCCCGCACCGCCATCAGCGGCGGCGCGAAGTTCATTCGTCCGGTGTTCATCACCGTGGTGTTGGGCCTGACCGTCCGGCTAGCCTGGCAACACTGGTTCAGCGTGGCCTAAGCGCCGCGCCACGTAGACGTCGATCAGGTAGCGGGCGATCGAGCGTGAGGCCGGCAACGGCGGTAGATCATGCACATTGAACCACTGGGCGTCTTCGATCTCGTCCTCCTGGCAGACGATCTCGCCACCGGCGTATTCGGCATGGAAGCCGAGCATCATCGAGTGCGGGAACGGCCAGCACTGGCTGCCCAGGTACTGGACGTTCTTCACTTCGATCTGCACTTCTTCACGCACCTCGCGAATCAGGCAATCCTCAGCCGATTCGCCAGGTTCGGCAAACCCTGCCAACGTGCTGTAGACCCCGGCGACGAAGCGCGGCGAGCGTGCCAGCAGCACCTCATCGCCACGGGTCACCAGCACGATCATGCTTGGGGAAATCCGCGGATAGCTGCGTAAATCGCACGGCTGGCAATACATCGCCCGCTCACGCGGCACCTGGATCATGGCCTGGCCGCAGTTGCCGCAAAAACGGTGCTCGCGGGCCCAGGTGCCGATCTGCGCCGCGTAACCCAGGACCTTGAACACCGTGTGATCGCCTTCGAGCATGAACGCCCGCAAGCCTTTCCAGTTACAGCCCGGCACCTCGCTGTGGGCGCGCAACTCCAGCAGATAGACAGGTTCGCCATCCAGATGGCCAATACCGTGCTCGGCGAGTATCGCCAGGTCCTGGCGCTTGAGCCATTCCCGGGGGAACAATGCGCCGTTGTCATCGAACAAAAAGCCTTCGGGGCTGCGCGCTACCGCCCAGCCGCCGGGCTGGTCGGTGTCCAGTACTGCCGTGGTCCAGCGTGGAGTCATTTTTCAATCAATCCAGAAATTCGGGTTTCTGTTTGCTCATATGGGCGGCCATGGCCACGCGCAGATCGGTCGATTGCAGCATGGCGGCGTTCCAGGTGGCGACGTATTCCAGGCCGTCGTCGATGCGATGATCGCGCATATAGCTGATCATCTCCTTGGTGCCAGTAACGGCAATCGGCGACTTGCTCGCAATCTCGCGGGCGATGCCCATGACGCCGTCGAGCAGGCTGGCGGTATCGCTGTAGACGCGATTGACCAGGCCCATGCCTCGCGCTTCTTCGGCGCCGAAAATGCGACCAGTGTAAGCCAGTTCACGCAGCATGCCGTCCCCGATGATCCGCGGCAAGCGTTGCAGTGTACCGACGTCAGCAGCCATGCCGATATCGATTTCCTTGATCGAGAATTGCGCGTCTTCGGCGGCGTAGCGCATGTCACAGGCGGCAATCAGGTCGATGGCACCGCCCAGGCAATAACCCTGGATGGCCGCGAGCACCGGTTTGCGGCATTGGTCGACCGCATTGAAGGACGCCTGCAGATCAAGGATCTTGCGGCGCAGCAAGCGCGCATTGCGTCCAACGTCCTTGCCCAGCTCATTGGCCACGCCAGCCAGCATCATCAGGTCAATGCCTGAGGAAAAATGCTTTCCGGCGCCACTGAGTACCACTACCCGAACTTCGTCGGTGTCGTCGATCCATTGGAAAATCTCGATGATCTCGGTCCAGAAGGCAGCATTCATCGCGTTGATCTTGTCCGGGCGATTGATCTGCACATGAGCGATTTTATCTACCAGTTCGACGCTGAACGCTGTGTACTCAGACATGCTAGTGATCCTTTAGCGGGCAAAAAAGAAGCCTGAACTATAACAAGGCAGCAAGGCAGTGGTTCAGCCAAAAGCGGGACTTGCACACGCACCATAACGGTGCATGCATATTAAGACGTTACGCACAGCTTTGTGACCACCCGGTGAATTTCCAGGGCGAACATTCAAAAAAAACTGCATTTCGTCGGTGCTTTCGCGCCGGTACCAGGCACGTTCGTACCTAAACAACCGATTGTCGAACAATTTTGCCATCAGCACTTTACCGCTCTAAGTTCTGGCCTAGACTGATTTCCCCGAGGGCGACCGGTCAGTCAAAAAGTGGAAAAAAAGTCGAAACTTTTGCCACGCGGGATCGGTCGAGTAAAAAGAAGGTGCGTTGCGACTGGTGCAATCCTTGCAATGGTTAATTCACCCATTTTGCTTCAGCGCATTTGGGGAGCGCTTGCTCGCCGAGGCGTAGCGCTTTGCGCGTGGCCACACCCATTGGCCAGGTAACGTTTTGCCAGACCCAAGAACTAGATCAACAACACGGGAGATTCATATGATTAGTGCGGCTTTGGATGTTCAGGGAGAGCTGGCTCATCAACAGATCGGCGAATCGAGCGCCGCGACTGCTCTCAGTGCCCAACCGATCAGCGTTACCAATACCCGGACGCTGGCGCCGGTGGCCAGTCAGAATCCCAATAAGAAGAAAGTGTTGTTCGTCACCTCCGAAATTGCCGACCTGGTGAAAACCGGCGGCCTGGGAGACGTTTCCGCCGCGCTGCCCCGGGCCATGGCACACCTGCACGATGTGCGTGTCCTGATCCCCGGTTATCCGCAGGTCATGCACAGTGAAAATCCGATTCACATCATCGGTGAACTCGGTGGTCACGCGGCGCTCCCGCCGTGCAAGATCGGGCGCATGGACATGCCTGACGGTCTGGTCATTTATGTGTTGATCTGCCCTGAGCTCTACGAGCGCGAAGGTTCACCCTATGGCGCCAACAACGGCCGCGACTGGCCGGACAACCATATCCGTTTCGCCCGCCTGGGCCTGGCGGCCGCCGATATTGCCGCCAACCTTGCACAGATCCACTGGTGCCCGGACCTGGTGCACGCCCATGACTGGCCCGCTGGCCTGGCCCCTGCCTATATGCACTGGCGTGGGCAGCGCACGCCGACCCTGTTCACCATCCATAACCTGGCGTACCAGGGCGTGACGAGCCTGGGGTCGTGCCCCGAGCTGGGCATTCCGCAGCACGCCTTGCAACAGGAAGGCATGGAGTTCTACGGCAAGATGTCGTTCCTGAAGGCTGGCATGGCCTATTCGAGCCACATCACCACAGTCAGCGCGACCTACGCCCAGGAAATCACCACCCCGGACTTCGGCTGCGGTCTCGACGGATTTCTCGCCGCCAAGACCCAGCAAGGCCTGCTCAGCGGCATTCCCAACGGCATCGACGAAAGCTGGGATTCGGCCACCGACCCGCACCTGTTCTGCCCCTTCAAAATCGGTGACTGGGACGGCAAGGCGGTCAACGCCGCCCACGTTCGCCAGTTGTTCGGCCTGCAAGACAGTGAAGGCCCGCTATTTGCCGTGGTTTCGCGCCTGGTTTACCAAAAAGGCCTGGACCTGACCGAAGCGGTCTCCGAATACATCGTCAAATCCGGCGGCCAGATCGCCATCATCGGTCGTGGCGAGCCGGAAGAAGAACAAGCCATGCGCGAACTGGCCCTGCGTTTTCCAGGGCAGATCGGTGTGCGCATCGGCTTCAACGAAACCGATGCCCGACGGATGTTTGCCGGTAGCGATTTCCTCTTGATGCCGTCGCGCTATGAACCTTGTGGCCTCAGCCAGATGTACGCCCAGCGTTTCGGCTCGTTGCCGGTGGCGCGCAATACCGGTGGCCTGGCAGACACCATTGAAGATGGCGTGACCGGCTTCCTGTTCAATGAATCCACGGTGGACAGTTATCAGCAAGCCTTGAGCCGAGCGTTCAAGGTGTTCGCCTTCCCCGACCTGCTCAATGCCATGCGCTGCCGCGCCATGGCGGCACCGTTCAACTGGTGCAAGGCGGTCGAACCCTATGCCGAACTCTACGAGCAGCTTGTAGCCAAAGCCTTGGGGAAATCGCACAAACAGTAAGAGGCTCACGCAATGCCGTTACGGACCCTTGAGACCTGGCCCCACGGCGCAATCAAACTGGACCCGCAAAACACGCGATTCGCGTTGTGGGCACCCGATGCGTTCTACGTCAGTGTCGAACTGGAAAATGGACAGTCCTTGCCGTTGCTGCCTCAGGCCGACGGTTGGTTCGTGATCAACACCCGCTGCCCGGCGGGTACCCGATACCGCTACAACATCGATGGCGAACTGGAGGTGCCCGACCCGGCCTCCCGCGCCCAGGCCGGGGACATTGACCAGTACAGCGTGGTGGTCGACCCGTTGGCCTACCAGTGGCGGCACAGCACCTGGCTGGGACGTCCGTGGAATGAAGCGGTGATCTACGAGTTGCACGTCGGCGCCCTCGGCGGCTTTCTCGCCGTGGAGGAGCACCTGGCACATCTGGTGGAGCTTGGGGTCACCGCAATCGAGTTGATGCCGATCGCGCAGTTTCCCGGCGAACGCAATTGGGGCTACGACGGGGTGCTGCTCTATGCACCCCAGGCCTCCTACGGTTCTCCCGAGCAACTCAAGCACCTTATCGACACCGCCCATGGCCTTGGCCTGGCGGTGATGCTCGACGTGGTCTACAACCACTTCGGGCCGGATGGCAATTACCTGCACCGCTACGCCAAGGGGTTCTTCCGCGAAGACCTGCACACGCCATGGGGAGCGGCCATCGATTTTCGCCGGCGCGAGGTGCGCGACTTCTTCATCGACAACGCCTTGATGTGGTTGCTGGAGTACCGCTTTGACGGCTTGCGCCTGGACGCGGTGCATGCCATCGAAGACCCGGACTTTCTCCAGGAACTGGCCCAGCGGGTGCGCCAGCAAACCGATCCGTCGCGACATGTGTGGCTGGTGGTGGAAAACGAACATAACCAGGCCAGCCTGCTCGAACAGGGTTTCGACGCACAGTGGAACGATGACGGTCATAACGCCTTGCACGTGCTGCTGACCGGCGAGACCGATGCCTATTACGCCGACTATGCAAAAAATCCCACCGAACAGCTGGCCCGCTGCCTGAGCCAGGGCTTTGTGTTCCAGGGCCACCTCAACCGCCATGGCCAAGCGCGCGGCGAGCCCAGCGGGCATTTGCCACCCAGCGCGTTCGTGCTGTTCTTGCAGAATCACGACCAGATCGGCAACCGCGCCTTTGGCGAGCGACTGCATCAACTGGCCCACCCCGACGCATTAAAAGCCGCGACGGCGCTGTTGCTGCTGTCACCGATGATTCCCCTGATGTTCATGGGCGATGAGTTTGCCGCCGAACAACCGTTCCTGTTTTTCACCAGCCACCACGGCGAACTCGCACGCTTGGTGCGCGAAGGCCGGCGCAATGAATTTGCCGCGTTCAGCGCGTTTGCCGACCCGCATCAACGTGAACGGATTCCCGATCCCAACGCACCACAGACCTTCGAAGCGTCCCGCCCTACCCTCACGGTCAACGGGGCTTCGGCGATGCATGAGTTCTACCGCCAACTGCTGCAGATCCGCCATCGGCACCTCGTCCCGCACTTGCCCGGGACCCGGGCGCGCAATGCACAGGTGCTGGGTTTTGGCGCGGTCAGCGCGTCATGGTGCCTGGGCGATGGCAGTCAATTGCGCATCGACCTCAACCTCAGCGACACGCCGGTCTGCCATGTGCCACAGGTGGACGCAAGCTTGCTGTTCGAACACCCGCCCGGGTCTGGCCAACGGCTGGACCAGGGCACCTTGCCCCCGTATTGCGCAATTGTCAGCCTCACGGCCGCGGCCCCTTTGCTACACCTTGATGGAGAGCGCCAATGAGTGATGCGCAACTGGAAATACTTGCTAGCCGGGCTGGCCTGGCGGTCGACTGGATCGACGCCAATGGTCGTCCGCAAAAAGTCGCGCCTTCGGTACTGCGCAACGTCCTCACGGGACTCGGCCACCCGGCCGGCAGCGCCCAGGAAATCGACGCCAGCCTGCTCGAACTGCAACAAGTACAACAGACCCGGCACCTGCCGCCTCTGATCACCGCCGATGTCGGCGTGGGACTCAACCTGGCGCACTTTTTTGAGCCGCTGACACCCTGCGAGATCCATCTTGAAGATGGCTCGAAACTCAGTCTCAAGCTGGATGCCGAAGCCGTTCTGCCGGGGCTGATCCCGGTCGGTTACCAACACGTCAAGATCGATGGACAAAGCTTTACCCTGGCCGTGGCTCCCGCCCGCTGCTACAGCGTAGCCGATGCGGTGGACAGCCCGATCCCGCGCGCCTGGGGCCTGAGCGTGCAACTGTATGCATTGCGCCGTGCCGGCGATGGCGGCTTTGGCGACACCCAGGCACTGGAAGACCTGGCCCGGGTGGCGGGCGAACGCGGCGCCGACGCACTGGCGATCAGTCCCTTGCATGCCATGTTTGCCAACGACACCCAGCGCTATAGCCCCTATTCGCCGTCAAGCCGTCTGTTTCTCAATAGCCTGTATTGCGCGCCGGGGGCGATTCTCGGTGAGCGCGCGATGCGCACCGCTATCGATGCCACCGGCCTGGCTGCCGAACTTCTGCGTTTGCAAGAACTGCCATTGATCGATTGGCCGGCCGCTGCCGAAGCCAAGCATCGCCTATTACAGGCGCTGTACGACGGATTCGTGCACGGCGAACATCCACTGCACGCCGACTTCAGCAGCTTTCGCCATGCCGGCGGTGAAGCGCTGGAAAATCATTGCCGCTTCGAGGCCATTCAAGAAACCCGTGCCGCCCGGGGCGAAAGCCTCGACTGGCGTGAGTGGCCGCCGCAGTGGCGCAACCCGCGCAGCGCTGCCCTGGCCGAATTCGCCGAAGAGAACGCTGGCCGCATCGGCTTCTTCGCCTTCTGTCAATGGTTGATCACCCGTTGCCTGGAGCGCGCGCAAGCCGCCGCCCGCAGCAGCGGCATGGGCATTGGCCTGATCGCCGACCTGGCCGTTGGTGCCGATGGCGGTGGCAGCCAGGCCTGGAGCCGCCAGGACGAATTGCTCGCTTCCCTCACCGTTGGCGCGCCACCGGACATTCTCAACCGCACCGGCCAGGGTTGGGGCATCTCTGCGTTTTCCCCCGAAGGCCTGGTGCGCAACGGCTTTCGTGCGTTCATTGAAATGCTGCGCGCCAACTTCGCCCACGCCGGTGGCCTGCGGATCGACCATGTCATGGGCTTGCAACGGTTGTGGGTGATCCCCAATGGCGCATCGCCCGCTGATGGGGCTTACCTGTATTACCCGTTTGACGACTTGCTGCGCCTGCTGACCCTCGAGTCCCATCGCCACCAGGCCATCGTCCTCGGCGAAGACCTGGGCACGGTGCCGGACGGTCTGCGGGAAAAACTCAGCGCCCGTTCGATCCTGGGTATGCGAGTGTTGCTGTTCGAACAGGACAACACTCACTTCAAACCGATCCTCGACTGGCCGGACAACGCCCTCGCCACCACCAGTACCCACGACCTGCCCACCCTCAATGGCTGGTGGCATGGCCGCGACATCGACTGGAACGCCCGCCTCGGCCTGGTCGATGCCAGTTCTGAAATCGAGTGGCGCCAGCATCGCGAGCGCGAACGCGAAGGCCTGCGCCGGACCTTGAGCCAAGACCCGCAGAACTTTCGCGAAGAGTCACACGAAACCGATCAGGTCCTCGACGCCAGTGTGCGTTTCCTCGGCCACACCCGCGCCCCGCTGGTACTGCTGCCTCTGGAGGATGCACTGGGCATTGAACAGCAGGCCAACCTGCCCGGCACCATCGATACCCACCCCAACTGGTCCCGCCGGTTACCCGTTACCAGCGAAGCCTTGCTCGATGGCCCGGACGCCGCCAGACGCCTGGAACTGCTCGCCTGCGCGCGACTTCAGGCGGCCGAGCGTGACCAATGAACCCGGTCGCTATCGCGCCGCTGCGGGCCACCCTGCGGCTGCAATTTCACAAGGGTTTTACTCTCGATGATGCCGTGCCGCTGGTGCCCTACTTCGCCCGCCTGGGCATCAGCCACGTATACGCATCGCCGCTGCTGAGCGCCCGCGCGGGCTCCATGCACGGCTATGACGTGGTGGACCCGACCACGGTCAACCCGGAACTGGGCGGTGAATCTGCGCTGCGCCGCCTGGTCGCCGCGCTGCGTGACCAGAACATGGGGTTGATCCTCGACATCGTCTCCAACCACATGGCGGTCGGCGGTAACGACAATCCCTGGTGGCTGGACTTGCTGGAGTGGGGACGCCTGAGCCCGTACGGCGAATTCTTCGATATCCAGTGGCACTCGCCCGACCCCTTGATGGAAGGCCAGTTGCTGTTGCCCTTCCTGGGCAGCGACTACGGCATCGCCTTGCAGGACGGCACCCTGGCGCTGCGTTTCAATGCGCAGCGCGGCGCGTTTCATGTGGAGCATTACGATCATCACTTTCCGATATGCCCCAGTCATTACGGCGAGCTGCTCAAGACGGATGCCGAGCCACTGAAATTGCTGGCGGACCGGTTCAACGCCTTGAGCTATCAGACAGATGCCTACACCCTGGCGACTGCGTTAAAAGAAGCATTGCGCGAACTGGCCAGCGATCCCGCAATACTGCAAGCCATCGAACAAAACCTGCAGGCCTACGATTCTCTGACCAGCGAAGGTTTTCAACGCTTGCATGACTTGCTGGAGCGCCAGAGCTACCGCCTCGCCAGTTGGCGCACCGCTGCGGACGACATCAACTGGCGGCGTTTTTTCGATGTCAACGAGTTGGGCGGTTTGCGCGTCGAGCGCCCAGCGGTGTTCGAGGCGACCCACGCGAAGATCTTCCAGCTGGTGGAACAAGGACTGGTCGACGGGTTGCGCATCGACCACATCGACGGCCTCGCCGACCCACGGGGGTACTGTCGCAAACTGCGGCGACGCGTCGACAGCCTGGCAGCGGGTCGACACCTGCCGATCTATGTGGAAAAGATCCTGGGCGAAGGCGAAACCCTGCATCGCGACTGGTCGGTGGATGGCACCACCGGCTACGAGTTCATGAACCAGTTGTCGCTGCTGCAACACGATCCCGCCGGTCAACCCACCTTGGGTGAGCTCTGGCACCGCTATAGCGGGCGCCCGGCTGACTTCCGCCAGGAAGCCCAACTGGCACGCCAGCAGATTCTCAATGGCTCGCTGGCCGGGGATTTCGAAAGTGTCGCCCAGGCGTTGTTGCAAGTGGCCCGGGATGACCTGATGACCCGTGACCTGACGCTGGGCGCGATCCGTCGCGCGCTGCAGGAACTGATCGTGCATTTCTCGGTGTATCGCACCTACATCAGTGCTCTGGGCCGTTCGGCGCAGGACGAAGTGTTTTTCCAGCAAGCCATGGATGGCGCCCGACAAACCCTTGGGGAAGCCGACTGGCCAGTGCTCGAGTGCCTGGCAGGGTGGCTGGGGGGCGAGAGCTGGCGAAAACGCCCGGCTGGCCGGCTGCGCAAACGGCTCAAGCATGCCTGCGTGCGTTTTCAGCAACTGACTTCACCTGCCGCCGCGAAGGCCGTGGAAGACACCGCGTTCTATCGTTCGGCGGTGTTGCTATCGCGCAATGACGTCGGCTTCAGCACGGAACAATTCAGTGCCCCTGTGGCCGATTTTCATGCTGCCTGTGCCCAGCGCCTGGCCGATTTCCCGGATAACCTGCTCGCCACCGCGACCCACGATCACAAGCGTGGCGAGGATACGCGCGCGCGCCTGTCCGTCTTGAGTGAACGCAGTCAATGGTACGTCGAACAGATCGGCCTCTGGCACGCCCTCGCCCGGCCCTTGCGCGACGATGAGCAGATGCCGTCAGCCGGCGATGAGTTGATTCTCTATCAGGCACTGCTGGGCAGCTGGCCGCTGGACCTGCGCACCGACGACCCCGCGGCCCTGGAGGACTACGCCCAACGCATCTGCCAGTGGCAACGCAAGGCCCTGCGCGAAGCCAAGCTGCAAAGCAGCTGGAGCGTACCCAATGAAGCGTATGAACAAGCCAGCGAAAACTTTACCCGGCGCCTGCTGCTGAGCCCGGAAGGTGATCTATTGCGCACCGCCCTGGGCAAGGCAGCCCGCACGATTGCCTTGCCTGGCGCCCTCAACGGATTGGCGCAAACCTTGCTGCGCATGACGGTACCGGGAGTGCCGGACCTGTATCAGGGCAACGACTTCTGGGACTTCACGCTGGTCGATCCGGACAACCGCCGGCCAGTGGATTACGCCAGCCGCCAGCAGGCCTTGCAGCAGCCATTGGATCTGCCTGATCTGTCGGAGCACTGGCGCGACGGGCGCATCAAGCAAGCCTTGATTGCGCGGACTTTAACCACCCGTGCCGAGCACGCCGAGCTGTTTCGACGCGGGACTTACCAGCCCCTCGAAGTCATTGGCAGCCAGGCCAATCGGGTTTTGGGATTTGTCCGTGAATGGCAGGGTACCCGCGCCATCGTCATCGTGCCGATCCGTTGTTCGGCATTGCTGGAAAACAGTGCCGTGCCTCACGTGGACGCGCCGCAGTGGGGCGATACCCGGATCAGTTTGCCGTTCACAATCGCCGACGAAAATCTGAAGGGACTTTTTTCAAGCGTCGCAGTCACAAAACACAGGGAGCTGATGATCAGCGCCGCGCTGGGGGATTTCCCGGTCAATCTCTTTATCCAGGCTACAAACATTTGAGTTCAGTTCAGGAGCAATGCGATGAGTACCGACGATAAACGCATCCGCGAGTTTGCCTATCAGATCTGGGAATCCGAAGGCAAACCTGAGGGCCAGGAAGCACGACATTGGGAGATGGCGTGCAAACTGGCTGAAGCCGAAGCCCTGGCACCGAAAAAGCCGGCCAAAGCAGCGTCGAGCAAGACAACCGTGGGCAAAGCCGGCGACGGCAAACTCAATGGCAAGGCCGGGGAAGCAAAACCCAAGGCCAAAGCCAAGCAGGCAGCTGCTTCCGCGGTGATACCACCGGGGGAAAAGGCCGCTGAGAAAAAACCTCGCGCACCGCGAAAACCGCCTGCGGTCTAAGCTTTTCTCACGCTGTCCGGAAGATTCCAGTGGCGAGCCCGCTCGCCACCGAGGGATTCGCTCGCCCGCGAAAAAATTTTGAGCCCCTTCACTGCCTGCCGTTACTGGAGCATTTATGACCCGAACCAAGAAAGAAACGCCACCTCCCCGTGCCGAACCCTCGCGCATCCGCGAAGGACTGCCCTTCCCGCTCGGTGCGACCTGGGATGGCCTGGGGGTCAACTTCGCCCTGTTCTCGGCCAACGCCACCCGCGTCGAACTGTGCATTTTCGATGACGCCGGCGAAGTGGAGCTCGAACGCATCGAACTGCCGGAGTACACCGACGAGATCTACCACGGCTACCTCCCCGATGCCCATCCGGGGCTGATCTACGGCTACCGCGTGTACGGCCCGTATGATCCGGCCAACGGTCATCGTTTTAACCCCAACAAGCTGTTGATCGACCCGTACGCCAAACAGCTGGTCGGTCAGTTGAAATGGTCCGAAGCCTTGTTTGGCTACACCATTGGCCACCCCGACGCCGACCTCAGCTTCGACGAACGCGACAGCGCGCCCTACGTGCCGAAATGCAAGGTGATCGATCCGGCGCACACCTGGGGCCACGATCACCGGGTCAGCGTGCCATGGGACAAAACGATCATCTATGAAACCCACGTGCGCGGCTTCAGCATGCGCCACCCCGCCGTTCCCGAAAACCAGCGCGGGACCTTTGCCGGGCTGATGGTCGACGAAGTGCTGGAGCATATCCGCAAGCTGGGGGTGTCGACCGTCGAGCTGCTGCCGATCCACGCCTTCGTCAACGACCAGCACCTGCTGCACAAAGGCATGACCAACTACTGGGGCTACAACAGCATTGCGTTCTTCGCCCCCGACCCGCGTTACCTGGCCAGCGGCAAGATCGCCGAGTTCAAGGAAATGGTCGCGCACCTGCACGAAGCCAACCTGGAAGTGATCCTCGACGTGGTCTACAACCACACCGCCGAGGGCAACGAACAGGGCCCGACCCTGTCGATGCGCGGTATCGACAACGCCTCTTATTACCGCTTGATGCCTGACGACAAGCGCTTCTACATCAACGATTCCGGCACCGGCAACACCCTGGACCTGAGCCATCCGTGCGTATTGCAGATGGTCACCGATTCGCTGCGCTACTGGGCCTCGGAAATGCACGTGGACGGTTTCCGCTTCGACCTGGCGACCATACTTGGGCGTTATCACGACGGTTTCGACGAACGTCACAGTTTCCTCGTGGCTTGCCGCCAGGACCCGGTACTGCGCCAGGTCAAGCTGATCTCCGAACCCTGGGATTGCGGGCCCGGTGGTTATCAGGTCGGCAACTTCCCGCCGGGCTGGGTGGAATGGAACGACAAGTTTCGCGACACCGTGCGCGCTTTCTGGAAAGGCGACGACGGCCAATTGGCGGACTTTGCCAGCCGCATGACCGCGTCCGGCGAAATGTTCAACCAGCGTGGTCGGCGTCCTTACTCATCGCTGAATTTCATCACCGCCCACGACGGTTTCACCCTCAATGACCTGGTGTCGTACAACGACAAGCACAACGAAGCCAACGACGAGAACAACCAGGACGGCAGCAACAACAACCTGTCCTGGAACCATGGCGTCGAAGGCCCCACCGACGACCCGCAAATCAACGACCTGCGCTTTCGACAGATGCGCAACTTCTTTGCCACCTTGCTGCTGGCCCAGGGTACGCCAATGATCGTGGCCGGCGACGAATTCGCCCGGACTCAGGAAGGCAACAACAATGCTTATTGCCAGGACAGCGAGATCGGCTGGGTCAACTGGGACCTGAGCGAGGATGGCAAGGCGTTGCTCAAGTTCGTCAAGCGCCTGATCAAGTTGCGCCTGGCCTATCCGATTTTGCGCCGGGGGCGCTTCCTGGTGGGCAACTACAATGAGGACATCGGCGTCAAGGATGTCACCTGGCTGGCACCCGATGGTAGCGAGATGACCACCGAGCACTGGCACGATGCGCACAATCGCTGCCTGGGCATGTTGCTCGACGGGCGAGCCCAGGAAACCGGGATCCGCCGCAAAGGCGCGGACGCCACGTTGTTGCTGGTGGTCAACGCCCATCACGACATCGTCAACTTCCTTCTGCCGGAGGTACCGGACGGCAGCTTCTGGACCTGCCTGATGGACACCAATCAACCGTCCATACGCGGTCAGGAACGCTTCGATTTCGGGCGCGAGTACTCGGTCACCGGACGCTCATTGCTGTTGTTCGAACTGCAACGTGAGGAAGAGGAGTAGAAATCACCGGCGCAATGAAAGAAATTGAGCCATGCGTGCACTTGCGGCGCGACGAATAGCGATACATGAGCAATACTCGATGCGCGGCTGTCCAGGGTCCGGAGCGCCGCGCTTCGCTATCAACCCGCCCTCATGGCTGTAGCAGCGCTTGCGTTGCGCAGGACTGGGGGCGTATGGAACAAGGACGTAACGCCATGAAATCTGTGTCCATCAGTGACAGCAGCTGTACAGAGCAAATCTGGAACAGCGCCCCGCAACTGGCCAATATTCCGGTCATCGGTACTCAATCCCTTCTCTCCCCGGGCGCGCGCGCCGTGGTGATCGCCCCACATCCCGGCGACGAAGTGTTGACTTGCGGCGGTTTGCTGCAGTTGCTCAGCGCCATGGGACACCCCTTGCAATTGATTTCGGTGACCGACGGCAGCGCCAGTCATCCGGGCTCCCAACAGTGGTCGGAGAAACGCCTGAGCGTGTTTCGCTCCCAGGAAAGTGTCGAGGCCTTGCGCCGGCTTGGATTGCCGATGCACAGCCTGAAATGGATACGCGGCGGCTTCACCGACCATACCCTGGCTGAGCATGAACAGGCGCTCACCCAATTCATCGTCCGTTATCTACGGCCGGGCGATGTGGTGTTCAGCACCTGGTGCGAGGATGGCAACAGCGACCATGACGCCGTCGGTCGCGCCAGCGCTAATGCCGCCACCATCGCCGGCGCCGTCTTCACCGAAATACCGGTCTGGGCCTGGCATTGGCCATCGCGAGACAGCGCCTTGATCCCCTGGCACCGGGCGCGCAAAGTGCGCCTGGACACCTGGACGGTGGCGCGCAAGAGCCATGCTACCCATGCCTATGCCAGTCAACTTGACGGTGAACCGGCCGTCGGGATTGCGCCACGGCTGCCGCGCATTTTGCTGGAGCGGATGCGGTTGCCTTATGAAATTGTGTTTGTCTGAAAGTGCGGTTGTTTGGTGTACATATCCATTGCTGCGGCAAGGCCTGCGTTCGGCCAGCGTGTTTAACGGGGCGCTCGCGATCAACATCAAAGCGAGGCGGCCTTAAAGCCGACCTGACTTTGACGGGTGCACCTGGATCCCCTGTGGGAGCCAGCCTGCTGGCGATGGAAGTCAACGATAACGCGCCCTGTCTGGATGAACGCTGTCTGGACGTTTTTCACCAGCGGGCTGGCTCCCACAATGGCATGGCGGACAAACCTATAA
This sequence comes from Pseudomonas sp. V98_8, assembly GCF_029967975.1. NCBI lineage: Bacteria > Pseudomonadati > Pseudomonadota > Gammaproteobacteria > Pseudomonadales > Pseudomonadaceae > Pseudomonas > Pseudomonas sp. V98_8. The sequence goes on from NZ_JASCAE010000049.1 coordinate 16,646, forward strand.
TCAGGTCGACTAACAGGCCGCCACCGCTGCGACGCGATTCCCGCTGCGTTCGGACGATTTTTTGGCATCACGGCATAACGCGCTGAACTGCTCGCTCCCCTATCAGTCGCATGCATAAGCAACCCGGATTCAGAGGAGTGAAAGTGAGCAGTGACTCTAATCGGCTGGCAGCAGGATCAGTGCCGTTGAACAGCCCCGAGGCTATCCATCGACTGCGCGTGTTGACCGTCAACACCCACAAAGGCTTTACCGCCCTCAATCGGCGTTTCATCCTCCCGGAATTACGCGAAGCGGTACGCAGTACCTCAGCGGACCTGGTGTTCCTGCAAGAAGTCGTCGGTGAACACGAGCGCCATTCTTCGCGCTACAACGATTGGCCACAAACCTCGCAATACGAGTTCCTTGCCGACAGCATGTGGAGCGACTTCGCCTACGGGCGAAATGCGGTTTATCCCGACGGTCACCATGGCAACGCACTGCTGTCCAAATACCCGATCCGTGAATACCGCAACCTTGACGTCTCCATTACCGGCCCCGAACGCCGTGGGCTGTTGCACTGCGTGCTGGATGTACCGGGCCATGCCGAGGTCCATGCTATCTGCGTTCACCTGAGCCTGCTGGAGAGTCATCGACAGTTGCAGTTGCAGTTGCTCTGCCAGTTGCTCGAATCCTTGCCCGATGACGCCCCCGTCATCATTGCCGGCGACTTCAACGACTGGCAGTTACAGGGCAACGCCGCTCTCTCGCGCCGCGACTACTTGCACGAAGCCTTCGAACGCCACCATGGCCGGCCGGCAAAAACCTACCCGGCTCGCTTCCCGCTGCTGCGCCTGGATCGGATCTACTTGCGCAACGCCAGTAGCCACGATCCGAAAATCCTCGGCCATAAGCCCTGGACACACCTGTCGGATCATTTGCCATTGGCGGTTGAAGTACACCTGTAACACGTCAAACCTGATCTCCAACTGTCATTTATGACAGTAGATACATCCAAAAACACTTGCTACGGTGCTCTCGTCCGTTCGACTGACTCGGATGGACATGCCCGTAGCCGTCGTTGCCTGAAGGGTCTTTTGCCTTCCTGATGATGTCTCGCGACTCGCGCTGCAGATGCACCCCCTACCTTGCCGTTCCTGCAAGGCATCGGGTGTCGAATCTTGAGCGGAGACGCGCATGGACCTTTGTAAAGCACTGCCCAGCTACCGTTACAGCACCTGTGCCATTTCGATCTGGCTGTGCATGGGCTGGTCCCTGCCTAGCCAGGCGGCTTGTACCTTGGTCCCTTCCACTGGCAACGACAACTTCGTGTGCGACAGCGGCAACAACGGGCCGCTGACTGATTTGGCGGGAAACAACAACCTGGCCTTCCCCACCAATGGCACCGGCACGATCACAGGCAATGTGACGTTCGGCGCCGGCAACGATACCCTGGTCATGAATTCCGGCGTCATTACCGGGATCGCCCAACAGGGGGACGGCAGCGACAGCTTCACCATTGACGCCGGCCAGATCACCGGGGCGATGAACCAGGGTAATGGCGTCGACACCGCCCTCATACGTGGCGGGACTATCCAGTCGCTGGCCCAGGGCGACAGTCGCGACGTCTTCCAGATGAGCGCAGGCATGATCATTGGCGCCTTCGAAGACGGTGACACCGCCAAAATGACAGGTGGCAGCATCGGCCGGGTCGATATGAAGCTCGATGACAATCTGTTCGACCTGTCTGGTGGCGAGATCCTCGGCAATCTGCTCACCGGGTTTGGGACTGACACCATCATCGTGTCCGGTGGCCGAATTGGCGGCAACATCAGTGTCAGCGGTGGCAATGACAGCATTACGGTGACTGGAGGCGAAATCGTCGGGGAGATCCGGGCCAGCGCGGGCAATGACAGCTTGACCTGGGATAGCGGTGGCATCATCCGTTCGGCGATCCTGATGGGAGATGGCGATGACCGGGCAACCCTGCGCAATCTCAGTGCCAGCAGCCTGGCCCAGACTCCGACCCTGGATGGGGGCAACGGCAGCGATCTGCTGACCTTCGATAACACCACCACCAGCGGCGTCGCTCGCTACATCAACTGGGAAACCGTCAACCTGAACAATAAGTCGCAACTGGACTTCGACGGCAACTTTGTCCTGGGTGACAGCACCACCGGTAGCGGTGTATTCAACATCGACAGCAGCAGTGTCGTGACCTCGGCCAAGGGTAGCCTCACGCCCATCTCCGCAGACCAGCGGGCGACGCTGAACAACGCCGGGATCATCGACCTTGGTAGCGGCAACAGTCGCACCAGCGACACCCTGACAGTACAGGGCAACTATGCGGGCAACGGCGGCCAGCTATGGCTACAAAGCCCGATGGGCGATGACAGCTCCCCCAGTGACAAACTGGTGGTCAACAACGGTACCTTGTCTGGCACCACGTCCATTACCGTCAGCAACCTCGGCGGCACGGGGGCCGCCACCTTGCAAAACGGTATTCAAGTCGTCCAGGCCCAAGGCACGGCCATCAGCGACAGTGGCGCCTTTAGACTCAAAGCCCCGTTGTCGGTCGGCGCCTTTGATTATTACCTGTTCAAGGGGGGGCGTCACTGCCGGGAGCGAAAACAGCTGGTACCTGCGTTCGTCCGTGGTTGCACCGCCATTGGTTGCAGCGCCAGTGCCCGATCCAGATCCGACGCCCAATCCCGATCCAACCGTGCCGCCCGTCCTGGTGCCGTTGGTGGCGTTACCGGTGGCGGCTGTTGGCACACCGCCCTTGCCGACCCCCGTTGCCGGTGCGGCGCCCGTTCCCCTGTACCGCCAGGAAGTCCCGGTCTGGTCAGTGTTGCCTCCGGCGGCCGCGCAGTTGGCCCTGACGGCACTCGGCACCTTCCATGATCGACAGGGTGATCAACGCCTGCTGAAAGAAACCGGCGCGTTTGGCGCAGGCTGGGGCCGGGTCTATGGGAAAAACATCGAGCAGACCTGGGCCGGCACCGTCACGCCACGGCTCGATGGCTCGCTGAACGGATTTCAGGTGGGCAACGACCTGTTCGGCTCGCAAACTTCCGGTGGGCAAACCCAGCGCACCGGCTTCTTCGTCGGCCATAGCCGCTTGAAGGGTGACGTCGACGGTTTCAACCAGGGGTTCCAGGACAAACGTGCCGGCAAGGTCGAATTGCAAGGCGATAGCCTCGGGCTTTACTGGACACTGACCGACCCCAAGGGTTGGTATCTCGATACGGTGGCGATGTACACCTGGCTCAACGGCGACAGTCACTCCGAGCGTAGCCTGAAAATCGATAATGATGGCCACGCCATGACCCTCTCCGTCGAGGCCGGCTACCCTGTTGCCGTAGCGAACAACTGGGTGGTCGAACCCCAGCTGCAAGTGATCAATCAAAAGGTTGACCTGAAGCATCAGGACGACGGCATTTCAAAGCTGTCGTTCGATTCCGACGCCGCCTGGACCGGCCGTCTCGGCGCCCGGCTCAAGGGCCGATACGACGTCGCCGACCTGCCGCTGGAACCCTACCTGCGCGTGAACCTGTGGCACACCATGTCGGGAACCGACACGGTGACTTTCGACGACAGCACCGAGATCAACACCCGCCAACGCTCCTCATCGGCGGATCTGGGTTTGGGTGCCATCCTGACACTTGCGCCCGCTGTCAGCATGTACGCCAATGCAGATTACAGCAGCAATATCGACAGCAATCCTTTGCGGGGAATGAGCGGTAACCTGGGAGTCAGGATGAGCTGGTAAGACTGAGCAAAGGCTCTAGCTCGAGAGTTTTTTGACGTTTTCACCAATAAACAAGCACTTAAGCATGCGTCGTAAATCAGTCACTTATATGATCTGAAATACCCCTACCACTAGTCGGCCATTTTCTTGACGCAATGCCGGGGGTCCTCTTGACTTCACGTTACTACCCCGGAATTACCATCAGGATCAATCCGATTACTACCCGTAAAAACGGGCGGGGGTCGGCTTGCCCTAATTCATTCGGTCGCCCCTCACTCGGGGTAGGAGAGACGCCACAGCGAGATACCGCATGCGATTGCAAGGTAGACCTCCATGAAAACTTCATTCACCCCTCAAGAGATCCGGATTAGTGTTTGCACCGTCTCCAGTACACTGCTGTTATGTTCATCCATGGAAGTGCAGGCTTCCCCTACAGAGGAAGAAACCACCCCCTGGTACCGCCAGGACGTCCCGTCGCTTTCTTTGTCTGCACCGACAACGTCCTATCCCGGCCACTTCAGCCCGATTGCCGATACGCGAAGCTCGAGCCTGACCGTCGAAGCGGCTGCGCCCGGGGCCTGGGATCAACTGTATGGACAGGCTTCACGCCAGGCGCAAACCGACGCCATGGCCCAGGGGTTTTCCATTGCCGGCTCTGGCGAACTGAAAAGCCCGGCGATCCTGACCCTGCAAAGCAATAGTGGCCATACCCAACGGGTCGGCCTGATCGGCGGCACCGCCGAGTTCCACGGCACCGGCAACGGTTTGCTGACCAATCGCGCACAATCAAACCCGCACACCGACACCCTCAACCTGCAAGGACAGAGCCTCGGCGCCTACTGGAGCCTGACCGGCCCACAAGGCTGGCACGTCGATCTGTCGGCCAGTGGTGGTCGGGTCAACGGTTTCAGTCGCAATGAACAAGGCGCGAGGCAAGCCACCGAAGGCAGCGCAGTGACCCTCTCGGTCGAAGGCGGATTCCCGATCGGCATCAGCGAGAACTGGGTGGTCGAACCCCAAGCGCAATTGATCAACCAGCGAATTACCCTGGATACGCCCTATGCGGGTTCGGGGAATGCATCCTCCAGCGACCTCTCCTCCTGGAGCGGCCGGGTCGGTGCCAAGTTGAAAGGTAGCTACGACATCAACGGCCTGCCCGTCGAACCCTATGTGCGAACCAACTTGTGGCACACGGTGTACACCGGCAATACCGTCACCCTCGACCAGGTCGACAAGATCAGCAGCAGCCGAAACGCCTCGACGGTCGAACTGGGCTTGGGCCTGGTGGCCAGAATGACGCCGACCGTGAGCTTGTACGTCAGCGCCGACTACAGCAGTGATGTGGATGACAATGACTTGAATGGCTTGATCGGCAGCCTGGGCGTGCGGATGCGTTGGTGAATGAGACTTCGGGGGCAAGCCTGATCACCGCGGGATCCGGCTTGCCCACGAAAGCGGCTCTGAATCAGCCCGCCGGCCTCAGCATCAGCACCGCCAACGGCGGCAGATTCAGCGCCAGCGACAGGGCCTGACCATGGCTCGGCGTTTGCTCGGCGGTCACCCCGCCACTGTTGCCATAGTTGGACCCGGCATAGATCGAAGAATCGCTGTTGAACATCTCGCTCCACTGCCCGGCAAACGGCACGCCCACCCGATAACCCTCACGTGGCACCGGCGTGAAGTTGGCGACCACCAGGATCGGCTGGCCGTCCTTGCTCCAGCGCATCCAGGCGTAGACACTGTTGATCGCATCGTCGCCGATCAGCCACTGGAAGCCTTGGGGCACGTCGTCCTGTTCATGCAGCGCCGGCTCCTCGCGATACAGCCGATTGAGGTCACTTACCAGCTTCTGCACGCCTTTGTGCTCGGAGTACTGCAACAGGTACCAATCGAGCTGCTGGTCGTGATTCCACTCGCGCCACTGGCCGAACTCGCAGCCCATGAACAACAGTTTCTTGCCCGGATGCGCCCACATGAAACTCAGGTAGGCCCGCAGGTTGGCGAATTTCTGCCAGCGGTCGCCGGGCATCTTGTCGATCAGCGAGTGCTTGCCGTGCACCACTTCATCGTGGGAAATCGGCAGGATGAATCGCTCCGACCAGGCGTACACCAGGCCGAAACTGAGTTCGTTGTGGTGATGGGCGCGGTACACCGGGTCCTGCTGAATGTAGTGCAGCGAATCGTGCATCCAGCCCATGTTCCACTTATAGGCGAAACCCAGGCCACCCTGCTGTGTGCTCTGGCTGACGCCGGGCCAGGCCGTAGACTCTTCGGCGATCACCAGCGCCCCGGGAGTTTCCAGTGCCACGACGTCATTGAGGTGACGCAGGAAGTCGATGGCCTCCAGGTTCTCACGACCGCCATGGCGGTTGGGCACCCACTCGCCAGCCTTGCGCGAGTAATCGCGGTACAGCATCGACGCCACCGCATCGACCCGCAGGCCATCGACGTGGAAATGCTTGAGCCAGTGCAGCGCTGACGCCAGCATGTAGCCGTGTACTTCGGTGCGGCCCAGGTTGTAGATCAGGGTGTCCCAGTCCTGGTGGAAGCCTTCCTGGGGATTACCGTATTCGTACAGCGCAGTGCCGTCGAACTGGGCCAGGCCATGGGTGTCGGTGGGGAAATGCGCCGGCACCCAGTCGAGGATCACGCCGATTCCCGCCACGTGACAATCGTTGACGAAGGCAGCGAATTCGTCGCCCGTTCCGTAGCGGGCGCTGGTGGCAAACTGCGAAAGCAACTGATAACCCCAGGAGCCGCCGAACGGGTGTTCCATGATCGGCATCAGCTCAATGTGGGTAAAACCCAGCTCCTTGACGTACGGAATCAGCCGCTCAGCCAGTTCCGGCCAGGTGTATTGACGGGCCACTTCACCCAGATCGTCCAGCTCGCACTGCCAGGAACCGGCGTGCAGTTCGTAGATCGACAACGGCGCCGTCGGGCGCTGGCGCTCGCCACGCGACTGCATCCAGTCCTGATCCTGCCAGTCGATCCGTAAAGGTGGGGCGACTTTCGAGGCGGTGTCCGGTGGCAGGCTGGTGGCCAGCGCCATGGGGTCTGCCTTGAGCGGCAGGATGCCGTCCTTGCCGAGGATTTCGTATTTGTAGGCCTCCCCCGCTTGCAGGCGTGGAATGAACAGTTCCCAGACACCGGTGGGATGGCGCAGGCGCATGGGGTGGCGACGACCGTCCCAGACGTTGAAGTCACCCACCACCGACACCCGTCTGGCGTTCGGTGCCCACACGGCGAACCGCACGCCATCGACACCGTCCACGGTCTTCAACTGGGCGCCCAGGGCGCTGCTCAAGTCGCGGTGATTGCCCTCGGCGAACAGGTACAAATCCATGTCACCCAGCAATGGACCAAAACTGTAGGGATCTTCGGAAATTTGTTCGCCACCGGCCCAGCGGGTTCGCAACAAATATGGCTGTGCCCGTGGGAAATGCCCGACGAACAGCCCTGGGGTCTGGGTCGCTTCCAGATTGCCCAGCTCCTCCCCGGATTCCTTGGCCACCACCTGCACGCTCAAGGCGCCCGGTAGATAAGCGCGGATGAATTGTCCGCCGGCACCATCGCCGTGGGGGCCGAGAATGGCAAAGGGATCGCGATGCTCGGCACGCACCAGCGCATCGATATCCCGCGCCCTGGGTAGCAGCGCTTCACTGTGATGATGACCCTGTTCCTTGTTCGAGAAACTCATGACTACTCTCCACCAAGATCGGAAAAGGGTTTAAGCCCACTCAATAATCCATATAAACCGTGCAACGGCACGGGCAGCCAGCCAGGGCGGTTTTCCGCCTCGTAGGCCACTTCATACGCCGCCTTCTCCAGCCCGAACAATGCCAAGGCGGCATCTTCGCCATCCGGATCTTGCCACGCATGGCCAAGCGTAGCTGCCGCCAGCCGATAAGCGTGGATAAATGCCTGCCTCGCCTCACTCAAATAGCGATCGCCGACCCGCCGGCGAGCGTCCTGGGCATGGGCTGTGTTATCAACGTTATGCACGTTGATGGTCATGGCCGCCGCATAGTCGAAAGAGCGCAGTACACCACTGACATCCTTGTACGGGCTGTGCTTGCCCCGACGCTCCGGCAAAGGCCGCGCCGGTTCGCCTTCGAAGTCGATCAGGTACGCGTCACCCTTGATCACCAGCACCTGGCCGAGGTGCAAATCACCGTGTACGCGGATCCGCAGCCCACCCGCGGTCTTTTTGGCCAACTCCTGGACATGACTGAGAATGGCCTTTTTATGCTCCTGTAAACGGCTGACCAGGGTTTTGTCCGCAGGGTTCAGTTCATGTTGATGCTGCTTGAGCAATTTCAATGCATGCTCGATTTGTGCCACGACATCCTTGCCCGTCGCGGACGCATCCTTTTGCGTAGTGATCTGCGGATCAAAGTCAGGATTTTCGCTGGATGCCGCCAGCACTTGGTGCATTTCACCCAGGCGCTGGCCCAGCATGGCGGCGAAATCCTTCAACTCGCCAAGCGCGTTGTAATGCTGTTCCTGCTCGGACATGGCGTCCGCGAGTTCGTCGCGCAACGCCCGCTCCAGATTGTTCTGGGTCCATTCCCAGGCATCGCCCTGATTACTCAAGTAGCCCTGGGCGATCATCAGCAGGTTATCCACGCCTGCCGCATCCCGACGCACCACCGCGCCCAGCAACGGCGAGATATTGCCGAAGCCTGCAGCGGTCAGATAGGCGCTCATTTCCAGTTCCGGGTGCACGCCCGACGCAACCTTGCGGATCAGTTTCAACACCAGGCTGTTGCCGACCACCACCGAACTGTTGGATTGCTCGGCGGACAGGTAGCGCACATCGGACTCTGCCGTCAGGCCCAGTTTGGCGAGCTCGGCGGTGGGTTCGAAACGGATTTCACCGCCATCGGAAGGCAACACCGTGCTGTTCTGCATGCCCTGCAATACCGCGCGGATAAAGCTTTCCAGGCTGAAGGCATCAGTGATCAAGCCAACCTGCGGGCCACGGCGCACCCGTGACAAGGCCAATTGCTGAGGCAATGCCGTGCCGACCTGGTCTTCGGCAATGAAACCAAACGGCAGTTGGTAGCGACTGGTCTGGCCGCCACCGGTGACTTCGATTTCACTCAACAACACAGGGTGCTGCGCATCGCCAAATCGCACACCGTAGGCCAGATTGACCTTTTCGATGGCCGCGTCCTTGCCGGCGAACCAGCGGCGGTTCTGCAGCCAGTTCGGCAGGATGCCCTGCTCCAGCGTGGTGCGTGAAGGCGCTTCGAGCAACTCTTCCATGCGCTTTTTCAGCACCAGCGTGGTGAAGTCCGGCAGGCTTTGCGCCGGTTCCACATGCCAGCTCGGCATCTGGTTCTCTGCGGCGAGACCGAACCAATAGAACCCATAGGGCGCCAGGGTCAGGAGGAAGCTCAATTGGCCGATGGGTGGAAACGCATTACCGCCAAGCATCTCCACAGGCACCATGCCCACGTAGGCCGACAGGTCCAGCTCCACGGCCTGGGCACTGCGCGAAACGTTGGCCACGCACAGGATGATTTCATGCTTGCCGTCAGTCCCGGTGTATTCGCGGGTATAGGCCAGCACCCGGCGATTGGTCGGCGAGAGCATTTTCAAGGTGCCGCGCCCGAACGCCTTGGACTGCTTGCGTACCGTCAACATGCGCCGGGTCCAGTTCAACAGCGAATGCGGGTCGCCGGCCTGGGTTTCGACATTGACCGACAGGTAGCCGTATTGCGGGTCCATGATCGGCGGCAGCACCAGGCTGGCCGGGTCGGCGCGGGAAAACCCGCCGTTGCGGTCGATCGACCACTGCATTGGCGTGCGCACACCGTCGCGATCGCCGAGGTAGATGTTGTCGCCCATGCCGATCTCGTCACCGTAGTACAAGGTCGGCGTGCCGGGCATCGACAGCAACAGGCTGTTGAGCAACTCCACGCGCCGGCGATCACGCTCCATCAACGGCGCCAGGCGCCGGCGAATCCCCAGGTTGATCCGCGCCCGTCGATCGGCCGCGTAGTAATTCCACAGGTAGTCACGCTCCTTGTCGGTGACCATCTCCAGGGTGAGCTCATCGTGGTTGCGCAGGAAAATCGCCCATTGGCAATTGGCCGGGATCTCCGGGGTCTGGCGCAAGATGTCGGTGATCGGAAAACGGTCTTCCTGGGCCAGCGCCATGTACATGCGCGGCATCAACGGGAAGTGAAACGCCATGTGGCATTCGTCGCCGTTCAGGCCTTTTTTGTCGGTGTCACCGAAATACAGCTGCGTGTCTTCCGGCCATTGGTTGGCCTCGGCCAGCAGCATGCGGTCGGGGTAATTGGCATCGATTTCGGCACGGATCTTTTTGAGGACGTCGTGGGTTTCCGGCAGGTTCTCGTTGTTGGTGCCGTCGCGCTCGATCAGGTACGGGATCGCGTCGAGGCGCAATCCGTCGATGCCCATGTCCAGCCAGTAGCGCATGACCGACAGCACCGCTTTCATCACCTGGGGGTTATCGAAATTCAGATCGGGCTGGTGCGAATAGAAACGGTGCCAGAAGTATTGGCCGGCCACCGGGTCCCAGGTCCAGTTGGATTTTTCGGTGTCGAGAAAGATGATGCGGGTACCGTCGTACTTTTGATCGTCATCGGACCACACGTAGAAATCCCGCGCGGCCGAACCTTTCTTGGCCTTGCGAGCGCGCTGGAACCAGGCGTGCTGGTCCGAGGTGTGGTTGATGACCAGTTCGGTGATCACCCGCAGGCCACGTTTATGCGCCTCGGCAATGAACCGCTTGGCGTCGGCCATGGTGCCGTAGTCGCTGTGCACACCACGATATTCGGCGATGTCATAACCATCGTCGCGACGCGGCGAAGGATAGAACGGCAACAGCCAGATAGTATTGACGCCCAGGTCGGCAATGTAGTCGAGCTTGGCGATCAGGCCCGGAAAATCGCCGATCCCGTCGTTATTGGAGTCGAAATAGGATTTGACGTGAACTTGATAGATGACCGCGTCCTTGTACCAGAGCGGGTCCTTGATAAAGGTGGCTGCCTTGGGTTTCTTCGCCATTTGAAACTCCTGTTGAATTCGAAAGAGCGCCCTGACGCGGATCGTTCCCACGCTCTGCGTGGGAATGCCTCAAGGGACGCTCTGCGTCCAGTGACGCGGAGCGTCACGGGCTGCTTTCCCACGCAGAGCGTGGGAACGATCGTGGGCTAGGGGGTAATTCGCCAGATGCCGAATGGCTGATACGCTGGATCGATGCGCATGAACTGGTACTTGCCGTGCCAGGTCCAGCGATGGCCGTTCATCAAGTCTTCGCCCTGGGTGCTGGCATCGTCCGGCAAACCCATTTCCCACAGCGGCAACTCGAAATTCGCCTCCTGCACGTTGTGCGGATCGAGGTTGACCGCCACCAGGATGAAATTGCTGCCATCGGCGCTACGCTTGCCGAAATAGAGGATGTTGTCGTTCCAGGCGTTGTAGACCTTCAGGCCCAAGTGCGTGTGCAGCGCCGGGTTTTGCCGGCGGATACGATTGAGCTGGGCGATCTCGGCAATGATGTTGCCGGGGGCGTTGAAGTCCCTGGGTCGGATCTCGTACTTCTCGGAGTCGAGGTATTCCTCCTTGCCTGGAATCGCCGCGGACTCACACAATTCAAAGCCGGAGTACATGCCCCACAACCCCGAACCCATGGTTGCCAGGGCGGCGCGAATCAGAAAACCGGGGCGGCCGGATTCATGCAGGAATGCCGGGTTGATGTCCGGCGTATTGACGAAGAAATTCGGCCGGTAGCACTCGCGCCACGGCGACTCGTTGAGTTCGGTGAAATAGGTGGCCAGTTCCTGCTTGGTGTTGCGCCAGGTGAAGTAGGTGTAGCTCTGCGAATAACCAACCTTGCCCAGCCGCGCCATCATCGCCGGAGTGGTAAACGCCTCGGCGAGGAAGATCACGTCAGGGTACAGCGCCCGCACATCGGCGATCAGCCATTGCCAGAACGGCAAGGGCTTGGTGTGCGGATTGTCCACGCGAAACAACTTCACGCCCTCCAGCACCCAACCCACGACGATATCGCGCAACTCGACCCACAGGCTGGGAATCGCCTCGACGGCATAAAAGTCGACATTGACGATGTCCTGGTATTTTTTCGGTGGGTTCTCCGCGTACTTGATCGTGCCGTCCGGCCGCCAATTGAACCAGCCCGGATGTTGCTTCAGCCATGGATGATCCTGGGAACATTGAATGGCAAAATCGAGCGCAATTTCCAGACCATGATCAGCCGCGGCTGCCACCAGGCGACGGAAGTCTTCGCGGGTGCCCAACTGCGAATGAATCGCCTCGTGTCCGCCCTCCTCACTGCCAATGGCATAGGGGCTGCCTGGATCATCGGGGCCTGCGGTGAGGGAATTGTTCGGACCTTTGCGATAACTGCGACCGATCGGGTGGATCGGCGGGAAATACAACACGTCGAAGCCCATGTCCTGGATCATCGCCAGCCGCGAATGCACGTCATTGAAAGTGCCGTGGCGCGCGGGATCGTCGGTGATCGAGCGCGGGAACAGTTCATACCAGCTGGCGAACTGCGCCAGCTCACGCTCCACATCGACCGGGTACTCCGGGCTCAGGCTCAGGTAGGCACGATGATTGGCCTGGGCCATCAAATCGGCGCTACGAGGGTGCAGAAACAGTGCAACCTGCTCGGTTTCGAGCAGCCCCGACAGTTCATGATGCAAGGCAGCCAATTGCTCACTCAATTGACCTTCGGTGCGTTCGGCGGCTTGCTGAACGTGAAGGCGACCTTCTTGCAGTTCCAGGCTGACAGGCACGCCGGCAGCGTGTTTTTTCTCCAATTCATAGCAAAAGCTGGCGAATTGATCGATCCAGGCCTCGATACAAAAAACGTGACGCCCCTGCGCCTGCACGCGAAACTGCCCCTGCCAGCCATTATTACCCAGCTCGGTCATGACCTCGCTATGCCAGGCCTCATCGCCATCGGCCTGCCAGCGTATCCGCACGGCCAGTTTGTCGTGACCGTCGGCAAAAACCTTGCTGGTCACCACCACATCCTGGCCTTCCACGGCCTTGACGGCGAACTGCCCGCCATCCAGGGTCGGCATGGTGTTTTCGATTACGATTCGCGGCAATAACAACGCCTGCGACAGTGGAATGTGCGGGTTGTAGCTCAACTCACCAGGTTTTTCAGCCGTCATCGAGCATCTCTCCTTACGCCCCAAGGACGCTCATGTCTGCGATTGTCATCCACATCGGTCAGTCCCTCACCGAATGAACTCACTTAGGTTCCGAGCGACGGGCGTCGGGAAAAGTTCATCGGCAATTGGCTGGAATCAAATCCTTTACACAGTGGTCAACCAACTTAAGCACGACTCACGCCATGTGCCACTGGAGGTATGAACAATGAACAATCCATTCCCGGCAGAAACACCCGATCCGAATATCGACAACCCGGTGATACCACCCAGCGATCCGCAGCCTGTACCTGAGCAGGACCCTCCGGGTAGCAATCCGCCACCTAGGGAAGAGCCGCCGACGACAATGCCACCGGTGATTGTGACCCCTGAATGAAGACAGTTGATCGGCCCCCCTGCCGCGCTGGGGGACCGATCGAAGGAATAGTCCGAATGACGTTTGCGGCGGACAGGTGACTTCGACCATAGCCCGCACGAACTTCCCGACTGTAGGAGCGAGCATGCTCGCGAAGATCGTGAACGATAACGCTGGTAGCCTGACACCCCGAGGCGATCTTGAGTTTTTCGCGGGCGTGCTCGCTCCTACAGCTGATCTTTGTCTTTCTCCAGCACCTTCACGATTCTAGGCATCACGCCAAGAATCACTAACGCCAGCAACGTACTCAGCACCGCCGTGGCTTCCCTTCCCAACCCCGCAGACACCCCGATCGCGGCGGTCATCCACAAACCGGCGGCGGTGGTCAGGCCTTTGACGTGGCCTTCGTCGCCTTCCTGGTTTTTCAGGATAGTGCCGGCGCCGAGGAAGCCGATCCCGGCGATCACGCCCTGGACGACCCGGCTCATGGCATCCGCCTGGGAACCGGACATTTGTGGCACCAGTACGAACAACGCCGCGCCCAGCGCCACCAGCATGTGGGTACGCACCCCCGCGGCCTTGCCCTTGTGCTCGCGTTCGAAACCGAGAATGCCGCCCAGTACCGCAGCCATCAACAGGCGCACAGTGATGCGGGTCAGTTGCGAGGCATCGCCGATGTCGGCGAATTCGGCTTGCAGGGTTACCCAGACTTCATGCCACCAGGCGTTCATGGCGAATTCCCTTGTAGAGAGCCTTGCAATGGGGTCATGGAGGATGGACCGCGCCGACCATTAATCAGTTGCACAGAACGATGGTCGATGCCGAAAGCCTAATGTTTCATCCATCGTAAAAAGCCAGGATTACGCCATGACCGTACGCATTGACAACCAGACTTGTTTCTTTACCACCGCGAACGGCGAGGAAATTCGCCTGTGTCCCGATGTGACCATCATCACCGACGGGGAAAAAGCCATGTCGGCGGTCGATCTCGATGGCCAGCGCATCTACATCACCGAAGCAGAAGCGGACGCATTGACCGTAGCAGGTGCGGTCGATGGTCGCCGGCATTTGAAAGCGACCGACAGTGATTCGGTGATTTGACTGCCCTGGATCAATAAAGCCCGAAAACGTCTGGTATAGGTCTCCCGGCCCCGCTGCGCCAGCTGCTTCAACTTGTCGCAGGCGGGGGCACCGTACCCATCTGATCCGGTTTTTAAAGCAATACCTGAGTCTGTTATGCAAACAGATCGGCGCTCATAGTGCTCCTGCCTGATGGAGGCTGATGAGCGAAAGACCATGAGCGATAGAATCCCCGTCCGAACCCTGGAAAGCGCCCCCGTAGTCAAGACTTTCGAGCCCTCGCGTCCAAAGATGAAGGCCAAGTCCAGCGACAACCTGATCCACACCCGTAGTTTCACCGGCCTGTTCCGTTCCCTGCGCATCAGCGGCGCGGGTTTGCTGTTCCTGCTGTTCTTCGGCACCGTATGGCTGAACTGGGGTGGCCGCCAGGCGGTGCTCTGGGACCTTTCCGAAAGCAAATTCCACATTTTTGGCGCGACGTTCTGGCCACAGGATTTCATCCTGCTCTCGGCGCTGCTGATCATTGCCGCGTTCGGCCTGTTCGCGATCACAGTGTTCGCCGGCCGCGTATGGTGCGGCTACACCTGCCCGCAGAGCTCCTGGACCTGGATTTTCATGTGGTGCGAGAAGATCACCGAAGGCGAACGCAACCAGCGGATCAAACTGCAAGCGGCGCCCTGGGGACTGAACAAACTGCTGCGCCGCTCGGCGAAACACACCCTGTGGCTGGCCATCAGCCTGTTGACCGGCCTGACCTTCGTTGGCTACTTCACGCCGA
Organism: Pseudomonas sp. V98_8; assembly: GCF_029967975.1. Classification (NCBI taxonomy): domain Bacteria; kingdom Pseudomonadati; phylum Pseudomonadota; class Gammaproteobacteria; order Pseudomonadales; family Pseudomonadaceae; genus Pseudomonas; species Pseudomonas sp. V98_8. Next base: position 31,768 of record NZ_JASCAE010000049.1, read on the forward strand.
TCCGCCCGCTGGCCGAAGAGCTCCTGACCTGGCAAATGGGTGGCGTCAGCCTGTTCTGGGTGCTGTTCTTCACCGCTGCCACCTACATCAATGCAGGCTGGCTGCGTGAAGCGGTGTGCATGCACATGTGTCCGTATGCACGATTCCAGAGCGTGATGTTCGACAAGGATACCCTGACCATTTCCTACGACGTGGCCCGTGGCGAGCACCGTGGCCCAAGAAAGCGCGAGGTCAAGCCGGCCGAGCTCGGCCTGGGTGACTGCATCGATTGCCAGCTCTGCGTGCAGGTCTGCCCGACCGGCATCGACATTCGCGACGGCTTGCAGATGGAATGCATTGGTTGCGCGGCATGCATCGACGCCTGTGATTCGATCATGGACAAAATGGGCTACGATCGCGGGCTGATCAGCTATACCTCGGAGCACCAACTGCAAGGCGGCAAGACCCGCCTGTTGCGGCCACGATTGATTGGTTACACCGCCGTGTTGCTGGTGATGATCGGTGCGCTGGTCGTTGCGCTGATGGAACGGCCGATGGTGTCGCTGGACGTGAGCAAGGACCGTGGACTGTTCCGTGAGAACAGCCAGGGGCAGATCGAAAACATCTACAGCCTCAAGGTCATCAACAAGACCCAGCAACGCCAGGACTACCGCCTGACGCTGGTGAATGGCGATGGCTTCCAGCTGCAGGGCAAGACCGACTTGAGCCTGGCACCGGGTGAGATTGTTGATGTTCCCGTGTCGGTGGCGATGACCACGGAGCGGCCGGGCAGCAGTTCGCAAAGCATCGCCTTCAAGATCGTCGACAGCGATGAGCCGGGCATCTTCAGCGAGGCCAAGAGCCGGTTTGTTGCACCGATGAATCGTTGATCCCTTAGACTGCAGTGCGCCATTCGCGAGCAGACGCCGCATCGTTCTTGTGGGAGCGAGCCTGCTCGCGAAGAAGTCACCTCGTCTTTTCTGAAAGACACCAATTCGGGCATACGATGAAACGCTACGAAAAATTCGCCGATGACATTGCTGAACTGATCCGCACCGGCGTTCTCGGACCCGGCCAGCGTGTGCCGTCGGTGCGCTATGCCAGCCAGACCCATGGGGTAAGCCCGTCCACGGTGTTCCAGGCGTATTACTTGCTTGAGCGTCGCGGCCTGATTCGCGCCCGACCGCGCTCTGGATACTTCGTCAACGCCCATGCACCGCGGCCATTTTCCGAGCCTGGGATCAGCACCCAGGTCAATGAATCCACCGAAGTCGATGTCAGCGAACTGGTGTTCTCGGTCCTTGAATCAATCAAGGATCCGAACACCGTAGCCTTCGGCTCGGCATTCCCCAGCCCGACCCTGTTTCCGCTGCAGCGCCTGTCGCGCTCCCTGGCCAGCGCTGCCCGGGACATGGACCCGCGCATGGTGGTCACCGACATGTCGCCGGGCAACCCGCAATTGCGCCGACAAATTGCCCTGCGCTACATGGTGGGCGGCTTGATGCTGCCCATGGAAGAATTGCTGATCACCAACGGCGCGTTGGAAGCGCTGAACCTGTGCCTGCAAGCCGTGACACAACCCGGCGACCTGGTAGCCATCGAGGCCCCGGCGTTCTACGCCTGCCTGCAAGTGCTCGAACGCTTGAAACTCAAGGCCGTGGAAATCCCCGTGCACCCGCGCGACGGCATCGACCTCGGGGTGCTCGCGCAAACCCTGGAACGCCACCCGATCAAGGCCTGCTGGTGCATGACCAGTTTCCAGAACCCCATGGGCGCGACCATGCCCGAAGCGAAAAAGCGCGAACTGGTGGAATTGCTGCGCGTCCATCAAGTGCCGTTGATCGAGGACGATGTCTACGCCGAACTCTATTACGGTCAGCAAGCACCGAAACCGGCAAAGGCCTTTGATACCGAAGGACTGGTGATGCACTGTGGGTCTTTCGCCAAGAGCCTGGCCCCGGGTTACCGCATTGGCTGGGTCGCCGCCGGGCGGTATGCACAGAAGATCGAGCGGTTAAAACTCATGACCTCCCTTTGCGCTTCGATGCCTGCCCAGGCAGCCATTGCCGACTATCTGCAGCACGGGGGTTATGATCGGCATTTGCGCAGGTTGCGATATGCCCTGGAGGAACAGCAAAGCGCCATGCTGTCGGCCATCGCCCGCTATTTCCCGGCACAGACCCGCGTCAGTCAACCCGCTGGCGGCTACTTCCTCTGGCTGGAATTACCCGAGCAGATGGATTCTCTGAAGTTGTTCCAGATGGCGTTGGCGCAAGGGATCAGCATTGCGCCGGGACCGATTTTTTCGCCCACGCAGCGCTTCAGGAATTGTATTCGGCTGAATTATGGCAGCCCGTGGGATGAGGCTTCGGAGAAGGCGATGGAGACGCTGGGGCGGATTGTAAGATCCTTCTAAAAGCAAAGATCGCAGCCTGCGGCAGCACCTACAAGTAAATGCAATCCCATGTAGGAGCTGCCGCAGGCTGCGATCTTTTGATCTTGATGTTTACCGGCCGCCGCCAAGGTCGACAAAGGTCCCGGTTGCATAGGACGCTTTATCCGACAACAACCACACAATCGCCTCCGCCACTTCATCCGGGCGCCCGCCACGGGCCATTGGAATTGCCGACTCCAGCTTGCTGACCCGATCCGGATCGCCGCTCAGGGCGTGAAAATCGGTGTAGATATAGCCCGGACGCACGGCGTTGACCCGAATCCCCTCGCCGGCCACTTCCTTGGACAGGCCAATGGTAAAGGTGTCGAGCGCACCCTTGGAGGCTGCGTAGTCGACGTATTCGTTGGGGGCGCCCAAACGCGCGGCGACCGAGGATACGTTGACAATGCTGCCGCCCTGCCCGCCGTGCTTGGGCGACATGCGCAAGATGGCGTGCTTGGCGCAGAGGACCGGCGCCAACACATTGGTCTTGAGAATTTTGAGGATGCGGAATTCGGACATCTCGTCGACCCGGGATTTTTGCCCCACGGTGCCGGCGTTATTCACCAGCGCGGTGACTCGACCCAGCTCGCTGTCCACCCGATTGAACAAAGCGATGACTTCGTCTTCGATGCTGACGTCGGCGCGCACGGCGATGGCTTGGGCACCCAAGGCGCGGACCTGGTCCAGCACCGTTTGCGCCGCCTGCTCATCGGACTGGTAGTTGATGCAGATCCGATAACCTTGCCTGGCGGCCAACAGCGCAGTGGCGGCACCGATGCCGCGACTTCCACCGGTGATGACGATGACTTTGTCCATGCCCACTTTCCCCCTTCAAACCTATGCAGTCGGGGGGAAGAATAACCGCCATTTGCGGATTTTGCATGGCACCGTCATCGGTCCCGCCAGATCAGGCCAGTTCCAATTGCTCGCTGCGGTGGATTTCCTTCATGAAGCGCTCGGCCGGCAACGGGTGCCCCAGCAAATAACCCTGCAGCGAATCGCAACCGAGTTGGGTCAGGAAGTCCTGCTGCGAGCCTGTTTCGACGCCTTCGGCGACGATCCGCAAGCCCAGTGCCTGGCCGAGGGCGACAATGGCTGAAACGATGGCGGCGTCGTCGCTGTCACGCTCCAGGTCACGGACGAAACCGCGGTCGATTTTCAGCTCGTTGGCCGGCAGGCGTTTGAGGTACATCAGGCTCGAATAGCCGGTACCGAAATCGTCGATGGACAAATCAACGCCCATATCCGACAGCTCCTGCAACACCGTCATGCTGGCATCGGCGTCGCTCATGGCCGTGGTTTCAGTGATCTCCAGGGTCAGGCTGTTGGCTGGCAAATGGTGGGTGGCCAGCGCCTTGGCGACGCTCTGCACCAGGCCCGCGTGGCAGAACTGCAACGCCGAGAGGTTAACCGCGATGCGCCAGTGGGTGTAGCCGAGCACATACCATTCGCGCATCTGGCGACAGGCTTCGTTGAGGACCCATTCGCCGATGGGAATGATCAGCCCGGTTTTCTCCGCCAGCTCGATGAATTTGTCCGGCAGCAGCATGCCCTGGGTCGGATGCTCCCAGCGCAGTAACGCTTCAGCACCCACCGGACGGCCATTGTGAGCGTCGAATTTGGGCTGGTAGTGCAGGCTGAACTCGTTCTGGTCCACGGCATTGCGCAGGTCTTGCAGCAATTGCAGCTGCTTGCGCGCGTTGCTGTTCATCGAGACATCGAAAAAACTGTAGCCGTTCTTTCCCGTCCCCTTGGCGTGATACATCGCCGCATCGGCATTCATCAGCAATTCGTGGGCAGTCTGGCCATTGCCCGGATACAGGGCGATGCCGACACTGGCGGATATCTGCAGATCATGCTCGGCCACCCGGAATGCCCGGGCGATCAAGCTCACTTGCCGGGCTGCGAGGCTCATCGCGTCATCCGGCTCGCTCAATTGAACGAGCAGCACGAACTCATCGCCGCCGATGCGTGCCAGGGTGTCCTGGCCACGCAGGTCTTCGCGCAGGCGCAAGCTGACTTCACGCAGCAACTGGTCGCCCATATGGTGACCGAAGGCGTCATTGACCGGCTTGAAGCCATCGAGATCGATGAACATCAGCGCCAGGCAACCACCCTCGTTGTCGACCCTGGAGATCCCCTGATCGATGCGGTCGGCCAGCAACATCCGATTCGGCAGACCGGTCAGGGTGTCGTGCAAGGCCAGTTGGGTCAGTTCGCGGTTGGCTTCGGTCAGCGACTGGGCAAGACTGGCGGTTCGGGCTTCCAGGCGCGCATCGAGGATCGAAGTCAGCAAGGCGATGCTCAATACCGCCAGGGTGGTGATCAGCACCAGGTTGTCGAGGCCGTTGCCGCTCAGGCCATTGGCCGCTGCACCGCAAAAACTGCCTGCGGGAAATTGCGCGGCAGCCATGCCGGTGTAGTGCATGCCGACAATGGCAATGCCCATGATTACTGCCGCGCCAGCGCGAATCAGGCGCACATTAGGCGCGTGCTGACGCAGGCGGAACGCAATCCATAGTGCTGCGCCGGAGGCGCCAACCGCTATGAGCAAAGAGGTGCTGAACAGCGTCGGGTCGTAATCGATTCCCGGCTGCATGCGCATGGCCGCCATGCCGGTGTAGTGCATGGCACTGATCCCGGCGCCCATGACCAGTGCACCGAACGCCAGCTGCCAGGCCGGTAATTGCGCCTGGCTGACCAGCCACAGGGCGAAGCCGCAGGACAGGATGCCGATCAACAGCGACAGCAAGGTGATGGAGAGGTCGTACCCCAGGTCGATGGGTAGCTTGAAGGCGAGCATGCCGATGAAATGCATCGACCAGACGCCGATGCCCATGGCGAACGCACCGCCGGCCGTCCAGCAATGCACCGCCCGGCCGTTGGCCGTGGCAATGCGCCCGGTCAGGTCCAGTGCAGTGTATGACGCGAGAATTGCCACGCAAAGCGAAATGATGACCAGCGTTGGGGAATAACTACCGATGAGCATGAGATGTCTCGCAATCACCCCCGTACTGCTTCCATTCTCGGAGGTGTAAATCCGAGGGATTGTACTGATTCCAAATGAGAACGCACTCAGAAAATTAGCAAAAGGCCAGCAAGGCGATGAAACGCTTGTTTTAAGGTTTTACATTAACTCCATCGGCACATGTTAATCCCTGTAGGAGCTGCCGCAGGCTGCGATCTTTTGATCTTGTTTTTGAAAAGCAACGTCAAAAGATCGCAGCCTGCGGCAGCTCCTACAGTGAGGGGCGGCGTCAGGGGTTATCAGTCACCTGAAGCTGGCCGTCCCAGCCGCCACCCAATGCCGCAATCAACTGCACGCTGGCGATCAGGCGGCTCTGCAACAGGTCCAGGTTACTGCGTTCATTGCTCAACGCCGCGGCCTGGACCACCACTACATCCAGATAAGCGATCACCCCCGCCTTGTACTGGTTCTCGGTCAGTCGCAAGGACTCACGTGCTGCGTCCAACGCCTGTTGTCGCACCACGGCTTCGTCCTGCAGCACCTTGAGCTGGACCAGATAGTTTTCCACCTCCCGGAAACCGTCGAGTACAGTCTGGCGATACTTGGCCACGGTTTCGTCATAGGCTGCTTCGCTACGGTCCACTTCCGCCGAACGCTGCCCGCCGTCGAACAGGGTCATTGCCAGTTGTGGGCCGACCGACCAGAACCGGTTCGGCAGGCTGAACAGGTCTTTCGAGGTGCTGCTGCTGTAGCCACCGTTCAAACTCAGGGTCAGGTCCGGGTAATAGGCGGCCTTGGCCACGCCGATGTTGGCGTTGGCGGCGATGACCGAGCGTTCAGCCGAAGCAATGTCAGGCCGGCGTTCCAGCAGTTGCGAGGGCAGGCTCAGTGGCACCTCGGGCAAGGCCGGGATCGTTTGTGTTTCCGCCAGGCTGAATTCGGCCGGTGGTAAGCCGATCAATACGGCGATGGCGTTTTCCAACTGGGCGCGTTGCCAGATCAGATCGACCATGTCTGCCTCGGTGCCCTTGAGTTGCGTCTGGGCCTGGGCCACCGCGTCCTTGCCGGATACCCCGGCGCGGTATTGGTTTTCGGTCATTTTCAGCGAACGGCGGTAGGCCGCGACGGTCGCTTCAAGCAAGCGTTTCTGCTCGTCGATCACCCGCAACTGCAGGTAGTTCTGCACCAGCTCCGACTGCTGGCTCAGGCGCATCGCCGCCAGGTCGGCAAAACTCGCTTGGGCATTGGCGGTGTCGGCTTCAAGACCACGGCGCAACTTGCCCCAGACATCGGCCTCCCAACTGACCCCGGCCTGGGCGGTGTAGGTGTCTCGAATACCGCTGGACGAACTGGTCAGGCTGGAACTGCTACTGCCGGTACCCTGGCTGGAGCGGTTTTTCCCCAGTGTCAGGTCCACCGTCGGAAAAAACGCGCCACGGGCGCTGCGTACCAAGGCCTGGGCCTGGCGGTACTGGGCTTCGGACTGGGCAACGGTCTGGTTGGCGCTGTTGAGCTTCTCGATCAAGCCATTGAGTTGCCGGTCGCCGTACAGCTCCCACCACGCACCGCGAGCCAGGGAATCGCTCGGGTTGGCCTGGCGCCAGCCGGCCGCTTCCTTGTACTGCGCAGGTTCTGCGGTTTGCGGGCGCTGGTAATCCGGGCCGATGGCGCAGGCATTGAGCATCGCGACGCACAGCGACAGGCTCAGCAACCGCGACCCTCGAGCGCTGATCAGCGGTGCAGCCAGGTTGAATAGCGAACGGTCAGTCATAGCGGAGTTTCCAAAGCAGCATCGGTACGCACCCCACGCCAGTGGTTGAAGCGATGGCGCAGTTTGTCGAGATAGAGGTAGACCACCGGGGTGGTGTAAAGGGTCAGCACCTGGCTGAAGATCAGCCCGCCGATGATGGTCAGGCCCAGCGGCTGGCGCATTTCCGCACCTTCCGCGCGGCTCAGCAACAGCGGCAAGGCGCCGAGGATCGCGGCAAGGGTAGTCATCAAAATCGGCCGCAAACGTTGCAGGCACGCGCTGCGAATCGACTCCAGCGGCGCCATGCCCTGATGCCGCTCGAGCTGCAACGCCAGGTCGATCATCAGGATGGCGTTCTTCTTCACCACGCCGATCAACAGGAACAGGCCGAGCAACGAGATCAGGCTGAACTCACCGCCCAGGGCGTAGATCGACAGCAATGCGCCGACTCCCGCCGAAGGCAAGGTGGACAGAATGGTCAGCGGATGAATGTAGCTCTCATATAGCACGCCCAGCACCAGGTACACCGCCACCAGCGCGCCAAGGATCATCCACGGCTGGCTTTTCTGGGTCGCGGCGAAGGCATCGGCGGTGCCGGCCATTTTCGCGATGACGTCTTCCGGCAGGCCCACCAAAGCAATCGCTCGCTCGATGGCGGCACTGCCCTGCTCCACGGTCACGCCTTCGGCCATGTCGAAGGCGATGCTTTCCGAGGCGAACTGGCCTTCATGGCTAACCCGATCGTCTGCCAGGCTGTTCTCGTAATGGGCGATGGTCGACAGCGGAATCCGCGCGCCGTCCGCGGTGATCACCTGCACCTGTTTGAGCGTGATCGGGTCCTGGGCGTACTTGGGATTGACCTCCATCACCACCTGATACTGGTTGAGGCTGTCGTAGATGGTCGAAATCTGCCGCTGGGCATAGGCGTTGTTGAGCACCGCCGTGACCATGGCCATGTCCACGCCCAGGCGCTTGGCCTGGTCGCGATCGACGATCAGCTTCACCTGCTGGGCGCCCCGGCCTTCGCGGGCATCGATCGCGGTCAGTTCCGGTAGCGCCTTGAGCGCCGCCAGCACTTTTGGATACCATTCGCGCAGCGCGCCCAGGTCACCGCTTTGCAGGATGTAGGAATATTGCGACGAGGTCTGTTCGCGGCCACCGCCAAACTGCAGGTCCTGGTCGGCCATCAGCATCAGTTGCGCGCCGGCGACCTTGGGCATTTCCTTGCGTAGGCGTTCAATGACCTTCTGCGCGGAAAGGCTGCGCTCCTTGATGGGTTTGAGGCGCACCAGCATGAACGCGTTGTTGGTGCCGTTGCTGCCACCAATGAAACCGGCGACGCTTTCCACGGCTTCGTCCTTGAGCACGGCGCGGCGGAACGTCTCCATTTTCGGTTGCATCACGCTGAACGACAAACCGTCATCGCCACGCACGAAACCGATCAGTTGGCCAGTGTCTTGCTGAGGAAGAAATACTTTAGGAACAACAACATAAAGCGCAATATTCACGCCAATTGTCACGAACAAACTGAGCAAGGTCAGGCGACGGTGGCGCAACACCCAGTCAAGGCTGGTGGCGTATTTGCCGACCATCCATTCGTTGGCCTGCTGACTCCAGCGCTGCAGGCGGTTTTCCTGGCCTGGCGTGTGCGGCTTGAGCCAACGGGCGCAGAGCATCGGTGTCAAGGTCAGCGAGACCACCAGCGACACCACGATCGCCGCCGCCAGGGTGATGGAGAACTCGCGGAACAGGCTCTCGATGATCCCGCCCATGAACAGGATCGACAGGAACACCGCCACCAGCGACACGTTCATCGATAGCAGGGTAAAGCCGACTTCCTGGGCGCCGAGGTACGCCGCCTTCATCGGTCGCACACCCGCGTCGATGTGCCGGGAGATGTTCTCCAGCACCACGATGGCGTCGTCCACCACCAGCCCGGTGGCCAGGATCAACGCCATCAGCGACAGGTTGTTCAGCGAGAAGCCATAGAGGTACATCACGGCAAAGGTGCCAACCAGCGATACCGGCACCGCCAGGGTCGGGATCAGCGAGGCGCGAAAGTTGCCGAGAAACAGGAACACCACCAGGATCACCAGCGCCACGGCGATCAGCAGGGTCATCTCCGCCTCGTGCAGCGTGGCCTTGATCACCGGCGAGCGGTCCATGGCCAGGTTCAGCTTGACGCTGGCCGGCAGCACGGCCTGCAACGCCGGCAACTGGGCCTTGATCTCATTGACCGTCTCGATGATGTTGGCACCGGCCTGGCGGTTGATCACCAGCAGTACCGCCGAATCGTCATTGAAGAAGCCGCTGTTGTAGCGATCCTCGACGCCGTCGCTGACCTTGGCCACATCCTTCAGGCGCAGGGCTGCGCCGTCCGCGTAGTGGATGATCAGCGACTCGTAGTCCTTGGCTTTTTCCAGCTGATCGTTGGCCTGTACCTGCCACAAACGTTGATCGTCTTCGACCGAACCCTTGGGCCGGCGCACGTTGGCATTGGCGATGGTGTTGCGCACATCATCCAGGGCCACGCCGTACTGGTTGAGCGCCTGGGGCTCAAGTTCGATGCGCACCGCCGGCAGGGAGCTGCCGCCGATCTGCACTTCGCCAACGCCCTGCACCTGCGACAGGCTCTGGGACAGGATCGTCGAGGCCAGGTCGTAGAGCTGGCCTTTTTCCAGCACGTCGGAGGTCAGCGACAGCACCATGATCGGTGCCTGGGACGGGTTGACCTTCTTGTAGGTCGGCATGCTGCGCATCCCGCTGGGCAGCAGGTTGCGCGAGGCATTGATCGCCGCCTGCACTTCCCGCGCCGCGCCGTTGATGTCGCGGTCGAGGTCAAATTGCAGGATGACCCGGGTCGAACCCTGGCTGGAGCGGCTGCTCATGGTGTTGACCCCGGCGATGGCGCCGAAGGAACGTTCCAGCGGGGTCGCCACCGTCGAGGCCATGACCTCGGGGCTGGCGCCCGGCAAGCTGGCCTGCACCACAATCACCGGGAAGTCCATTTGCGGCAGCGGTGAGACCGGCAACAGCCCGAAACTTACGCCGCCCAGGAGCATAATGGCCAAACTCAGCAGCATGGTTGCGACCGGGCGCTTGATGAAAGGTCCGGAGAGGTTCATTGACCCACCTCTGTGGGAGCGAGCCTGCTCGCGAAGAGGCCTGCACGTTCAACATCGAAGCTTACCGACCCACCGCTTTCGCGAGCAGGCTCGCTCCCACAGGTTGTGCATGCCGTCATACCGCCGTCTCCTGAACGTCGGTTTTGCCAAAACGTCGACCGAGGCGGTCGAAGTACAGGTAGATCACTGGCGTGGTGAACAGGGTCAGCACCTGGCTCAACAGCAAGCCGCCGACCATCACCAGGCCCAGCGGCTGGCGCAGTTCCGCGCCGGAGCCAGTGGCCAGCATCAACGGCACCGCGCCAAACAAGGCTGCCAGGGTGGTCATCAGGATCGGCCGGAAACGCAAGAGGGCCGCCTGGTAGATCGCCGTTTGCGGGTCCATGCCCTGATTTCGTTCAGCGTCGAGGGCGAAGTCGATCATCATGATCGCGTTCTTCTTCACGATACCGATCAGCAGGATTATGCCGATGATCGCGATCATACCCAGGTCATTGCCACTGAGGATCAGCGCCAACAGCGCGCCGACCGCCGCCGAGGGCAAGGTCGACAGAATGGTAATCGGGTGGATATAGCTCTCGTATAGCACGCCCAGCACGATGTACATGGTCACCACCGCCGCCAGGATCAGCAGCAAGGTGCTCGACAGCGACGCCTGGAACGCTTCGGCCGCGCCCTGGAACTGGGTCTGCACACCGATCGGCATGCCGATATCCTGCTGCACCTGCTCGATGATCTCTACCGCATGCCCCAGCGCCACGCCGGGGGCCAGGTTGAACGACATCATCACCGCCGGGAACTGGCCGATGTGGGTGATCGCCAGTTGCGCCTGGCGCTCTTCGACGTGCGCCAGGCTGGACAGGCGCACCTGCCCGCCATCGCTGGTCTTGACGTGGATCTGGTCCAGCGCCTGCGGGCCGATCTTCTCGCCGGACTGCGATTGCAACACCACGCGGTACTGGCTGGCCTGGGTGTAGATGGTGGAAATCTGCCGCTGGCCGAAGGCGTCGTACAGCGCGTCGGTGATGTCCGACACCGATACCCCGACCCGCGACGCGGCGTCGCGATCAATCACCAGGTAGACCTGCAAGCCTTTGTCCTGCAAGTCGCTGGCGACATCGGTCAATTCCGGCCGCTGGGCCAACGCTTCGACCAGGCGCCCGCTCCACAGGGTGAGAAGTTCGGAATCCGGCGACGACATGCTGAACTGGTACTGCGTTCGGCTGACCCGATCCTCGATGGTCAGGTCCTGCACCGGTTGCATGAACAGGCGAATGCCGACCAGTTTGTCCAGTTCCGGCTGCAAGCGAGCGATCACTTGCGTCGCGCTCAGGTCTCGGTCGCTGTGGGACTTGAGGTTGATCAGCAGACGGCCGCTGTTGAGCGTCGAGTTGTCACCGTCGACGCCGATGTAGGACGAAAGGCTCTCCACCGCCGGGTCAGCCAGGATCACCTTGGCCAGTTCCTGCTGACGTTCGCTCATCGCCGCGAAGGAAATCGACTGCGGCGCCTCGGAAATGCCCTGGATCACCCCGGTGTCCTGCACCGGAAAGAACCCCTTGGGCACCACCATGTACAGGAACACGGTCAACGCCAGGGTGGCGACGGCCACCAGCAACGTCAGCGGCTGATGCTTGAGAACCCACGTTAACTTTCGCCCGTAAGCTGCGATCATGCAATCAATTGCCGCGCCACTGGCTCGATAGAAACGGCCCTGCTCCGCTTCCTTGGGTTCACGCTTGAGCAGTCGTGCACACATCATCGGCGTCAATGTCAGCGACACCACCAGGGAAATCAGGATAGCCACCGCCAGGGTGATGGCGAATTCGCGGAACAGCCGCCCCACCACGTCGGCCATGAACAGCAGCGGGATCAGCACGGCAATCAGCGACAGGGTCAGGGAGATCAGGGTAAAACCGATCTGCTTGGCGCCCTTGAGCGCAGCGTTCAAGGGGCTGTCGCCCTCTTCGATGAATCGGGAAATGTTCTCCAGCATCACGATCGCATCGTCCACCACAAAACCGGTGGCGATGGTCAGGGCCATCAGGGTCAGGTTGTTGACCGAGAAGCCGGCGAGGTACATCACCCCGAAGGTGCCGATCAGCGACAGCGGCACGGCCACCGACGGAATGATCGTGGCACTGGCCCGACGCAGGAACAGGAAGGTCACCATCACTACCAGGGCGATGGCGATCAGCAGTTCGTGCTGTACGTCCGTGACCGAAGCGCGGATGGTCTGGGTGCGATCGGTGAGCACCGTGACGTCAAGGCCGGCGGGCAGGTTGTCGGTGATGCTCGGCAGCAAGGCCTTGATCCGGTCAACCACCTCGATGACGTTGGCCCCGGGCTGACGCTGGATGTTCAGCAATACCGCCTGGTTTTCGTTGGCCCAGGCTGCAAGACGTTCGTTCTCGGCACCGTCGACGATCTCCGCCACGTCCTTGAGCCGCAGCGGCGCGCCATTGGCGTAGGCCAGGATCAGGTTGGCGTAGTCTTTGGGCGAGGTCAGTTGATCGTTTGCATCGAGCATCGAAACCCGGGTCGGGCCGTCGAAGTTGCCCTTGGGCTGGTTGACGTTGGATGCGCCGATCAGGGTGCGCACGTCCGCCAGGTTCAGGCCGTTGGCCGCCAGGGCCTCGGGATTGACCTTGATCCGCACGGCCTGGCGCTGGCCGCCCGCAATGCTGACCATGCCGACGCCGCTGATCTGGGCGATTTTCTGCGCCATGCGGGTGTCGACCAGGTCATTGAGCTTGGGCAACAGCATGGTCTTGGAGGTGATGGCCAGGGTCAGTACGGGGGTGTCGGCCGGGTTGACCTTGTTGTACACCGGCGGTGCCGGCAGATCCTTGGGCAGCAAATTGGTCGCGGCATTGATGGCCGCCTGCACCTGCTGTTCAGCGACGTCCATGTTGATGTCGAGGCTGAAACGCAGGGTCAGCACCGAAGCGCCGCCGGAGCTGGTGGACGCCATCTGGGTCAGGCCGGGCATCTGCCCGAATTGTCGCTCAAGCGGCGCGGTCACGGCGCTGGTCATGACATCCGGGCTCGCGCCGGGATACAGCGTCATGACGCGGATGGTCGGGTAATCGACCTGAGGCAGGGCCGACACCGGCAACAAGCGATAGGCGATCACGCCGGCCAGAATGATGGCCAGCATGCTCAGGGTGGTCGCTACCGGGCGAAGGATGAACAGCCGCGAGAGATTCATGCGCCGCCCTTTTTCGCCTTGTCCACAGCAGCCGGCTCAGGCGCGTTGGCCGCCGATTTACCCTGCAGGTGGCCCGCGGGGCTGGTCGGGACTTGCTGCGGCTCATTGACCACTTCCACGTCGCTGCCATCCTTGAGGCGGTCGGTGCCTTCCAGCACCACACGATCACCGGCGGCAAGGCCTTCGGTGACCACGGTGTTTTCGCCGTCGCTGGCGCCGATCTTCAGTTGGCGGATCTTGACCTTCTTGTCGCCGTCCAGGGCATAGACGAACGTTCCGTTGGTGCCGAACTGGATCGCCGCCGATGGCGCAAGCACCACGCCTTTGAGGGTGTCCGCCAGCAGGCGCACATTGACGAACTGGTTGGGGAACAACGATTGGTCGCGGTTCTCGTATCGCGCCTTGAATTTCAGGGTACCGGTGGTGACGTCGATCTGGTTGTCCAGGCTCTGCAGTACGCCGGTGGCTTGCAGCTTGGTATCACCGCGATCCCAGGCTTCGGCCGGCAGTTTGGCGCCGCTGCGATAGCGTGCCAGCACCACATCGAGACTGTTTTCCGGCAAGGTGAAAACCACGCTGATCGGTTGGGTCTGGGTGATGATCGCCAGCGCCGTGGTGTCGTTGGCCGCTACCAGGTTGCCAACATCGAGCTGGCGCAGGCCGACGCGTCCGGTGATGGGTGCGCGGATCTTGGTGAATTCGAGATTGAGCTTGGCGTCGTTGACCGCTGCCTGATTGGTCTTGACCGTGCCCTGGAACTGACCGACCAGCGCTACGGCGGTGTCCAGGGTCTGCTTGGCGATGCTGTCCTCGCGGTACAGACCGGTATAACGCTCGACATCCACCTGGGCATTCTTCAACTGCGCCTGGTTCTGCAGCAAGGTACCTTCAGCCTGGAGCAAGGCGTTCTGGTAGGGGCGCGGGTCGATTTCGGCCAGCAAGTCGCCCGCCTTGACCATCTGCCCTTCCTCGAAATAGATCTTCATCAGCTCACCGCCGACACGGCTGCGCACGTTGATGGTGTTCAGCGCCGTCACCGTACCCAGCGCCTTGTAATACAGTGGGAAATCCCCCGTGACCGCTGGCGCAACGCGCACCGGAACCGGCCCTGACGCACCGCCAAAGCCCGGCCGCATCCCACCCGATCGGCCGGTGTGCCCCGCCACGGCTTTTTGCCCCGCGCCCTCTTTCGGCGCAGCGCTGCCAGGCCAGAATTTCCAGCACAGGGCGGCGATGACCAACAGGACCAGCAGGCCAAACAGCCAGCGACGGGGACTACGGGAAGCGGAGGATTGCATTGAGTGATCAACCATTGGGCGCGTGGGCTTTATTACATGAGGCTGAACGATAAGCACTGGCGGGTCTGAAGCAAAGCGCCTTTACCGGCAATTTACCTTCGGCTTACGTAACAGGAGATATATCCAAGACACTGAAACACAAATGAAAACGGCCTGGACAGGGCCAGGCCGTTAACAATTGTAAAACCGTACTTATTTCAAGACAGCGAGTGCAGCCTCGTAGTTCGGCTCATCAGCGATTTCCTTGACCAGTTCGCTGTGCAGCACGTTGTCGTTCTCGTCCAGGACCACCACGGCACGGGCGGTCAGGCCCTTGAGCGGACCGTCGGCGATGGCAACGCCGTAGTTCTCGATGAACTCTGCACCGCGCAGGGTCGACAGGTTCTGCACGTTTTCCAGGCCTTCGGCGCCGCAGAAACGGGCCTGGGCGAACGGCAGGTCAGCGGAGATGCACAGCACGACGGTGTTGTCGACGCTGCTCGCCTTGGCGTTGAACTGGCGCACGGAAGTGGCGCAGGTCGGGGTATCGATGCTTGGGAAGATGTTCAGCACTTTGCGCTTGCCGGCAAAGTCTTTCAGGGTGACGTCGGACAGATTGCCGGCAACCAGGGAAAAGGCTGGCGCCTTGGAACCGGCTTGAGGCAGTTGGCCGTTGACTTGAACCGGGTTGCCTTTAAGAGTGACTTGAGCCATGAACGGAGTCCTTCTGAACGTTGGTGTAGAGAATCTTGAAGAGGCAGAAGTTAACCACGAAATGCTCCGGCGACCTATGGGGTGGATACAAATTGTCATGAGTCCGTGGACAAAACCGGCCTGGGTGCCTGCGAACACTGAATTCGGAAAATTTGTTGACGCACCGCTGTCGATTCAACCGCAGATCATTCGACTATAAGTGAAGCATCCACATCCAGCGGAGACTACACCATGCGTTTCATGATCATCATCAAGGCAAGCAAAGACTCCGAAGCCGGCATCATGCCGAGCACCGAACTGCTGACGGCCATGGGCAACTACAACGAAGAACTGGCCAAGGCCGGCATCCTCCTCGCCGGCGAAGGCCTGCAGCCGAGCAGCAAAGGTGCCCGTGTACGTTTCGAAGGCGACAAACGCACGGTGATCGACGGCCCCTTCGCCGAAACCAAGGAACTGATCGCCGGCTATTGGCTGTGGCAAGTGAAATCCAAAGAAGAGGCTATCGAATGGGTCAAGCGCTGCCCAAACCCGATGCCAGGCACCGAAGCCGAAATCGAGATTCGCCAGGTGTTCGAGCTGGAGGATTTCGGTGAGGAATTAACGCCCGAGTTGCGCGAGCAGGAAGAGCGGGCATTTGGGCAGGGGAAAAAGTGCTGAATGTTGGGCTTCTCCCCCCTGTAGGAGCGAGCATGCTCCTCCTACAGGGATACAAACGGTCTCCACGGATCGGCGTTCTTGTTTCTATGTTTCCCTGGATTTCGTGAACAACCTTCTGGTTCCAGTGCCTTGATTCGTATTGACTATTTAGTTCACAACGCTCTCGAAAAACTTGTACAAACCACCAACGAATTAATCCCTTGGACTGGCTAACGTCGATTTAGCTGCTAGGTTCAAGAGACGTGTCCTACAGACTTGATAGCAAAGAGACTACGTCGTTACGGCCACCAAGTGCCGGGTTGTCCAAATTAGCCACCATGGAATTGGGGAATCATGACAAACAAAATGGCGATCCGCGCCTGTCTTTTGGTGGCTTCGTTTGCGCCTGTCGTGTGCGCCCAGGCGGACAACGCCGAGACCGCCAACAAAAGCAACAACCCGCTGAACTTCGCGCCAGGCATGAGCGCTCAGGACTACTACACGCCCAGGTACTACGACTCCAATATTCACACCAATGACCTGCTGATACGCGGCACGCTGCCGATTGCGCCCAACGATTACATTGGCGTGCCGCAATTGATCCGCGCCACGGCGCCAATCAGTACCCACCCGGATCCGAACAGCGGCTACAGCACCGGTGAAGGTGACCTGAACCTGTTCGATATTTTCCTGGTGAAGACTGAAGGCGTGCAGTTGGGCATCGGCCCGATGATAACCGCCCCCACTGCCGATCAGGACGAACTCGGCACGGGCAAATGGCAGGGCGGCCTCGCTGCAATCGCCATCGACTCTTCGCCACGGGGGCTGTTGGGCGCGCTGATGCAATACCAGAGTTCGTTCGCCGGTGACAACGACCGGCCCCACGTCGAAAGCGCAACGATGCAACCCTTCATCATCCATAACCTGGAAAAGGGCTGGTACCTGCGTTCCACCGGCATCTGGACGTTCGACCTGAAGAACGACACCCACTACATCCCACTCGGCTTGGGTGGTGGCAAAGTGTGGAAAGACGGGTCCAATATCCTCAACGCCTTCATCGAACCGCAATGGACCGTCGAGAAGAAAGGCGATGGCATGCCGCAATTCACCCTGTTTGTCGGCCTCAATGCCACCTTCGGCAAATAAGGAATTCCCCCTATGCATGGAGCCATTCGCGCAGCGGGTTTCAGCCTGATGACGATGTTCGTCAGTTGCGGGGTCGGCGCCCAGTCGGATACCCGAATCGGCCAGATCGTCATGGAAGGTGAACTACCGGCCCATGAATCCATCGCCAAACTCTATGCCGAACTGGATTTCCAGCAAGCCACGCAGAGTTATCTGTGGGCGTTGCCGCTGGTGTCGTACGCGCAATGGCAGGAGGAGTTCCGCGACAAGCTGGGTGCCCGCAGTGGCGACCTGATGGTGCTCGACAGTTACGAAGACAAGCTCGGCGTCATTACCGCCAACGCTACCACGCCCTACATCCTTGGTTTCGTCGATCTCAATGAAACCGGTCCGCTGGTGATCGAGTTGCCCGCCGGACCGACCGCGGGCGGTGTTGGCGATTTCTGGCAACGGGCGATCATCGACATGGGCCAGACCGGCCCCGACAAAGGCAAGGGCGGCAAGTACCTGGTGCTGCCACCGGGCGCCGAGCCACCGGCCGATGCTGGCAAGTATTACCTGGCCAAGTCGCAAACCATGAACGTGCTGGTCGGATTTCGCTTGCTCGATCCCGACCCCGCCAAAGGCAAGGCGCTGGTCGAGCAATTCACGATGTACCCCTACGCCAAGCGAGCCGAGCCTGGCCAGACCAGACTACTCTCCCCCGGCGGCAAAGCGTGGTCCGGCACCCCGCCACGGGCAATGGCGTACTGGGAGCGCTTGCATCAGATCATTCAGAAGGAGCCGGTCAATGAACGTGATCGGTTCTACATGGCCATGCTTGCCAGCCTGGGCATCGAGAAGGACAAGCCTTTCAACCCTGATGACCATCAACGCCAGGCCCTGGAACAAGGTGCACAAATCGGCGAGCTGATTGCCAAGGCCAATACCTTCGCCAAGCGCTTTCCCGACGCCCAATACTGGCCGGATCGCCAGTGGGACAAGGTGTTGAACGTCACCGATCCGTCCCAGCGCTTGGCCTATTACGACCAGCTGTGGGAACGCAGCGCCTGGTTCTACGAGGCGGTAGGCAACTCCAAAGGCATGGTATCGAAAACCCCGGGGTTGGGCCAGACCTACCTGGGTGCCTATACCGACGCCAAGGGCAACTGGCTCGACGGTGCCAAGAACTATCGGCTGCACGTCGGCGCCAACCCGCCGGCCAAGCAGTTCTGGTCGATGACCGTGTACGACATCGACAGCCGCTGCCTGATCGACAACCCACAGCGCAAGGCCGACTTGTCGTCGCGCCAGGATCTGAAAATGAACGCTGATGGCTCGGTGGACCTGTATTTCGGCCCCACCGCGCCCAAAGATTTTGAAGCTAACTGGGTGCAAACCCTGCCCGGCAAATACTGGTTCGGCTATTTCCGCCTGTATGCCCCGACCCTGCCCTATTTCGACAAGAGCTGGAAACTCGACGACATCACGGCGGTGGAATAACGCCGTGGGTTGATTCAAACAAAACAAGCAAGTGGAGTTGTTGATGGTCAGGGCTTTTGTTGTACGTCCGTTGTTGGCCTTGTGCATGGTCGGCGCCAGCCCGTTGTTGCTGGCGGCTGAAAGGGGTGGCAATGGTTTTTCGATCAACCTGACGTTGGCGTTTCTCTAGGAGCAAGCATGAGCGCACTCACTGACCTCAACGCCCTGCAAGCCAGCATCGCCGAAGCGGTGCTCGGCCAGGACCAGGTGATTCGGCAGATCCTCGTCGGCCTGCTGGCCAACGGGCATTTGTTGCTGGAGAGCCTGCCGGGGCTGGCCAAGACTCGCACCGTCAAGGCACTGGCCAAGCACCTGGACGCGAAGATGAGCCGCATCCAGTTCACCCCTGATCTACTGCCGTCCGACATCACCGGCGCCGAGGTGCTGCACCAGGTCGAGGGCCGGAACGAGATCCGCTTTCAGCCGGGGCCGCTGTTCGGCAACCTGATCCTGGCCGACGAAATCAACCGCGCCCCGGCCAAGGTCCAGGCCGCGCTGCTCGAAGCCATGGAAGAACGGCAGATCACCGTGGCGGGTAACAGCCACGCGCTGCCGGAGCTGTTCATCGTGGTTGCGACGCAGAACCCGATCGAACAGGAAGGCACTTATCCGTTGCCGGAAGCGCAGATGGACCGTTTCCTGATGAAGGTACTGCTGGATTATCCGAGCGCGGAAAACGAGAGCCAGGTGCTGCGCCTGTTGCGCGAGGAAGAACAGGCCCTCGGCGCCAGGAGCGCAGCGGTGCCAGGCTTTACCCTGGCCCAGGACGTGATCTTCGCCGCACGCCGGGAAGTCAGTGCCGTGCACGTGTCCCCCGCCATCGACCGCTACCTGATCGACCTGATCAACGCCACCCGTCACCCCGCCGACTACGACGCCGACCTCGGGCGCTGGATCGCCCTTGGTGCCAGCCCGCGCGGCGGCATCGGCCTGGACCGTTGTGCCCGCGCCGATGCGTGGTTGCAGGCCCAGGACTTCGTCTCGCCAGACAACGTGCGCGCCGTGGTGCACCCGGTGCTACGCCATCGCCTGCAGCTGAGTTACGACGCGGTGGCGGACGGCGTAACGGCCGATCAGGTGCTCGACCGCCTGCTCGACAAGGTCGCGATTCCAGCATGAACATTGACGGCCTGGTCTACGTCTCTCTGGCGCAATTGATGGCGCTGGAGTTCAAGGCCCGTGACCTGAGTTTTCTCGCCCGTCAGCCGCAAGGCAGCATCCTCGCCGGCAACCATGCCTCGCGCCTGCGTGGCCGTGGCTTGAACTTCGATGAACTGCGCCGCTATCAGCCGGGGGACGATTTGCGCCACCTCGACTGGCGCGCGTCACTGCGCACCGGCAAACCGGTGGTGCGCACCTTCACCGAGGAGCGCGACCGTCCGGCGTTGATTCTGGTGGACCAGCGCATGTCGATGTTTTTCGGCTCGCAACGCAGCTTCAAATCCGCGGTGGCCGCTGAACTCGGCGCGCTGGCAGCGTGGATGGTGTTCAACTCAGGGGACCGAGTCGGCGGCCTGGTGTTCAACGACCAGCGCATCGACGCCATAGCCCCCCTGCGCAGCCGCAAGCGAATCGAAGCGCTGTGCAGCCGCATCGCCCAGCAGAATCAGGAACTGAACGCGGCTAATGCGGACGCCGAAGGCGAAGATCAGCTCGACAAGGTCTTGCAGCAATGCCTGGCGCTGGCCGGCCATGATCATTTGATCTGCATCGTCAGCGACTTCTCCGGTGCCGGCGAGCGCACCTTGCAGTTGATGCGACAACTGGCGGCGCACAACGATGTGATCACCATGCAGGTCTACGATCCCTTGGCACTGAACTTGCCGAAAAATGGCCGTCTGTTGATCACCCAAGGCCAGTTGCAGGTGGAGCTGGCGGTGGAACGGCGCCAGGTGCACCAGCCGTTGGGCGATTTCCTGAGCGGTCGCCTCAAGGACGTGGCCACGCTGCTGCGGCGCAGCCAGGTGCCTTTGATGATGTTCAGCACCGCCACCGAGGCACACGAACAATTGCGGGCCGAGTTGGGCAAGCACGCTGGAGCGCGGCGATGAATCCGAATGTCCCGAGCATCGAACAACTCAAGGAGATCGCACTGCCAGCGCCGGTCAGTTACGCGCCGCAGACCTGGGGCTGGTGGTTGTTGCTCGCGGTGTTGGTCGTGGCAATTGTGCTGCTGAGTGCACGGCGTTACTGGCAATGGCGCCGGGACCGTTATCGGCGTGAGGCGTTGCTGCGGCTGGCACAGTTGCAAAAGCGCAGTGATGACCTGAATGCGTTGCGCGAGCTTCCCGAGTTGCTCAAGCGTGTGGCCATTTCCCTACCGACCAGAAACCCTGTGGGAGCTGGCTTGCCAGCGATGGCGTCCGCAAGGACAACGCAACATTCAAGGACCCCATCGCTGGCAAGCCAGCTCCTACAAAACCCCGGCGCGCTTGGGAATGCGGATTGGCAAAACTTCTTGCAGCGGCACAGTAAACACCCCCTCCCCGCCAACTTCAGCCAACAACTGGCGCAACTGGCCTACGCACCTGATGCGGTGTTGCGCGCCATGCCGAACGAGCAACGCCAGCAACTGTTCGACACCTGTAAATGCTGGGTGGAGCGTCATCATGTGGCAGCTTGATTACCCTTGGCTGTTGCTCCTGCTGCCGCTGCCGTGGATCGGTTATCGCTACCTACCCGATTACCGTGAGGCGCGCAGCGCCGTGCGCGTGCCGTTTTTCGCCGCCATGAGCCGCGCGGTCGGCCAGGCACCGAGTCAGGCCGGCACGCGCACCAACCATTGGCAATTGCTGCTGAACCTGCTGGTGTGGGCACTGCTGCTATTGGCAGCGGCCCGGCCGGTGTACGTGGAAAAACCCATCGAACGCCAGCAACCGGTGCGCGACCTGATGCTGGCCATCGACATTTCCCAGTCCATGGAAACCACCGATTTCACCGCCGCCAACGGCGAGAAAATCAATCGACTGGCAGCGGTCAAGGAAGTCGTGCATGGCTTTATCGACAAGCGTAAAGACGATCGTCTCGGTCTGATCGTGTTCGGCAGTGGTGCTTACCCGCAAGCACCATTGACCCTTGATCACGCCAGTCTTTCGCTATTGCTGGACGACACCGGCATCGGCATGGCCGGTCCCAACACCGCGATTGGCGATGCGATTGGCTTGAGCCTGAAACTGCTCGATCAGGCCCATGAGCAGGAAAAAGTGGTGATCCTGCTCACCGACGGCAACGACACCAGCAGCGCGATCACCCCGGACCACGCGGCGCAAATGGCGGCGGCCAAAGGCGTGGTGATTCACACCATCGGCATTGGCGATCCAGATGCCGCTGGTGAGGCCAAGGTCAATTTGCAGGGCTTGCAGCAGATCGCCGACGCCACCGGTGGCAAGTTCTTTCGCGCCGAAGATCGCGACGCGCTGGACCAGGTCTACAGCACCCTCGACACACTCACCCCGCATCAAGTGAAAACCCTCAGTCATCAGCCCAAGCGCGACCTGTTCTGGTGGCCGCTCGGGGCTGCGATCGCCTTGCTTGCGCTCTACCACTTGTGCGCCATGCTGCGGCCTCGCTTGTCCATCGCTCGTCAGCGCCAGGAGGCTTGAGATGGACATCAACCTCGGCGACTTCCACTTCCTGCGCCCGCTTTGGCTGTTGCTGCTGCCCTTCGCCGCACTGTTGCCACTGCTGTGGCGCCGCAGCCGCGACTTGCAACGGCGTTTGCGCAGCAACATCGCCGAGCACCTGTTGCAGCACTTGCTGATCACCCCCCGGGACCAGCAACGGCTACGACCGGTGCATCTGGTCTGCGCGCTGTTGATGTTGGGAGCGGTTGCCGCCGCCGGGCCGACTTGGGAACAGGATCGCCCGGAGTTTCTGGAAAACCATGCGCCGCTGATCATCGCCATTGACCTGTCACCGTCGATGGACGCCAGCGACGTGCAACCCAGCCGGCTCGAAGCGGCCAAGCACAAACTGCATGACCTGATCCAGCGTCGTTCCGGCGCCCGCAATGCGCTGATCGCCTATGC
The DNA here is from genome assembly GCF_029967975.1 of Pseudomonas sp. V98_8. Classification (NCBI taxonomy): domain Bacteria; kingdom Pseudomonadati; phylum Pseudomonadota; class Gammaproteobacteria; order Pseudomonadales; family Pseudomonadaceae; genus Pseudomonas; species Pseudomonas sp. V98_8. Next base: position 54,539 of record NZ_JASCAE010000049.1, read on the forward strand.
AGGCAGCGCACACCTGGTACTGCCGCCGACCGACGATACGGCCCTGCTCGACAGTTTCATTCAGGCCTTGGGCACCGATCTGATCGGCAAACCGGGGAAAAATGTCGGGGGGGTGATCGATCAGGCCAAGCGCCTGCTGGCGGCGGAAAAAACCCCAGGCACCCTGCTGCTGATTACCGACGGCGCCGATACCTCGGGCCTGGCGGGCCTGGACCAGCAACTGGCCGACAGCGCGCTGCAGGTGCTGATCCTCGCAGTCGGCAGCGAGGACGGCGGTCTCATCCACAACGCCAACGGCCAGCCACGCACCGACAGCAATGGTCGCCCGGTACTGGGCAGTTTTGATCAGGCAGCACTCAAGCAACTCGCGTCAGCCATGGATGCGCCGCTGGGCAGCCTGACGCTCAATGACGACGACCTGGATTGGATCGAACTGCACGCTCAACAGCATTTCCAGAGTGCCAGTGACGAACAGCGCGAACTGCACTGGAAGGACGCGGGCTACTGGCTGTGCTGGCCGCTGCTGTTGATCGCGTTTTTCAGTGTGCGCAAGGGCTGGAGCCTGAACTGGATGGCCGGTTTCCTACTGCTCATCGGCATTGGCCTGCAACCTGCACCGGCGCAGGCGAATGCGCTGGTCGACGCGTTTTTCACCCCGGACCAGCAAGGTCGCTGGGCCTTCGAACATGAGCATTTCCCGCAGGCCGCCGCGCATTTCGTCGATCCGTACTGGAAAGGCATCGCCGCCTACAACGCTGCCGATTTCGACTTGGCCCTGGCCAGCTTCGCGCGGCTGCAGACGCCACAGGCCTATTTCTACCTGGGCAACATTTACGTGCGCCGCTTCAAATTCGACGAGGCCATCGCGGCCTACACCCAGGCGTTGAATTTGCAGCCGCAATTCCCTGAGGCGACGGCGAATCTTGCCTTGGCGATTGCGTTGCAGAAGGACACCGAAAGTGCCGAACAAAATGCTCCCGAGGTCAAACCGGACGAAATCAAGATGGACAAGGCGCCGGGCAAGGGCCAGAGCAAAGCGCTGCAAACTGAACAGGCAGCTTCGGATGAGCTGTGGTTGCAGAACCTGACGACATCGCCGGCCAGGTTCCTGAAGCAGAAATTCAGTTTGCAGGATCAGGCGGAGGGCAAGCCATGATCATAGACCGAGTTGCGCCCTTCGCGAGCAAGCCCGCTCCCACATGGGATTCGCGGTGCACACAAATCAAATGTGGGAGCGGGCTTGCTCGCGAAGGCGGCCGCACAATCACCACAAACCTTGTCGCCTTGTTACTTAGCATGATCAGCACCACCACCCTCGCCGCCGAACCCGAGCTTCGCGTCCAGGCCAGCCTGGAACCCGCCGATTCCGCCATGGTCGGCAGCCTCATCGAATTGCACCTGGATGTGCTCACGGACACCTGGTTTACCAGCGCCCCCACCCTGCCCGACCTGAATTTGCCGGGTGCACTGGTGTTGCCGCCAGACGGCCACGCCGAACACCTGAACCAGACGCTCGATGGCAAATCCTTCAACGGCATGCGCTACAGCTACTTGATCACACCCAACGTCGCGCATGCTTTCGATATTGCGCCACTGACAGTACGGGTCACCCCGGGCCAGGCGACGACTGAGCTCAGTGCGCAAAGCCAACCGTTGCACTTCACGGCGACACAACCGCCGGGGTTCGCACCCGCAGAGCCGGTACTGGTGGCCCAGGGGCTGCGTTTCACCCAGAACATCATCAAGCCGGCCACTGCGTTGAAAGTCGGCGACAGCCTCACCCGCCAATTGACCCTGCAAGCCGACGGCGCCCTCGCCATGTCGTTGCCGACGCCAGCGCTGGGGGATGTCAGTGGACTCAGCCGTTACCCGAAAAATCCCCAGGTCAGCACACTGGACGACGGTCGCGGCCACTTCACGGGTGGTCAGCGCATCGACAGCGTGACTTACCGGATCGACTCCGAAGGCCATCACAGCTTGCCTGCCATCGAATTGAAATGGTGGGACGCAAGCAGCCAGCAGGCCCGCACCGCGCACGTCCCCGCCGTGGACTTCGACGCCGTGGCCAATAGTAGTTATCGGCCGGTGTTCTCCCTCAGCGATGACCTGAAAAAACTCGGCCAGCAAAACCGCCTGCACCTCTCGGGGTACGCCTTTGGCCTGCTGGCGCTGCTATTGGGCGCGGCGCTGCTTGTGTGGTTGGCTCGGCCGTTGATTCATCGTGCGCGGCTCGGCTGGCAGGCTCGACGCGCTGCACTTCGCGCAGCCTGGCTTGAATCTGCCGAGTACGCCTGGCGGCAGATCCCGCCACAACTGCAGGGCCAGCCCGCGCAGTTGAGCGCCCTGTACCTGTGGACCCGGCGCCGGCGCAAGGGCTTGAAACTGACCGCTTTCGGCCCACGCCTGCAAGCGTTCCTGCGTGCGTGCTACGGCCGGCAGCCGGCAAAAGACCAGGCACTGCTCCAACTCAGGCAATCCTTGGCTACGCTGCATAGTCAGGCCGAAAACAATCAAGAATCAGTTGCTAGCGCACTGCGACCACTCAACCCCGTTCACGAGAAGGATTTCCCATGACGAGCCCGAAAGCACACCGCCAGTTCCACGGGTTAAAGCTGCTGCTGGCATTGGCTCTGAGCCTGCCAATGCTGGTCCAGGCCGCTGAACCATTGCCGTCATGGAATGACGGCCCGTCGAAAAAGAACATCATCGAATTCGTCCAGGCGGTGACCGATCAAGGCAGCAAGGACTTCGTCAAACCCGAGGACCGTATCGCCGTGTTCGATAACGACGGCACCTTGTGGAGCGAGCAGCCGATGTACTTCGAACTGCTGTTTGCCCTGGAAGAGGTCAAGCGTACGGCGGCGCAGCATCCGGAATGGAAAACCACCCAGCCATTCCAGGCCGTGCTGGAAAACGATCACCAGGCCCTGGCCGCCAGTGGCCTTGAAGGCATGATGAAAATCTTCGGTGCAACCCACACCGGCATGACAACAGAAGCCTTCGACGATTACGCCAAGACCTGGCTGAGCCAGGCCCGCCACCCGAAAACCGGCAAGCCGTACACCGAAATGATCTTCCAGCCGATGCTGGAAATGCTCGACTACCTGCGCAGCCAGGACTTCAAGACCTACATCGTTTCCGGTGGCGACACCGGCTTCATGCGCGCCTTCGCCGAAAAGGTCTACGGCATCCCCCCCGAGCAGGTGATCGGCACCACATTCGTCACCTCGTTTGAGTACAAGGATGGCAAGGCGTCGATCCTGCGCACCCCGAAACTGGCACATAACGACGACGGGCCGGGCAAGCCGGTGAGCATCGACGCCGTGATCGGGCGTCGACCGATTCTCGCGTTTGGCAACTCCGACGGCGACCTGCAAATGCTGCAATGGACTGCGGCCGGGACCGGCAAACGTTTCATGGGGCTGGTGCATCACACCGACGCCAAGCGCGAATGGGCCTACGACCGCCAATCGCAGATCGGCCGTCTGGACAAGGCCCTGGACGAAGCAAAAGCCCGTGGCTGGACCGTTGTCGACATGGCTGCCGAATGGCGCCGGATCTATCCGTTCGATGCCGCCACACCCGAGCAAGTGCAATAAAAAAGCGTGACGCAGGACCGTAATGAACGTTTGTCGCACCGAGCGACTCAAGCAAAAGGAGCAAGTCATATGACTGGCATACGCAAGTGGATACCGAAGGCGGCCTTGCTGGCGGCTTCGGTGATGGCGTTCTCGGCCACGGCCTGGGCCGCGGACAAGCCAAACATTCTCGTGATCTTCGGCGACGACATCGGCCAGACCAATATCAGCGCCTACTCTTTCGGCGTGGTCGGCTACAAAACCCCCAATATTGACCGCATCGCCAAGGAAGGCATGATGTTCACCGACTACTACGCGGAGAACAGTTGCACGGCCGGGCGCTCGACCTTCATTACCGGCCAGTCTGCACTGCGCACCGGCCTGTCCAAAGTCGGCATGCCGGGCGTGCCGGTGGGTTTGCAGGCCAGGGACGTGACCATTGCCCAGGCCCTCAAGGCCAAGGGCTACGCAACGGGGCAGTTCGGCAAGAACCATTTGGGGGACAAGGACGAATACCTGCCCACCAACCATGGCTTTGACGAGTTCTTCGGCAACCTCTACCACCTCAACGCCGAAGAGGAGCCGGAACGTCCCTTTTGGCCCAAGGATGATGCCGAATTCGTCAAGGCAGCCTCCCCACGCGGCGTGATCCACAGCTTCGCCGATGGCAAGATCGAAGACACCGGCGCGCTGACCAAAAAGCGCATGGAAACCATCGACGACGAAACCACTGCCGCCGCCCAGGCGTTTATCGAGAAACAGGCCAAGGCGGACAAACCGTTCTTCGTCTGGATGAACACCACCCGCATGCATGCCTTCACTCACGTGCGCGAATCCATGCAGGGCCAGAGCGGCATGCCGGGTAACGAGTATGCTGACGGCATGCTCGAACACGATGGCGACGTGGGCAAGTTGCTCAAGACGCTGGATGATCTGAAGATCACCGACAACACCATCGTGGTGTACACCACCGACAACGGCCCGAACCAATGGTCCTGGCCGGATGCGGCGACCACCCCGTTCCGCAACGAGAAAAACTCGAACTGGGAAGGGGCTTTCCGGGTACCGGCGATGATCCGCTGGCCGGGCCACGTCAAACCGGGTGAAGTGTCGACCCAGATGTTCTCCGGCTTGGACTGGTTCCCCACCTTGTTGGCGGCTGTCGGCGATACTGACATCAAGGACCGTCTGCTCAAGGGCGCTGATGTCGGCGGGAAGACCTTCAAGGTGCACCTGGACGGTTACAACCAGCTGGACTACCTGACTGGCAAGACTGACAAGAGTGCGCGCAACGAGTTCTTCTATTTCAGCGATGACGGTGACCTAGTGGGCATGCGTTACGACAACTGGAAGATTGTCTTCTGTGAGCAACGCGCACCCGGTGGCTTGAAGGTGTGGAGCGAGCCATTTACCTGCCTGCGCGTGCCTAAAATGTTCAACCTGCGCATGGACCCCTACGAGCGGGCCGACGTCGTGTCCGACCAGTACTATGATTGGCTGACCAAGAACGACTACCTGATATTCAATGGCGTGAAAAAATCTGCGGAATTCCTGCAGACCTTCGTCGAATACCCACCTAGCCAGAAACCAGCCAGCTTCAGCATCGACCAGATCCGTGCGGAAGTTGACAAGAAAATCGATGAAAAAATGAAAAACACCAAGTAACACCGCTTGACCGCCGCTCGCCCTCACCGGCGAGCGGACTTATTCCAGGATGCAAACACAACACTTGTAGGAGCCGGCTTGCTGGCGATGACCGTAGTCCAGTCAACAGGATGGCGTCTGATACACCGCCTTCGCCAGCAAGCTGGCTCCTACAATGTTCTGTGTCTAATTCTTATTCTGTGCAAGGCAACGAACCTATGTCCTCACGTGTCGCCAGTAAGTCGTCGGCCATACCTGCCCACCATGTCGCCTCCCCGGCGCTGTTGATCCCCGCCCTGTTGCTGTTCGTCTCCGGTGCCGCGGCGCTGGTGTATCAGGTGCTGTGGATCAAGCAGCTGTCGCTGGTGGTGGGCGTCGAGGTGTACGCCATCACCACCGGGATCAGTGCGTTTTTTGCCGGCCTGGCGTTGGGTGGTTTGTTGTTCGGCCGCTGGGCGGACCGCTTGCGGCAACCGGTCCTGCTGTATGCCGGGCTGGAAGTGCTGGTGGCGGTGCTGGGTGTCGGTGCGACCTTCGCCATGAGCCTGGCGGCCAGTCCGTTTGCCTGGCTGGAGCAACAGGTGGGCCTGTTGGCTTGGATGTTGCCGTTTGCGTTGGTGGGCATTCCGGCGTTGCTGATGGGCGGCACGCTGCCAGTGCTGGTGCGCTCCCTGGCCGCCGATCCACAACAACTGGGCAAGGCCGGTGGTCAGCTCTACGCGGCCAACACCGCGGGCGCCATTGCCGGCACTCTGCTCGCCGCGTTCGTCCTGATTGCAACCCTGGGCGTACGCGGCAGTGCCCTGGCCGCCGCGATGCTCAATCTGCTGGCTGCAGCAGGTGCCTTGTGGTTCCAGCGCCAGCGTTCGCTGCCCGTTGAAACGCCGGCCAGACATCACGCCGACAAAGCCCCGGACCGCCTGGCCCTGTGGCTGTATTCGATTGCAGGCGGTGTGGCCCTGGGTTACGAAGTGGTCTGGTCGCAATCCATCGTGCAGTTCATGAGTACGCGCACTTATGCGTTTGCCGTGGTGTTGGCGACATACCTTACCGGGCTATTTCTGGGGAGCGCCCTGCTCGCCCGTCGGGTTGATCGCCTGCGCGATCCCTGGGGTGTGTTCGGCCTGCTGATCGCCGGTGCCGGCTTGATCGCATTGCTCGAAATCGCCCTGCTCGGGCGGTGGCTGGTGCTCGCGCAAAGCGTGGTCGAAGCCTGGGTGCTGTCATGGGGCGCCAGTGAACTGCTCGGCATGAGCGCACGCTTCGCCGTGGCGGCGCTGAGCATCGTGTTTGTACCCACGGTGCTGCTCGGCGCGGCGTTTCCCGTGGCCCTGCGCTTGAGCGTCGGGCGCGACCATGTAGGACGCAACGTCGGTGAGGTGGTGGCGTTCAATACCCTCGGCGGTATCGTCGGAGTGATGCTCTGCGGCTTTGTGCTGATCCCGCTGTTGGGCCTGGTTCGAACCCTGGGACTGCTGGCGATCATTGCTGCGGGTATCGGCTACTTTGCCGTGCGCAAGGGCCACGGCGTGAAAAAGGGACGGCGCCAGGGCGTCATCGCGGTCGGCCTGGTTTCGGTGGCACTGGCGCTGCTGACCCCCGTGGACAAGCTGGCCAGCCTGCTGCCCGGCGCGCGTAACGGCACGTTGGCGTTCTACGAGGAGGGGCGCGGCGGCACTGTCGCCGTGGTCACCCAGGGCAAGGGTCAGAGAGTGTTCCAGCGCTTGTATATCCAGGGTGTGTCCAACACCGGCGACGCCATGCCTTCGCTGCGCTACATGCGGATTCAGGCGCTGCTGCCGCTGTTGATCCACAATGGCGACCCGCGTTCGGCGCTGGTGATCGGTTTCGGCACGGGCATCACCGCGGGCGCCTTGACTCGCTATCCGGGCCTGGAACACCGCGTTGTCGCTGAACTGCTGCCGTCGGTGGTCAACGCCGCGCCGCTGTTCAAGGGCAACTTCAATGCTGCGGCCGATCCGGGTGTCGACGTGCGCCTGCGCGACGGTCGCCAGGAACTGCTGCGCAATCCACAGCGCTACGACCTGATCACCCTTGAACCGCCACCGCCCTCCGCGGCCGGCGTGGTCAACCTGTACTCCCGGGACTTCTACCAGTTGGCCGCCAGCCGCTTGCAGAAACAGGGCCTGGTCGCCCAGTGGTTGCCTTTGCCTACGCAGAACATCGACGACTCACGTTCGCTGGTGCGCAGCTTTCTCGATGCCTTCCCTTACGCCACGCTGTGGACCAGCGAGTTTCACGAGATGCTGCTGGTGGGGTCGCTTGCGCCAATCGAGCTGGATGCCGCCAGGATCACTCAACGTTTCCAGCAGGACACTGTGCGCAGCAGCTTGCAGGATGTCGGTATCGGCTCGGCTGCCGCCTTGCTCGCGACCTGGGTCACTGATCGCGCCGGCCTGGAACGCTTCGCCGCCGATGCACCGGTGGTGACGGATGATCAGCCGCGCATCGAATACGCGCCGTGGGTGCGGGCCAAGGAAATCAGCCGAGTGCTGCCGGCCCTGCTGGACTTGCACCAACCGCCGGTGCTGGTGAACGCGGATCAAGGGTTCAGCGAGCGAATGAACGCCCATCGGCAACGCCTGATGCAGTTCTACCGGGCGAGCCTGCACGCCTATGACGGAGATCGGGATGCCTGGGCCAGGGATGTGCGTGAGGTGATGCGCGGGGATGGCGGGAATCCGTACTACCGCTGGTTTGTCGGCGAGTGATCAGTTGTCTGTCAAACCGCTTTCGCGAGCGGGCTCGCTCCCACAGTGGATTGCGTTCATAAACGAATTTTGTGTACGACACAGACCAAACGTGGGAGAGAGCCTGCTCGCGAAGAGGCCATCAGCTTCACCGCAACCATCATTTGACAGAAGCCGGCCATCCAGCAAAGCTGCATCAAGCTTGTACGCGCGCCTTGCGGCAAACGCACCTGGACTACGGAAGTCGTAATGCCGACACATAAAAATAAAGCAGCAAACCCAAACCCTGATTCGCAACCGACCCTGATTCATCGATACCTATTCCCCGCCACCATCGGCGTCTTGTTGCTGGCGGTCGCGGGCATCGGCTGGTTTCTGCTCCACAGCCAACCCGCTCCGCTGACCTATGCGCCGAGCAACACACCTGTCGCGCAACCCGTCAAGCCGCCGTCGCAAGCCGTCGCCGTGGCGCCGGCGACGATGGTCGACGAACAGCAATGCCAAGGCTGCCACAGTGCACAGGTCAAGGACTGGCAAGGTTCCCATCACCAATTGGCGATGCAGGAGGCCAACGCCCAGACCATGCTCGGCGACTTCAACAACGTCACCTTCAAGGCCGAAAACGAAACCACCCGGTTTTCGCGCAAGGATGACGGATTCTGGGTCAACACACCGGGCATCGACGGCAAGAACGCCGACTTCAAGGTCGCCTACACCTTTGGTATCGCACCCTTGCAGCAATACCTGATCGAGGTCGGTGAAGGTCGCTTGCAAGCCCTCGGCATCGCCTGGGATACCGAGAAGCACCGCTGGTTTCATCTCTATCCAGGCCAGGGCGTGACCTTCAAGGACCCGCTGCATTGGAGCAAGCCGAGCCAGAACGCCAATTTCATGTGCGTCGAGTGCCATACCACCGGCTACAAGCGCAATTTCGATGCCGCGAAAAACATCTTCGACAGCCAGTGGAACAGCCTCGGCGTCGGCTGCCAGGCCTGCCACGGCCCGGCCTCCAATCATCTGCAATGGACGGCGAAAAAAGGCGATCTGATCCACTCGGGTTTCGCCGTCGACCTCAAGGACAAGAACGCGACCGTCGAGATCGAAACCTGTGCCCGCTGTCACTCCCGTCGTGCGCCACTGGGCGACGGTTTTACCGTTGGCAAGCGCCTGATGGACGACTACCTGCCAAGCGCCCTGACCCGTGAACTGTATGCCCTGGACGGCAAAATCAAGGATGAAGTGTTCGAACACGGCTCGTTCGCCCAGAGCAAAATGTTCGACAAGGGCGTGCGCTGCAGCAACTGCCACAACCCCCACAGCACCGAACTCAAGGCGCCGGGCAATGGCGTATGCCTGCAATGCCACAACACAGCTGGCAAGACCTCCGTCGAAGGTGTCGACGGCAAAGGCTTGCAAGCGAAAAACTACGATTCCATCGAACACACCCGCCACACCATGGGCCAGCCGGGTTCGCAGTGCATCGATTGCCATATGCCCGGCAAGTTTTATATGGGCAATGACTTTCGGCACGACCACAGTTTCAGCATCCCCAACCCCGAGCGGGCGAAAAAACTCGGTACGCCGGACGCTTGCCTGACTTGTCACCAGGGCAAGGCCGGTGACAAGGTCACCGAGCAGTTCAAACTCTGGAACACCTCCACCGCCGCGCAGGCCCCGCGTTACGACGAAAGCCTGTGGCTGATCCGCAATGGACAGCCTGGCGCCGCACAAGCCCTGTACGAACAGCTGCAACGCAGCAACCTGCCGGCGATTCAACGGGCGACACTGCTCGCCGAACTACCGCTGTACCCCAGCGAACAGGCGCTGAAACTGGCCACTCGGGACTTGAGCAACCCGGCGCCGCAAGTGCGTGAAAGCGCCGTACGGGCGATCAGCGCGTTCTTGCCACCGCCGGAGCGTGCACCGCTGTTGACACCGTTGCTGAGCGATCCGGTGAAGGCTGTACGTATTGCCGCGGCCCGGGATTTGCTCAGCGTTGCACGCAATGGCCTGGGCGCTGCCCAAGACAAGTGGAACGCGGCCATCACCGAATATGAGAACGTGCAAAAAAGCCTGGCCGAACGCGCCGAAGCCAACCTCAACCTGGCCATGCTGTATCAGGCCAGCGGTCGCAGTGGCGAAGTCGAAGGCTTGCTGCGCACATCACTCAAGCGCGACCCGGACTTTTATCCGGCGCTGGTGACACTGGTGCAATGGCTGGAAGCCAATGGTCGCGGCCAGGAAGCCCAAGCACTGCTGGCGCAGAGCCTCAAGGCACACCCCGACGCCGCTCTGTTGCAACACACCCAGGGCTTGGCGCTGGTGCGTGCCGGCCAACCCGCACAGGCCATGCCCTTCCTGCGCAGGGCCGCACAACTGGAACCGCAGAGCGGACAATACGGCTATGTGCTGGCGGTGGCCCTGCATGACAGCGGCAAGATCGATGCCGCGTGCGAGGAACTGGAAAGGCTGTTGAAAGTGCAGCCAGCCGACCGAAATGCGCGGATGTCGCTGATCCAGTACTACCTCGATAACGGTCAGGAACCGAAGGCCCAGGTGCTGTTGCAGGGCTGGAAGAAAATGAACATGGGGGATCCGGCGTTGAAGTGATCGGGGGCTGATCCAATGGCCCCTTCGCGAGCAAGCCCGCTCCCACATTGGATCTGTGTGGGTCACAGATTTTTGTGAATGCCAAGGATCAAATGCGGGAGCGGGCTTGCTCGCGAAAGCGTCAGCCCTGCCAATGCGTAATTGACGTCAACGCCGCCGAAACAACGGTCGCGGCTCAATCACCGAGCGTCCATACAACACGCTCATTCCCGCCAATCCCTTCAGCGCATCCTCGGCCGACTTGTCTTCTCGCACCGCGAAACTGTCGAACCCACATTGGCGCATATGGCTGAGCTGATCGCGCAACACATCACCCACGGCGCGCAACTCACCGGTCCAGCCTAATCGAGTGCGCAGCAAATAAGCCTGGCTGTAGGCCCGACCGTCGCGAAAACTCGGGAACTCCAGGGCGATCAAGGGCAACTGGCCAAACCACCGTTCAAGGCCTTCCACCTCATCATCCGGTCCGAGCCAGACTGCGTTTTGCTGCGGATTTTCCAGCCAGCGGGCCACCGGCAAAATCACCTGGCCCTCAGGCAACGGCGCCTCAAGGTCCCGAACCAGCGTCCAGGGATCATCCTCGACAATCCGTGCCCCTCCCTCTTGCAAACGCAACAGATTGTTCATGCCGACACCTCCAGCGCTGACGGATAAACCGCCTCTTTGAACGGCTCCAGGCCGATGCGCTGGAAGGTATCGACAAACAGCTCCTCGCTTTCGCGGTAACGCACGAACGTGTCGACGATCTGTTCGACTACCGCAGGCACTTGCGCAGCGCTGAACGACGGGCCGATGACCTTGCCCAACGCACTGTTCTTGCCCTGGGCGCCACCGAGGGTGATCTGGTACCACTCGCTGCCGTTCTTATCGACACCCAGAATGCCGATGTTGCCAATGTGGTGATGACCGCAGGCGTTCATGCAGCCGGAGATGTTGAGGCTGATGTCGCCCAGGTCATGCAGGTAATCGAGGTCTTCGAAGCGCGCTTGAATGGCTTGGGCGATGGGGATCGACTTGGCGTTGGCCAGTGCACAGAAATCGCCGCCGGGGCAGGCGATGATGTCGGTGAGCAAACCGACGTTGGCGCAGCCGAGGTTGTGTTCGCACGCCAGGCGCCAGAGGGTGAACAAGTCGGCTTTTGGCACGTCCGGCAGCACGATGTTTTGCTCATGGGCGATGCGAATCTCGCCAAAACCGAAATGCTCGGACCACTGCGCCACCGCCTCCATTTGCGTGGCCGTGACATCCCCCGGCGGCGCGCTGCCGCCCGGCTTGGTCGACAGCACCACGCTGGCATACCCCGATACCTTGTGTGCCTGTACATTGCGCAGCACCCAGCGGGCGAACGCCGGGTCCTGGGCCAGCTGCGTGCCGAATTCAAGGCTGGTATCCGCCAGTTCGCGATATCGCGGCGCAACGAAGGCACTGGCCACGCGCTCGAACTCATCAAGGGTCAGCTGTGCCGGGCCATCCTTGATATGCGTCCACTCTTCCTCGACTTCCCTGGCGAACGCTTCGATGCCCAGGGCCTTTACCAGAATCTTGATCCGTGCCTTGTACTTGTTGTCCCGCCGGCCATGGCGGTTATACACCCGCAGCACCGCCTCGACGTAGGACAGCAGGTGCTGCCACGGCAAGCCCTGGCGGATCTGCAAGCCAAGGATCGGCGTGCGCCCAAGGCCGCCGCCGACAATGACCCGCAGCAGCATTTGCCCGTCGTCACCGGGATAAAGATAGAGGCCGATGTCGTGCATCATGATTGCCGCGCGATCCTGCTCGGCCGAGCAGATGGCGATCTTGAACTTTCGTGGCAGGTAGAGGAATTCCGGGTTGATGGTCGACCATTGCCGCAGGATTTCCGCCAGCGGCCGCGGGTCGATCATTTCATCGGCCGCAACCCCGGCAAAGGCTTCGGTGGTGATGTTGCGCACGCAGTTGCCGGACGTCTGGATGGCGTGCATGTTGACCTGGGCCAGGCGTTCGAGGATGTCCGGCACCTGGGCCAGTTCGATCCAGTTGAACTGCATGTTCTGGCGCGTCGTGAAGTGGCCGTAGCCGCGATCGTAATCCCGGGCAATGCTCGCCAGCGTGCGCATCTGCCGGGCACTCAGGGTGCCGTAGGGAATGGCAACGCGCAGCATGTAGGCGTGTTTTTGCATGTACAGGCCGTTTTGCAGGCGCAACGGCAAAAACTCTTCCTCGCTCAGTTCGCCGGCCATGAAGCGTTCGACCTGATCGCGAAACTGCGCAACCCGCTCGAACACCAGTGCCCGGTCATAGTCGTCGTACTGATACATCTGGCTACCTCATCAAGAGTGATCGGGCTCTGTTGCCAATGCCTGGCGCGCCCCTTGTGGGAGCGAGCCTGCTCGCGAAGGCGGAGTACCAGGCGACATCGATGTGAATGTGCCGGACGCTTCGCGAGCAGGCTCGCTCCCACAGGTTGGGCGGCATTAGCTGCGGCTCGTTTCGAGGCAATGACTATGGACTCGTGCCGGTTTTCATTACAGATTCAGCTACTCATGAAAAAACCGTATCAGGATCAGAGGCGCCCAATTTGATTCGCTGCATATCTGATCCGCATAAATCAGTTTTTCCTGAGTCTGTTTTGTTTTCGCCAGGGTTTTTACAGTGCACGTCATTGCAACCGTGGAAGCATTGAACATGAGCACTACAACTATCGGACAGGCTTATAACTACAAGGTCGTGCGCCAATTCATCGTGGCAACCGTGATCTGGGGCGTCGTGGGGATGGCGATGGGCGTCTGGATCGCGTCGCAACTGGTGTGGCCGCAGTTGAACCTGGACCTGCCGTGGACCACTTTCGGGCGCTTGCGCCCGCTGCACACCAGCCTGGTGATTTTCGGATTTGCCGGCAGCGCGCAGTTCGCCGCCAGCTACTACGCGGTGCAACGTACCTGCCAGGTGCGCCTGTTCTCGGACAAGCTCGCAGCCTTCACGTTCTGGGGCTGGCAATCGGTCATCGTCGTGATGCTCATCACGTTGCCGCTGGGCTATACCACCACCAAGGAATACGCCGAGATCGAATTCTCCGGCGCGGTGTGGATGACCCTGGTATGGGTGGCCTACGCCATCGTGTTCTTCACCACCGTGGTGCAGCGCAAGACCCGACACATCTATGTCGGCAACTGGTTCTTCGGTGCGTTCATCGTGGTGATTGCGATGCTGCACGTGGTCAACCACCTGGCGATTCCGGTGGACTGGTTCAAATCCTACCCGGTGTATTCGGGGGCAACCGACGCCATGGTCCAGTGGTGGTACGGGCACAACGCCGTGGGCTTTTTCCTGACCACCGGTTTCCTTGGGATGATGTACTACTTCGTGCCCAAGCAAGCGAACCGGCCGGTGTATTCCTATCGTTTATCGATCGTGCACTTCTGGGCGCTGATCACATTGTACATCTGGGCAGGTCCGCACCATTTGCACTACACCGCCTTGCCGGACTGGGCGCAGTCACTGGGCATGGCCATGTCGCTGATCCTGTTGGCACCGAGCTGGGGCGGGATGATCAACGGCATGATGACCCTTTCGGGCGCCTGGCATAAGCTGCGCACCGACCCGATCCTGCGTTTCCTGGTGCTGTCCCTGGCCTTCTACGGCATGTCGACCTTCGAAGGGCCGATGATGGCGATCAAGACGGTCAACGCCCTCTCCCACTACACCGACTGGACCATTGGCCACGTGCACGCCGGGGCCCTCGGCTGGGTGGCGATGATCACCTTCGGCGCGACTTACCACATGGTGCCAAAGGTTTTCGGTCGCACGCAGATGTTCAGCACCCCGCTGATCAACCTGCACTTCTGGCTCGCCACTATCGGCACCGTGCTGTACATCGCCTCGATGTGGGTCAACGGCATTACCCAAGGCCTGATGTGGCGTGCGATCAACGATGACGGTACGCTGACCTATTCCTTCGTCGAAGCGTTGCAGGCCAGCCATCCGGGGTTCGTGGTGCGCTTTGCCGGTGGCGTGTTGTTCCTCACGGGCATGCTGGTGATGGCTTACAACGTGTGGCGGACGGTACGGGTATCCGACGTGGCGATGGCGCAAAGCGAGGCGCAGATAGCCTGATGACTGAAGTCCTGTTGAATATCCTGGGGGTAGTGTTCCTGTGGTGCGCCATCGAATACTGCTTGCGCCACCAGACCGCCGAAAGCCTGGACGATGCCAGCCTGATGCCGTTTGCCGATGACCCGGAAGTCGCCCGGCGAGTGGAGGCCGCTACCGGCAAGCGGATCAACGCGGTCGCGCCGCAAGAGCCAAAGCCGGGTTGGGGCAAAATCGAAATCTGACCTACAACCCATTCATTGTGGGAGCGAGCCCGCTCGCGAAGACGGGCTGACAGTCGACATCGATATTGACTGATTCATTGCTTTCGCGAGCAGGCTCGCTCCCACAGGGGATTCACAGTGTCGCGAAAACTCAGCCGCGTTCGCGCGGAATCAGGCTCTGCAACTGCTGCGCCAGGAAATCCGCATCGAAGACAAAGGTATCCGGATCTTTAAGACCATTGGTCTTGCGCCACTGCCAGCCACTGGACGATGGCATGCACACCAGTGAAACACTGCCGTAGCGCGCAGCGGTAAAGCCCATCACTGCCAGGGAAATCTGCCCACCGGCACCCATCACATCCGGCACGAACTCCACTGGTTTGCCGGCGATCGTAATGCTCAGCTTTTCAGTCTTGAAGGTAGACGTCTCCACCGGGACACTCGGCCCGGACGCGACATACGCTTCGCGGCTCACCTCCAGCAGATTCGGTGCCAGAACCGGCTCCAGCCACTGCTGGATCTGATCGAACAACTCCTCGATGCGCCTGGCCCACTCGGCTGATTGTGTCTCGAACAGCTGCTTTTTGTGCGCTTCGCTGTCTGCGTAGTGACGAAGCATCTCGCCCAGTTGCCGTACGTCGTCCATTGCGGTGTTCCTTTGATTGAAGCGGTGCTGCGGACATTGAGCATGGCAGATGCGCGCCGACGGCGTACGACTAAAAGCGCGAGTGGTATGGATCAATCGCACTTGGGCATGCGGCGGATGCGCGCCATGCTCAAGGTATCGACGTAGACGCCATCGCGCACCGCATAGTCGCGAAACAGCCCTTCGGTCTCGAAACCGAACTTGCGGTACAGGCTGATGGCGGCTTCGTTGTCGGCATACACGCTCAGTTCAACCCTTCGCAGGTTCATCCAGTTGTCAGCGATATCCAGCACCGCCGCCAACAGTTTCGAACCCACGCCCTTGCCCTGCCATTGGGAAGCAACGCCCATACCGAAGCTGCCCGCATGGCTGCGGCGGATGCGTGGAAACTGTTCCAGGGTGATGCTACCGATAACCGTCCCTTGATGCAGGGCGACCAATTGTACGATCCGTTCATTGTCCGTCTCCACGCGTTTTTGCCAAGTCTCGGAGGATGGAAACGGCATTTGCAGGGTCTGACGGGCGACGACCGGTTCGTGGTAAAGCGCGGTGATGCCCGGGACGTGGGAATGGTTGAGGCGTTCGAGGGTGATGACAGCGTCGGTGCCGGTCATGGGTGATTCATCCTTGATAGAGACATGGCCGTTCACTCTACAACGCATCCAACATGGAAAAACACCCTGTAGGAGCGAGCATGCTCCGGGCGGCGTTCCGACGAAAAACCTGGGAACACCGCGGGGTTTCAGGCGCCCCGCGTTATCGTTGACGTCCATCGCGAGCATGCTCGCTCCTACAGGAACCAGTCCCGACGTTCACTGAAAGTGTTCTGGATCAACTCGACAATCGTCTGCACCTGCGCATCGCCCTCGGCCTCGGTATTCACCGCCAGCCACACCTGGCGCTGCATCGGCTGGCTGAACAACCCTGGCAAACCGATCAAGCCACGGTCGAAATGGCTCATGTAGCCAGGCAACAGGCCGATGCAGGCGCTGCAACGGACCATCTCCAGCATCAGTGGATAGGAATGCGACTGCACGACCCCGGCCAGGCGCTGGTCGACCAGGTCGTTCCAAAGCCGAAAACTGTCGATCTGTCGATTATGCTGCCATTGCACCAGCATGAAATCGGCCAGGTCATCGAGACCGGCCGGCCGCGCGGCGACTCGTGAATAGCGTTTGGCGATGTGCGGCAGATAGTCGAGCCGTGCCAGGCATCTGGGCACGTTGACAGCAAAACTCGGTCCCGGCGTTGGCGAGTCGATGCCTGTTATCCACACCACGACATCGGCACTGACCGCCTGCAGGGACAATTCGCTGTCGAGGGTAATGATGTCCAGGCGCGCACCGGCATTGCGTCGCAGCAGCGCCACCAGATCGCGGCCAAGGATGTCGTGCAGGATCGTCTCGGCCACCGCCAAGCGCACCACAGGTTGCTCGAGCACCGGCAGATCGCGTTCATGCGCCAGGGCGATCAGCTGCTTGTGCAGTTGCAGGCCGTCTCGACTGAGTACCAGGCCATTCTCCGAAGAGCTGAACAGTGAACACCGCAGCTGTTTTTCAAGCTGCGCCAATTGCTGGCGCAACCGGGTTGCCTTGATGTTGAGGCGCCGCGCTGCCTGCATGAAGCAGCCGCACCGGGCGATCACACTGAAGCATTGCGCCAGCAGTGGATCGATCTGCGCCGCGCGGGTGCGCCAGGAGGAGGTTGTATCGAGGGGTGCGGGATATTGGGCTACAGGCTGGTCGCCCCGGGTTTCCATGAATGACATCGATGACTCCCTGTCGATCTTTCGCTGGGAGTTCCATCCTGCGCAAGGTACATGAACGACGCGTGACAGCCGTTCAGGCGCTGGGGGTCTGGCGAAAACTAACGGCCAGTCGATTCCAGCTGTTGATGGTGGTGACAGCGATGGTCAGGTCCACCAGTTCACCTTCGCTGAACTGCGCCCTGGCTTGCTCGTAGACAGCCTCTGGCACGTGGTCCTGCGAAAGCAGCGTCACCGCTTCAGTCCAGGCCAGGGCGGCGCGCTCGCGCGGGTTGAAGAAGTTGCTGTCGCGCCAGACCACGATGGAGTACAGGCGGCGGTCGGTTTCGCCCAGGCGCCGTGCGTCCACCGAGTGCATATCGGTGCAGAACGCACAGCCATTGATCTGCGAAGCACGGATCTTGATCAGGTGCAGCAGCGCCGGCTCGATACTCAGGTTGCTGGTCAGGGCTTCCATGGCGATCAGCGCTTTCATCGCCTTGGGCGAGGCGCTGTAATAATCCAGGCGGAGGGTCATGGCGTGACCTCATATGGCGTCGATATGCCGCCAAGGTAGACGTTGTTAACGCTGTGTTACATATCCAATTGCGCGGAATTTCCGTGGACCACCTGGGCCCAGACCAATTGGCGGTTTTTACGCCACGCAACTACTGCATAAACGCCAGTTGAGGGTAATCTGGCGTAACGCACACGCGCCTCAATCGCCATGGAGCCTTGCCGGTATGGAACTACACGTTGTCATTAACGGACGCAAGGACCTGGCGGGCCAGTTGTACACGCAACTGCGCAGCGCCATCGAATCGGGTCGCCTGGCCGCCGGGACGCAACTACCTCCCAGCCGCCTGTTGGCCGAACAGTTGGGCATTTCGCGCAAGACCATTTCCGATACCTATGCCCAGCTGACCTATGAAAACTACCTCACCGGGGTGATCGGCAAAGGCACCTACGTCAACGCCCGCGTCTCGAAAATCGAGCGCAAACAAACTCATAATGAGCTAGCGGGCTTCGAGGTCATCGAATCCTGGCGCAGCTTGCCGGTGTTTCTGCGACATCCGACGCTGGAAGGCTCGCTGCGCTACGACTTCATTGGCGGCGCCACCAGCAAGGGCCAGTTTCCCCAGGACGACTGGCGGCGCTGCACGTCCCACGCCTTGCGCCAGATCGCCGGATCCAAGGGCTTCTACAGCCTGCCCGAAGGCCTGCCTGCGCTGCGCAATGCCATCGCGCAGCACATCGCCTTTTCTCGCGGGGTCGTCTGCCAGGATGAGGACGTGGTGGTGTGCAATGGTGCGCAACAGGCGCTGGATCTGATTTCCCGGGTGCTGATACGAGCGGGCAGTATCGTCGCCATGGAAGATCCCGGTTATCCGCCGGCGCGCCTGTTGTTCGGCACCCATGGCGCCACGGTGATTGGCGTGCCGGTGGACGCCGAAGGGATTGTCGTGGAGAAAATCCCCCTCGGTACGCGGCTGATCTACGTCACCCCGTCACACCAGTTCCCGTTGGGCATGCCCATGAGCCAGGAGCGCCGTGCTGCGCTGCTGGTGCGCGCCCATGAACTGGGAGCGATTATCATCGAGGATGACTACGACAGCGAGTTCCGCTACGAAGGCCGGCCCACGGACTCGCTGCAAAGCATGGACGAGCGCGGGATCGTCGCCTATGTCGGGACCTTCTCGAAAACCCTGCTGCCAGAGCTGCGCCTGGGTTACGCGATCCTGCCGCCCGCGATTCTCGAGGCGGTGGTGCGCGCCAAACAACTCACCGACTTGCACACCTCCACCCTGCCCCAGTGGGCGCTGGCCAAATTCATCGCCGAAGGTTGCCTGCTCAAACACATTCGTCGCTGCCATACCATCTATGCGGGCAGGCGTGAGCGAATCCTGGCGCGCATGGCCGGTGATCTCGCGCCCTGGCTCGAAGCGGTGCCGACCACGGCGGGATTTCACATGGTGGTGCTGTGCAAGGTAGCGATCAACGTGCCACTGGTGATCGAGCTGGCGAAAAAGGTTGAGGTCGGGCTCTATGGCATTGACAGCTTTTTCTACCAGCAAGCGCCGCAGGACGGGTTTTTCCTCGGCTTTGGTGCTATCGAGACCCTGGATATCGACATCGCCCTGGACCGTTTCCGGGACATTTTGCAGCAGGTTGCCTGATGGATTGGACTGCGCCTTTATTCGGCGATTGGCTATTGGTGGTCCGGGGGTGCAGGCCTATCCTGCATAGGCGTTATCCCTCAATGAGGAGTGTGAGCCAATGTCCTACAAAGTGATCAATACCGTACAGGTGCAGGCCGTCGCCGGTCGCTCGGAAGAACTGGGTCAGAAATTGCAAAAGATTGTCGATACCCTGCGCGAACTACCGGGCTGTGAATCCTATATGGTCGACCGCTGCCCTGAGGACAGTAATCGCTGGACTGTCAGCGCCCACTGGCAATCGGAAACGGCGATGCAATCGCATTTCAACAACCCCCAGGTGCAAGGCTTCATCGACCTGATCGATTGCCAGTTGGCCAACGCTGTCGACTTCAATAGCTTTCCGATCAGATAAAACACGGTTAAAGATCGCAGTCCTTGGTCGCGCTTGCAGAGTATGGGTACCTCTGCAAACCTTACCGGGGACTGCGATCTTTTTCGTTGCGGCGCCGCAAATTGGTCACCTGGCCTTCGCAAGAATTGGCTGTTTGTTTATCCCACCTGGCGCAATAGATTGGTCCCTGACAACCAACCACTGCAGGTGATGAACCATGAACGTTTTGCGCTGCTCTCTCGCTGCCCTTGCCTTGACCGTTTGCGCCTCGGCGTTTGCCCACGAAGCCAGTGATCCTTCAGAAAAGGTCACGGTGCTGCAGGACCAGATGCTGAAGAACGCCCCAGGGAAAAAGGCCTTGATGATCGAGGTCGACTATAAGCCAGGCCAAGCGTCGATCGCCCACAAACACGATGGCACCGCCATGGCCTATGTCCTTTCGGGATCGATCACTTCCCAGGTGAAGGGCGAAAAAGAGGTTACTTACAAGGCTGGCGAGTATTGGTACGAACCTGCCGGCTCGGAACATCTGGTCTCGAAAAATGCCAGCAAAACCAAACCTGCGAAGCTGTTGGTGTTCATGGTGTTGTCACCGGACGAGAAAGTGTTGACCCCACTGCAAAACTGATCGTTGAACCTGTAGCCATAAATAAAAACGCCCAAACTCTTGATTTGGGCGTCTTTATATCTTCAGGCAATTAACCGCGCTCCGTTAAACCAAACAAAACTATTGTCTATTGGATAAGTGCATAGATTGGCTATTTCAATCAGCAACACACGGTTTAGTCTGGAGTGACTGCCGTGCTCATACGGCAACTGTAACTTTCCGACCGAAGTTGTTTCACTGGAGAAACACCATGAAACTTGCGTTCGTCAGTACATTGACCATGGCCACTCTGATAACCGGTTGCTCAATTCCCACGGCACCTTCAGCGGTGACTCCGCTGGAGGGTATCTTTACGCAACCGGTGGGTCGCAGCAGTGCAACGCGCATACCCAACGGCAGCGATGTCACACTAGGTATTGTCTACAGCCGCAATACCCAGGCCAACCGCGCCTACCTGCAGGACTACCAGGCCAATGCCGGCACCGGTTTCGGCCAGAGCCTGCTGGTGCAGTCCATCCATGATGCCTATGTGGCCACGTCAAAACCCGATTTGGCGGTGGACTGGGTCAAGGCCTCCCTGCAACGGCAATTCGGCTCAGTCACGGTATACCCGGACGTGCAAAGCCTGCAGGCGGCAAAACCGGACGTGGTCGCCGTCGTCGACAGCCGCAGCCAGTTGATCACCTCGCGCAGTTCGGACATCGAGGCCAATGTCAGCGTGGACTTCTACGATAAGAACCTGAATTATATCGGCACTGCAAAAGGGTATGATGCGAAGGCGCTAAGTCCTGTATGGGCAGACTTTAAACGCAGCGAAGAGATTGTCGCCGACATTAACGAACAACAGAATGTGCAAGTAAGGGCATTGCAGAAGTTTGACCAGTCGCTCAATAATTTGTTGACCAAACCGACAGATAAAGTGTCGATGCTTGATGATAACAAGGTTCAGAAGTTGTATTGACCCCGAAGGCCTCTTCGCGGGCAAGCCCGCTCCCACAGTGGATCGCGTTCTTATGGAAGTACTCGGTCACCTGTGGGAGCGGGCTTGCCCGCGAAGAGGGCCGAAAGGATACTGAAAAACCCTCAGACATAAAAAAGCCCCGCATCTCTCAATGCGGGGCTTTTTCATTCAACGCCTGATCAGGCCGCCGGTTCCAGCTCGGCGCTGACAGCCGCAGTGACAGGCACTACCGCTTGCCCGCTCAGAGCCAGGTCCAGCAGCTCACGGTTGGCCACCGCGTACATGGCGTAGTCCGTACCGCTGGCGGCACGGATTTCCACCAGCATCG
The DNA here is from genome assembly GCF_029967975.1 of Pseudomonas sp. V98_8. NCBI lineage: Bacteria > Pseudomonadati > Pseudomonadota > Gammaproteobacteria > Pseudomonadales > Pseudomonadaceae > Pseudomonas > Pseudomonas sp. V98_8. The sequence goes on from NZ_JASCAE010000049.1 coordinate 76,210, forward strand.
CGCGCCAGCGTTCGATCATGCTTTCGTGCTGCGACATCCACAGGGACAGCCGTGTTTCCACGTCCTGGGTGCCGTCGCCCTGTTGCAGGACCGAGATGGTGATAGCGCGTTGCTGCCAGTCGACGTCATCGCGGAACGCTTCACGGGCCAGGGCCTGCCAGTTGTTTTCCACCGGCAAGGCGCTGATCTGTTGCAGGTACCAGGTGATGTCCAGTGCACTGCCCACGGCGAAGTAGGCCTTGGCCACGTCCGCAGGGTTCTGGCCGGTCACGTCGGAGGCCTCGATGATCGGCAGCAGGGTGTACAGGTGCGAAGTGCCAGCCACCATGCGCGCCAGCAACTCCGGGACACCGGCTGCGACGTACGCCTGATAACGCGACTGCCAGTTCTCGCGGATCTCGCCGCTGAGCAGTTCGTCGAGCTTGAGACCCAGCTCCTTGAGGTGCGGACCGAAGTGCGCGACGTCACGGGCAGCGTTCTGCTCGTTGCGACGGGCGCGCAGGAACCAGCGCGTGGCGCGACGGCCCAGGCGCATCAGCTCGTCCATCAGCTCCAGCTGTACGTCGGCGGACACCTGGTAATCCAGGGCTTCGATCTGACGGAACCAGTGGGGGAGATGGAAAATGTCACGCACGATCACATAGGCACCGGCCACGTTCGCCGGGCTCATGCCGGTCGACTCCTTGAGTCGTTGCACGAAGGTGATGCCCATGTGGTTGACCAGATCGTTGGCGATCTGGGTGCTGACGATCTCGCGTTTCAGACGGTGACGGCGCATGGCTTCGGAGAACTTGCTCACCAGGGTCGGCGGGAAAGCGGTTTCCATGTCGCGGGTCAGGTAGTCGTCATCCGGCACCAGGGAGCCCAGCAGCTGCTCCTTGAGGTCGATCTTGCTGTAGGAGATCAGCACCGACAGCTCGGCACGGGTCAGGCCATGGCCCGCCGCGACACGCTCGTTGATCTGGTCTTCAGACGGCAGGAATTCGATGGCGCGGTCCAGCTTGCCGCGACCTTCCAGATCGTTCATCAGGCGCTTGTATTCGGCAATCCGTGGCAAGGCACGACGGGCCGCCAGGGACAGCGCCTGGGTCTGCTTGTAGTTGTTGCCCAGCACCAGGCCACCGACTTCGTCGGTCATGCTCGCCAGCAGCTGGTTGCGCTGCTTGTCGGTCATGTCGCCGGCCTGAACCACTTCGTTCAGCAGGATCTTGATGTTCACTTCGTGGTCGGAGCAGTCCACGCCACCGGCGTTGTCGATGAAGTCGGTGTTGGAGCCGCCGCCGTTGAGGCCGAACTCCACGCGACCCAGTTGGGTCATGCCGAGGTTACCGCCCTCGCCCACCACTTTGCAGCGCAGTTCGTTGCCGTTCACGCGCAATGCATCGTTGGCCTTGTCGCCGACATCGGCGTGGCTTTCGCTGCTGGCCTTGACGTACGTACCGATACCGCCGTTCCACAACAGGTCCACCGGCGCCTTGAGCAAGGCGTTCAGCAGCTCGGTCGGGGTCAGCTTGTCGGCCTGGATGTCGAAGCGTTCCTGCATCTGCGGGGAAATCGCGATGCTCTTCGCGCTACGGGAGAAGATGCCGCCACCTTCGGACATGATGCTGGTGTCGTAGTCAGACCAGGCCGAACGTGGCAGGTCGAACAGGCGCTGACGCTCGGCGAAGCTGGTCGCCGGGTTCGGGTTCGGGTCGATGAAGATGTGCAGGTGGTTGAATGCCGCAACCAGTTGCAGCTTGTCAGACATCAACAAGCCGTTACCGAACACGTCACCGGCCATGTCGCCGACGCCAACCACGGTGATGCTGTCTTCCTGGACATTGATGCCGCGCTCGCGGAAGTGGCGTTGTACGCCCACCCACGCGCCCTTGGCGGTGATGCCCATTTTCTTGTGGTCGTAACCGGCCGAACCACCGGACGCAAACGCGTCACCCAGCCAGAAGCCGTAGTCGATGGCGATGCCGTTGGCGATGTCGGAGAACGTCGCGGTGCCCTTGTCCGCGGCCACCACCAGGTACGGGTCATCGTCGTCATGGCGCACGACGTTGGCCGGTGGCACCAAGGCGCCGTCCTTCAGGTTGTCGGTGATGTCCAACAGGCCGGAAATGAAGATCCGGTAGCAGGCGATGCCCTCGGCCGCGATCTCGTCACGGCTGCCGCCCAGTGGCAGGCGCCGCGGCAGGAAGCCGCCCTTCGCACCGACTGGCACGATGACCGAGTTCTTCACTTGCTGGGCTTTTACCAGGCCCAGGACTTCGGTACGGAAGTCTTCTTCACGGTCAGACCAGCGCAGGCCGCCACGGGCCACGTTGCCGAAGCGCAGGTGCACGCCTTCGACGCGCGGCGAATAAACGAAGATTTCGAACTTCGGCACCGGCTTGGGCAGCTCAGGAATCAAGTGCGGGTTGAACTTGAAGCTGAAGTACGGCTTGTTATGGCCGTTGGCGTCGGTCTGGTAGAAGTTGGTGCGCAGGGTGGCCTTGATCAGGTCCAGGTAGCGACGCAGGATACGGTCTTCGTTCAACACCTGGACGTCGTCCAGCGCGGTGAGGATCGCGTGTTCCAGGCGCTGCTCCAGATCGTCGCTGCTGAGCTTGCGCGCCAGGTAGAAGCGGGTCTTGAACAACCGGGTCAATTCGCGAGCGATGTCGGTGTGGTTGTTCAGGGTGCTGGCGATGTAGCCCAGGTCGAAGCCCAGGCGAATCTGCTTCAGGTAACGGGCGTAGGCACGCAGCAGCGCCACGTCACGCCACGGCAGGCCGGCGGTCAGTACCAGGCGGTTGAACGCATCGTTCTCGGCATCGCCGCGCACGATGTGGACGAACGCGTCCTGCAGGGTGTCGTTGAGTTGCTGGATGTCCAGGTCCAGGCCTTCGGCTGCGGTGAAGGCGAAGTCGTGGATCCAGAACTCGCGGCCGTTGTTGTGACGCAGGTGGTACGGGAACTCACCCAGCACGCGCAGGCCGAGGTTTTCCAGGATCGGCAACACGTCGGACAGCGCCAGCGGCGTATCGGCGTGATACAGCTTGCAGTGCAGCTCACGCTGGCCCACTTGGCCCAGTGGCTGGTAGAAGCTCATCACCAGCGGATTTTTTTCGCTGAGGTTCAGCAGGTGCTGCATGTCGACCACAGCCGAATGAGCGGCGAATCGCTCGCGGTAACCGGCCGGGAAGCCTTTCGGGAAGTCGGCCAGCACGTTGGTGCCATGGGCTTCGCCAAAAGTTTCGACGGTCAGGGCCGAGTAATCGTCCTGCCAGCTGCGGCACGCCTGGATCACTTCGTTTTCCAGTTGCTGCGGGTCGATGTCGATGCGGTTTTTCGGGTCGACGCGCAGGATCAACTGGACGCGGGCCAGCACGGACTCGGAGAAGAAGGTCCAGAACTCGCAATCCGAGGCCTTGAGGCGATCCATCAGCACTTGCTGGATCTTCTGCCGCACTTCGGTGGAGTAGATATCACGCGGCACGTAGGCCAGGCAGTAGCAGAAGCGGCCGTACGGGTCCTTGCGCAGGAATACGCGGATCTTGTTGCGTTCCTGGATCTGCACGATCGACATCACGGTGCTGAACAGCTCGTCCACCGGGGTCTGGAACAGGTCGTCGCGTGGCAGGACTTCGAGCACCTGCGCCAGTTCCTTGCCCAGGTGAGCCTTGGCCTGGAAACCCGAACGGCGTTCGATTTCCGCGACCTTGCGGCGGATGTACGGGATGACCCGCACGCTCTCGCCATACACCGAGGAGGTGTACAGGCCCATGAAACGGCATTCCTTGATGACCTTGCCGTTGGCGTCGATTTCACGGATCGACACGTAGTCCGGGTAAGCCGGACGGTGTACACGGCTTGGATGTGCGGCCTTGGCGAACGACAGCAGCGTCGGTTCGCGCAGGTATTTCACGGCGTAGTCTTCGATGCGCAGGTCATCGTAGCTCAGGCCGGCGCGCAGCAGTTTGGTCAGGCCGAGGAAGGAGTCCTTGTCATAGACGATGTGGCCGCCATCGGCTTCATCGCTGACCACGAACTCTTCGTAGCCGAGGAAGGTAAAGTGGTTGCCCACCAGCCACTCCAGGAAACTCTTGATTTCGCTCTTTTCGTCGGCATCGACGGCGAACTGGCTGTTGTCCAGGTTGGTGAGTATTTCCTGGACCTTGGCTTTCATCGGTTCGAAATCGCCGACCGCGACACGCACTTCTGCCAGCACCTGCTCCAGCTCTTTGCTCAGCACGTTCAGTTCGGCCGGATTGGCGCACCGGTCGATTTCCAGGTACATCAGCGACTCGTGCAACACGTCGTCGCCCTGGGTGCCTTTGGGCAGGATTTCCAGCAGCTCGCCCTTGCTGCCACGACGCACGCTCAGCACGGTGGTTTGCAGGGTGTGGATGCTGTAGCCGCGGCGGTTCAGCTCGGTACGCACCGAATCCACCAGGAACGGCAGGTCATGGTGCAGCACTTCGACCGCGGTGTGGGTCGACTGCCAGCCGTGACGTTCGTAATCGGGGTTGTAGACGCGCACTTGCGGTTGCGCGTGATCGAAGCGCTCAAGCAGGCGCCACGCAGAAAGAGTACAGCCAGCGAGGTCAGACAACCGACGTTGGGTCAGTTCATCCAGGGAAATGATGCCGAAGAATTGTTCAGCGAACAGCGCCACTTGTGGCAGTGCCTGTTCACTGATGTGCTGCGCCAGTGCCGCTTGCAGTTGGTGCTGGAAGTCGGCTTTGCTGGCTGCGGTGAAGAACGCCATCTGTGGTACTCCGCTTGGGCTTGTTATTGATGGAAGCGTCTCTTGCAAAACCCCTGTTCGGGGCTACCCGTCACCCTGTTCCTGATTCTCGGGCAGAGGAAACACAGGTGACAGGTGGGTGAAGCTAAACGAGACACTCGGGTCACATTCACCTCCGTGAATGGGCATCTGCAAAAGCGACTGGGCTGCGGGCAACGCAATGCCTTTACGGGTGCTCATCCGTTGCGCAGCTTAACGAGTGCGGCAAGGCCCATGCTTGCGATGCTGCGACATATTCGGTCAACGGTACGCTGCTCTTGGCGTGCGCATCGAACAACACTAGCAGTCGTACGGGAAAATGACGGTTTTACGGGACTTGCGTACCAGAAATGACCGGGAACACCTTGCTCGCCCCTAACAGACTCTGACACTCGAACAAGCAGAAATTCGCGGGGGCTGGCAGAATTACCGCCTAATCGCCTTCACAACGCTCGTCGAGCCAGGAAATACCCATGAAAATGACCACCGCCCTCTTGATCGTCAACCCGTGCGATGACGAGGAAGACAACATGGCCATGCTCTGCTGCCACAGCGACAAGGGCGAAATGTTCCTGATGAGCCGTTACCCGGATGAGGACGAGCTGGAAATCACCCTCGATGGTGAGCCTTCGACCCTCGACGGCGTGAAAGTCACCCTCAGTCCTACGCTGCTTAAGATCGAAATCGCTGCCGCGGATGCCGATGCGTTGAATGGGGATGATGTGCTGGAGATCACCTTCAACCCGGACATGGTGGACCTTGCTGAAGTGGAAGAAACTTTGCAGAACATCCTCAAGGGTACTGGCACTTACATTAGCCAGCTCTGATATTTCAGCGATTGTGCGGACGCCTTCGCGGGCAAGCCCGCTCCCAGAGGGTTCTGGGGAGTTGCGCAAACCGCATGCTTAACGCAGATACTGTGGGAGCGGGCTTGCCCGCGAAGGCGTCCGCAAGAGCGGCACCAATCGGCATGCCCCACGAACTTCCAGCAGTTTTGCCAGTCATTTCCCACTCTTTGCGCAAAATGCCGTTAGTCGCCGCCCCCCGCGATGGATTAAAGTAACGCCCCCAGCCCTGGCGTTATATGAACGTCTTCGGTCACCCTTTCCAGGAACAGTCATCGATGGAACATCGTGAAGCGCTGCTCGCGCTGCGAACCTTTCTTTCAACGCAGATTCTCGGCCAGGAAAAACTCATCGAGCGCTTGCTCATCGCCCTGCTTGCCGACGGCCACATGCTGGTCGAGGGCGCTCCCGGCCTGGCCAAGACCAAGGCCATCAAGGAATTGGCGGAAGGCATCGAAGCGCAGTTCCATCGCATCCAGTTCACTCCCGACCTGTTGCCAGCCGACATCACCGGCACCGAGATCTACCGTCCTGAAACCGGCAGCTTCGTGTTCCAGCAAGGCCCGATTTTCCATAACCTGGTGCTGGCGGACGAAATCAACCGCGCCCCGGCCAAGGTTCAATCGGCCTTGCTCGAAGCCATGGCCGAGCGCCAGGTCAGCGTCGGACGCAGTACCTATGAGTTGTCGCCGCTGTTCCTGGTGATGGCCACGCAAAACCCCATCGAGCAGGAAGGCACCTACCCGCTGCCGGAAGCCCAGCTCGATCGTTTCCTGATGCACGTGAAAATCGGCTTTCCCGATGCCGCCGTCGAACGACGAATCCTGCAGCAGGCCCGCGGCGAAGCCCTCAATGGCGAAACCAAGCCTGAACGCAGGGTCAGCCAGCAGGCGATCTTCGCCGCGCGCAAGGAAATTCTCGGCCTGTACATGGCCGATGCCGTGGAGGAATACCTGGTGCAACTGGTCATGGCCACCCGCACCCCGGGCAAGTTCGACCCGGAAATGGCCGAGTGGATTGCCTACGGCGCCAGTCCTCGCGGCTCGATCGCCCTGGACCGCTGTGCCCGGGCGCACGCCTGGCTGGCCGGGCGCGACTTTGTCAGCCCGGAAGACATTCAGGCGGTGTTGTTCGATGTGCTGCGCCACCGCATCATCCTGTCCTTTGAAGCCGAGGCTGCCGGGATCGACCAGGATCGGGTGGTCCAGCGCATTCTCGACGTCGTTGCTGTCGCTTGAGTCCGATGAACGCCCTCCTGCCGCCCCAGCCGGGCATCCGCGTCACGCTCGCCGAGCTGATCGAGATGCGCCACCGCGTGCGCGAAGTGCAGCTGTTCTCCACGCCGAGCCAGCGCAGCCCGCTGATCGGCCTGCATCACTCCAAGCTGCGGGGCCGCGGCGTGGATTTCGATCAGGTGCGGGTTTACCAGGCCGGCGACGACGTACGCACCATCGACTGGCGCGTGACGGCGCGCACCCAGGAACCCCACACCAAGCTGTTTCACGAAGAACGCGAGCGGCCGATCTTCATCATGGTCGAGCAAAGTCGGCGCTTGTTCTTCGGCTCGGGGCTGATGTTCAAGTCGGTGCTGGCCGCCCAGGCCGCGAGCCTGATTGGCTGGGCCGCGCTGGGGCATAACGACCGGGTCGGCGGCCTGGTGTTCGGCGACAACGAGCATTACGAAATCAAGCCAAGGCGCAGCAAACAGAGCCTGCTGCAGTTGCTCAACCGCCTGGTACGGGTCAATCAGTCGCTACACACTGAAAGCGAGCCTGATCGCGATGCTTTTGGCATTGCCTTGCGCCGTGCGCGCGAAGTATTGCGCCCCGGCAGCCTGGTGATTGTGATCTGCGATGAGCGTGCCTTGTCCGGCAACGCCGAACAGCAGCTGAGCCTGCTGTCGCGCCATTGCGACCTGTTGCTGCTGCCAGTATCCGATCCGCTTGACCATGCGCTGCCCGCCGCCGGGTTGTTGCGCTTCGCCGAGCGCGGCGCACAACTGGAACTCGACACGCTCAACTTCGAACTGCGCCAGACCTACCGCGCCCAGGCCGAAGACCGCATCGCCCGCTGGGAGTTGCTGGCGCAGAAGCTACGGGTGTTGCTGATGCCGTTGAGCACGCAAAGTGAAATGGTCGAGCAATTGCGTGAGTACCTCAACCCACAGAAACCGGGAAAAGGTCGATGAACGGTCTCGAGCAACTGCAGCCACTGATTTTCCCGCCCCCCGTGGACTTCTGGCCACCGGCCCCGGGCTGGTGGTTGCTGCTGCCGTTGCTGCCGGCCATCGGCTTTGGCCTGTGGAAACTGCGGCACCTGTTGCCAGGCAAGCCGCCGGTCGCGCCCGTCGAACAACCCCTGGACCCGGTGCGCGTGGCCGCACTGGCGGAACTGGCGCGCATGCCCAAGCCTTACGACGGCGCGCCCGCCGGTGCCTGGCTGCAACAGCTCAATGGCCTGCTCAAGCGCCTGTGCCGCAACCATTATCCCTACAGCCAGAGCCACACCCTCAATGGCCGCAAATGGCTGGCTTTTCTCGATAACCGCTGCCCCGCTGCCGGCCTGACCCGTTGGATGGTGCTGGTCGAAGGCGCCTACAAGCCCGAATGCAAGCTCGACGACAAGGCCATCGCCGGCTTGACCCAGGCAGTCGACACCTGGATTCGCAAACATGTTTGAGTTCGCCTGGCCATGGATCTTCGCCCTGCTGCCGCTGCCCTGGCTGATGCGGGTGCTGTTGCCGGTAGCCGACAGTGGCGAGCCGGCGCTCAAGGTCAGCTTCCTCAGCGACCTCGAAGGCCTCGCCCGCCGCCGGGCCCGCGCCAACCTGCCTGCCTGGCGCCAACAGGCACCGTTCCTGCTGCTCTGGTTGCTGTTGCTGAGCGCCGCTGCGCGCCCGCAATGGCTCGGCGAACCGCTACCGATTGCCGCCAGTGGACGCGATCTGCTGGTGGCGGTGGATGTGTCCGGTTCGATGGACTTTCCCGATATGCAGTGGCAGGGCGATGAGGTCAGCCGCCTCTCGCTGGTCCAGCATTTGCTTGGCGATTTTCTCGAAAGTCGCGACGGCGACCGGGTCGGCCTGATTCTGTTCGGCAGCCGGGCGTACGTGCAGGCGCCGCTGACATTTGACCGGCATACCGTGCGCGTCTGGCTCGACGAAGCGCGCATCGGCATCGCTGGCAAGAATACCGCCATCGGCGACGCCATCGGTCTGGCCGTCAAGCGCCTGCGGCAACGCCCGGCGCAAAGTCGCGTGCTGATCCTGGTGACCGATGGCGCCAACAACGGTGGCGAAATCGACCCGCTCACCGCCGCGCGCCTGGCGGCCAGGGAAGGTGTGAAGATCTACCCGATCGGCATCGGCGCCGACCCGGAACAAAGCGGTACACCGGGTTTCCTGGGGATCAATCCGAGCCTGGATCTTGACGAACCCACCTTGAAAGCGATCGCCGATGCCACCGGCGGCCAGTACTTCCGCGCTCAAGATGGCAAGCAATTGCAAGCGATCAAGGCCACCCTCGACCAACTCGAGCCTGTGACCCAGCAACCGACCCAGGCCCGCCCGGCCCAAGCGTTGTATCACTGGCCACTGGCACTGGCGTTGTTGCTGAGCATGCTGCTGGTGGCTCGAGTGCTGTGGCCGGACAACCCGCTGCAACGACTGTTTACCAAGGATTTGTTCTTGCAAACGCAATTGCCTGACTGGCGCCAGCGCCTCAATCGGCTGCGCCTGCGGAGGCGCCGATGAGCGCTCTCTGGCCGTACTGGTTCCGCCCGTGGTGGCTGCTGTTGCTGCCGCTGCTTGGCTGGTTGCTCTGGCAACTGTGGCATCGGCAGAAGCGCGCCGGGCGCTGGCAGATGATCCTGCCACCGGCGTTCCATGCGGCGTTGCTCAGTGGCGGTAGCGGGCGCGAAAGCAAACTGCCGTGGGTTGCGTTGGGCGTTGCGTGGTTGATCGCTGTCCTCGCATTGCTCGGACCAAGCTTTGCCCGCGTCGAGCAGATCAGCCAGAAACCCGCCGATCCGCTGGTGGTGATCCTTGAGCTGACCCCACAGATGCTCGCCACCGACGTTCAGCCGAACCGCCTGGAACAAGCCCGGCGCAAACTCTTCGACCTGCTGCAGAGCCGCAACGATGCACAGACGGCGATCGTCGTCTTCGCCGGCAGCGCCCACACCCTGGTGCCGCTGTCGGACGACCTGTCCACCAGCCGCAACCTGCTCGATGCGCTCAAGCCGTCGTTGATGCCCGAAGCCGGACACCGTGCCGACCTGGCGGTGCTCAAGGCCCTGGCACTGTTGGAACAGGCAGCGCTGGGCGACGGCCGGATCCTGTTGATCGGCACCAGCCTGAATGAACAGGAACGCCTGGGTATCAGTCGCGCCTTGAGCGGCAAATCGACGCAATTGCTGATGCTCGGCATCGGTACCGCCGAAGGCGCGCCCATTACCCAGGAAGATGGCAGTTTCCTCAAGGATGAACAGGGGGCGATTCTCGTGTCGCGCCTGGATGAACCCGGCTTGAAAGCCTTCCTCAATGACCTGGACGGACACTACCGCCACGCACGCCTGAGCGACGCTGACCTGCGCGCCCTCGGCCTGCTCGACGGTCCGCGCAACCTGCGCAACGACGGCCAGACCCTGCGTCTCGATACCTGGGCCGACCAGGGCTACTGGCTGCTCTTGCCACTGCTGTTGCTGGCGGCCTGCGCCGGTCGTCGCGGCTGGTTGCTCTGCCTGCCGCTGTTGCTGATGCTGCCGCAACCGGGCTATGCCTTCGACTTTCAGGACCTGTGGTTGCGCCCCGACCAGCAAGGCCAGCACTTGCTCAAGCAGAAACGCCCGGCCGAGGCTGCCCGGCACTTCGAAGATCACCAGTGGCAAGGCGTTGCCCTCTACGAAGCCGGCGACTACAGTGGCGCCGCCCAGCGGTTCGCCGAAGGCAACGACGCCCATGCCCACTACAATCGTGGCAACGCCCTGGCCAGGAGTGGCGAGCTGGAAGCGGCACTGGATGCTTACGAGCAAGCCCTTGAACGCCAACCAGACCTGCGTCCGGCGCTGACCAACAAGGCCTTGGTGGAGAGTCTGCTCAAGCAGAAGGCCGCAACGCCACCCCCCGACAAAGCCGGCGATGAAGCAACCAGCGATGTCGAGCAGCAAGCACCACCCAGTGACGCTGCGCAACCGTCGAAAGCCGGTGAGCCCGAAACGGCTGGCGAACAAACGCAGGCAACCTCCGAGCCCTCCGCCACCACGCCCCCGCGCCCTGGCACCAATGAGGTCCCGGGAAGCGAACTGGGAGACGAACAGCACACCGTTGCGCCCATGCGCCCGGCCAGCGACAGCATCGACGGCGAGCAGCAGCAGGCACTGGAGCAATGGCTCAGGCAAATCCCGGACGATCCGGGAGAATTGCTCCGGCGCAAATTCTGGTACGAACAGCAACAACATCAGGATCAGGGAAAAACTCGATGACCCGCTTCACCGCCTTCATGCTTGTGCCGCTGCCCGCCTTGCTACTCTGCGTCGTGCAGACCCAGGCAGCCGAGCTGGTTGCCAGTGTCGACCGGGCTCGACTGAATTCCGGCGAGACGGTCGAACTGACCCTGGAATCCAACGACGTGACCCAGTTTGGCAAGCCCGACCTGACCTCACTTGAGCCACTGTTCGAAGTCCGTGGCACCCGCCAGGTCAACCAGCTGAATACGCTCAATGGCGACAACCAGGCCACCACCCGCTGGATCATCACCCTGCTGCCCTTGCAAAATGGCACCGTGGTGATCCCCGCGCTCAAGCTGGGCGACGTGCAGAGCCAGCCGATCACCGTGCAAGTGATCGAGAGCGACCCACAGGCGAACCCGGACAAACAGGCGCCGGTGTTCATCGACGCCAGCCTCGATCAAACCAGCGTGTATGTGCAGGCCCAGGCCATCCTGACCTTGCGCATCTACCATTCGGTGTCTCTGTACGACGACAGCAGCCTGCCGCCCTTGCAAATTCCTGATGCCCGCATCGAGCAGTTGGGCGAGTCGCGCACCTACGAGAAAGACATCAACGGCATACGCCACGGCGTCATCGAGATGCGCTACGCGATCTACCCGCAACACAGCGGCGAGCTGATCATTCCGGCGCAGATATTCAATGCCGCGCTGGTGGACGCGCAACCCGTCCAGGACGCCAGCGCCCAGGCGCCGAAATCCGGCAAATTGATGCGCGTCAGTTCCGGCCAACTGCTGTTGACGGTCAAGGCGAAACCCGTCACCTACCCCGCCGACCTGCCCTGGTTGCCGGCTCGCAGCCTGACGCTCAGCGAAAGCTGGAACCCGGAACCGGATCGCGTTCAGGTCGGTGACTCGCTCACCCGCAGCCTCACGGTCAAGGCCGAAGGCCTGGGCAGCTCGCAACTGCCGCCACTGCCCGGCACCGAGGCCAGTGGCTTGCGGCGCTATCCCGATCAACCGGTGCTGGGCAACCAGAACAGCGAGCGAGGCCTGGTCGGCAGCCGCGAAGACCGCGAAGCACTGGTGCCTTCGCGCAGCGGCGCCATAGAGTTGCCTTCGGTCGAAGTGGTCTGGTGGAACACCTTCGAAGACCATCTGGAGCACAGCAGCCTGCCCGCCCGGACCCTGCAGGTGGCCGCCAATCCAAGTTTGCTGGTCGACACCCCGGCCGGGACCTCGGCACTCGACAGCAGTGCCATCAGCGAATCCCTCTGGCGCTGGAAACTCAGCAGCCTGATCCTGGCCTGCACCACCCTGTTGGGCTTTGGCCTCTGGTGGCGTGCGCGCTCGCAACCGGCCATCCAGCGTGCGGCGCAAACCGGCCCGAGCCCACGCACCGTGCTCGACGACCTCAAGCGTGCCTGCCAGGCCAACGACCCCCACGCCACCCGCCAGGCACTCGACGCCTGGGCCCGTCAGCAACCGGAAACCCTGGCCGACATGGCCGCCCGCTTCGTCCCGCTGTCCGATGCCCTCGACGGCCTGAACGGCGCGCTCTACAGCGAAACCGGCCAGCACTGGCAAGGGGAAGACCTGTGGCGGGCCATCCGTACGATCCCGATCGCAGAACGGGTTCAGGATCCGGTCGCCGACAGCGGGTTGCCACCGCTGTATCCCAAGTAACACCCCTCTGTAGGAGCCGGCTTGCTGGCGATAGCGGTATGTCAGGCACCATCGAAGTCCATTGACCCACCGCTATCGCCAGCAAGCCGGCTCCTACAGGTCTACGCACAGTGTCTGGCCACACCCACCCCGTTTGCCAGTAAACTCTCCCCCTTTCGCCGTTGTCATTTTCCCCGCGGCCATCATCTTTTTTCCTACGGAGTTCGCCTTGCGTCTGTTCCACACCTCCGACTGGCACCTCGGGCAGAATCTGCACGGCCAGGATCGCGATTTCGAGCACGGCTGTTTTCTCGACTGGCTGCTGCGTCAGCTCAAGCTGGATCAGCCGGATGTGCTGCTGATCGCAGGCGATATCTTCGACACGGTCAACCCGCCGGTCAAAGCCCAGGAACGTCTTTACGACTTCATCGTCAGCGCCCATGAGCAGCAACCGTTGCTGACCATCGTGATGATCGCCGGCAACCACGATTCCGGTTCGCGGATCGAACTGCCCGCGCCCTTGATGCGCCGATTGCGCACCCACGCCCTGGGGCGTGTGCTGTGGCTGGATGACGGGCATCTGGATGCCGAACGCCTGTTGCTGCCACTGCCCGATGCCCGAGGTGAAATTGTCGCCTGGTGCCTGGCGCTGCCGTTCCTGCGCCCAGCCGAAGTGACGGGCGCGCATCTGGGCGATGACTACCTGCGCGGTATCGGCCAGGTTCATGAATGGCTGATCGAAGCGGCCAATGCCAAGCGCCAGCCCGGTCAAGCGCTGATCGCCATCAGCCATGCGCACATGGCCGGCGGTTCGGTGTCGGAGGATTCCGAGCGCAGCCTGATCATCGGCAACGCCGAAGCCCTGCCCGCCAGCCTGTTCGGGCCGACCATCAGTTACGTCGCCCTGGGGCATTTGCACAAGCCACAGAAGGTCAATGGCGAGGCGCGCATTCGCTACAGCGGCTCGCCGATACCCCTGTCGTTCTCGGAGATCGGCTACCAGCACCAGATTCTCGACATCACACTCGATGGCGAAAGCCTGGTCAGCGTCGAACCGAAACTGATCCCCCGTGCCGTCAATCTGCAACGTATCGGCCCTGCGCCCCTGGCGGACATCCTGGTGCAACTGGCCGACCTGCCCATCATCGACCTGTTGGCCGACTACCAGCGCCAACCCTGGCTGGAAGTGCGAGTGCGCCTGGACGAGCCGCAACCGGATTTGCGTCATCAAGTGGAAAGCGCCCTGCAGGGCAAAGCCGTGCGCCTGGTACGCATCGCCGCCGAATACGCGGGCAACGGCAGCCGCGAAGGCGCCGATAACGGCGCCGGGTTGATTGAGCTGGACCAGCTCACGCCCCAGGAACTGTTCAGCCGCGCCTGGCAGGACAACTACGGCAGCGAGGTCGATGAGCAAACCCTCAAGGACTTTGCCGAGCTGCTGCAAGACGTGCAGATGGAGGATGAACAGCCATGAAGATCCTCGCCATCCGCCTGAAGAACCTCGCCTCACTGGCCGGTCCGTTTGAAATCGACTTCACCGCCGAGCCCCTGGCCAGTGCCGGACTGTTCGCCATTACCGGCCCGACCGGCGCGGGCAAGAGCACCCTGCTCGACGCGCTGTGCCTGGCGCTTTTCGGTGCCGTGCCGCGCCTGAACAACACCGGGCGCGACGCCAAGGTGCCGGACGCCGATGGCGAAATCGGCACCGGTGACCCACGCACCCTGCTGCGTCGCGGCACCGGCGAAGGCTATGCCGAAGTGGATTTTGTCGGCGTCGACGGCCGGCGTTATCGCGCGCGCTGGGAAGCCAATCGCGCCAGGGAAAAGGCTGGCGGCAAGCTGCAAGCCAGTCGCCAGAGCCTGCGCGACCTCGATCAGGATCAACTGCTGGCCAGCCAGAAAGGTGAGTACAAGACCCAGCTTGAAGCCGCGCTGGGCCTGAACTTCGAGCAGTTCACCCGGGCCGTGCTGCTGGCACAGAGCGAATTCAGTGCCTTCCTCAAGGCCGATGACAACGACCGCAGCGAACTGCTGGAAAAACTCACCGACACCGCGCTCTACACTCGCTTGGGCCGTCGAGCGTTCGACAAGACCAAGGAAGCCCGCGAAGCGCACAAGCTGCTGCAGGATCAGGCCAGCGGTGTCACGCCGCTGGCGCCAGAAGCGCGCGCCGAGCTCGATGAGCGCTTCCATGCCGCGCAACAGCAACTGAAATTGCAGCAGGCGCAGCTCAAGCAGCTCGAGCTGCAAGACGCCTGGCTCAAAGAACTGCGCCGTTTGCATGACGCGCAACTGGCCGCTGCCGAACAACTGCACAGTGCCCGACACACCTGGGAAAGCCTGGCTGGCGAGCGCTTGAAGCTGACACGCCTCGAACAGCTGGCCCCGCAGCGGCACCAGTTCGCGCGCAAGGCCGAGGTCGATTCGCTACTCACGCCCCTGGCAGAGCAGATTGCCCAGCATACCCGGCAACATGGCGAACTCAGCGAGCGTCAGGCGCTACTGGAACAGCAACTGGGTGCAACGCGGATCGCCCTGGGCGAGGCGCAGCAACGACAAACCGAATGCGCGCCGCTGTTGCGCCAGGCTTTCGAGGAACAAAGCACCCTCGCCCGCCTGGCCAAGGACGCGACCCTAAGCGCCGAAGCCAGGCAAGCCGCCGAACAGGCCTGCACCCAGGGCCAGAACGCGATTCAAACCTTGCATGAGCAACTGGCCCGGGCGACCGAACACTTGCAACGCATGGCGGCCGAGCTGGCCCAAAGCGCTCATCTGGCGCCGTTGAGCGATGCCTGGAATGCCTACCGTGATCGCCTGCAACAGCTGATGTTGATCGGCAATCGACTGAACAAGGGCCAGGCGGAACTGGCGAACCTCGAGCACAATGCCGAGCGCACCGCACAAGCCTTCGCAGCGCAGAAACAGCAACTGGAGGTGCTGTTCAAAGAGGCTGGCGCCGAGCCGGATGCCGTCGCCGAGCAGATCGGTATCCTTGGCAGCCTGTTGCAGGACAACCGCAAGCAACTGCGTGCCATCGAAGATCTGACCCGGCTGTGGGACAGCCAACAGGACCTGGACAAGCGCGGCGCCGAGTTGCAACAACGCCAGGTCGCCGCGCAACAGGAACGTGAGCGCCTGACCCAGGACGGGGTAAAGGCCAAGGCTGAACTTGCCGTCGCCGAGCAAACCCTGACGGTCACTCGCGACCTGCTGGAACGCCAGCGCCTGGCCCGCAGCGCCAGCGTCGAGGAACTGCGCGCACAGCTGCAAGATGACCAGCCATGCCCGGTCTGCGGCAGCCAGGAACATCCTTATCATCAACCCGAAGCCTTGCTGCAAAGCTTGGGCCGCCATGATGAAAGCGAACAGGCCACCGCGCAAAAAGCCGTAGACCAGCTAAAGGAAAAGCTGACCGAACTGCGGGCGGAAGTGGGTGGACTGATCGCCCAGCAAAAAGAACTGCTGCAACAGCAGGATCAACTGGCGACCCAGCAACAAGCTCTAGCACCAAGCCTTCAAGCGCATCCGTTGGCCACCACACTGCTCGATCAGGATGACGACAAACGCGGCGCCTGGCTCAGCCAGCAAAACAGTCAGTTGAACCAGAGCATCACCCAGGACGAACAACGGCAAACCGCCCTGCTCACCTTGCAACAGGATGCTGCGCGTCTGACCCAGCAATTGCGCCACGCGGAAACCGCGCATCAGAGCGCCGCCCAGCACCTGGACAATCAACGGCGTGAACTGGGCAATGATCGTCAACGCTTGGACGAAGAACTCAGCGCATTCGCCAGCCTGCTGCCAGCCGATACCCTGCAAGCACTTCGTACTGAGCCCGCCGTGACCTTCATGCAGCTTGATCGGCAGATCGCCGAGCGCCTGACGCAACTCGATCAGCAAAAGGACGAGCTGGCCGAACAGCAACAGCGTCAGCAACAGCTGGAGAAGGAACAGGATCGGCAGCAGACCCGCGTGCAGCAATTGCAAATCGCCGAGCAGCAGTTCCATGCGCTGGCCGCACAACAACAGGCCAGCCAGCAGGCACTTGGACAATTGCTCGGCTCGCACGGCAGCGCCGAGCAGTGGCAGCAGCAGCTTGAGCAAGACATTGAACAGGCGCGCAACGCCGAATCCGGCACAGCCACGGAACTGCAAAACCTGCTCACCCAACGGGTGCGAATCGCGGCCGAACTCAAGGCGCAGCAAGAGCGTTTGCACACACTGGAAAGCGAAAACCGCGAACTGAGCGGCAAAATCGCCGAATGGCGCGCCCGTCATCCAGAACTGGATGACGGTGGCCTTGAAGACCTGCTTCAGGTCGACGATGCCCATGTGAGCGAACTACGCCAACGCTTGCAACTCAGCGAAAAAGCCATCGAACAGGCCAACGTCCTGCTCCAGGAACGCGACAAGCGTTTGCTCGATCACAAGGCGCAGCACATCGGCGACCTGGATGACGAGCAACTCGCCAACGCGCTCACCGAGTTGCAGAACCAGTTCAACGTCAGCGAACAACGCTGCGCCGAGCTGCGTGCCGAACAGGCCGAGGATCAACGCCGGCAGAACGCCAATCAGGCCCTGGCGCAACAGATCGCCGACGCGTACACCGAGTACCAGCGCTGGGCTCGCTTGAACGCGCTGATCGGTTCGGCCACCGGCGACACCTTCCGCAAGATCGCCCAGGCCTACAACCTCGACCTGCTGGTGCACCACGCCAACGTGCAATTGCGCCAACTGGTGCGGCGCTACCGCCTCAAGCGCGGCGGGAGCATGCTGGGCTTGCTGGTGATGGACACCGAGATGGGCGACGAACTGCGCTCGGTGCATTCATTGTCTGGCGGCGAGACCTTCCTGGTGTCGCTGGCCCTGGCGTTGGGCCTGGCATCGATGGCCTCGAGCACGCTGAAGATCGAATCGCTGTTCATCGACGAAGGTTTCGGCAGCCTCGATCCGGAGTCCCTGCAATTGGCCATGGACGCCCTCGACGGCCTGCAGGCCCAGGGGCGCAAGGTCGCGGTGATTTCCCATGTGCAGGAAATGCACGAGCGGATCCCGGTGCAGATCCAGGTCCGCCGCCAAGGCAATGGCTTGAGCACCCTGGAGGTGAAATGAACACCCTCTACTCGTTCCGCCGCTGCCCTTACGCCATGCGGGCACGCATGGCACTGCGCTACAGCGAAGTGGCCGTGGACATTGTCGAAGTCAGCCTTAAGGCCAAACCCGCCGAGATGCTCGCACTGTCGAGCAAAGGTACGGTTCCGGTGCTGAACGTGGACGGCCTGGTTATCGATGAAAGCCTGGAAATAATGCAATGGGCCTTGGCACAGCATGATCCGCAGGATTGGCTGCTCAAGGATGATCCGCAAGGGCAGCGCGCCATCGCGGCGTTGATCGAGGAGAACGACCAGGTCTTCAAGGTGCATCTGAACCGCTACAAATACGCCGAGCGCTATCCGCAACAGCCGATGGCTTTTTACCGCGCCGAGGGCGAGGTGTTCCTGCGTAGGCTGGATGAGTTGCTGGAAGGCCGCGATTATTTGCTGGTCAACCACCCAACCCTGGCCGACGTCGCGCTGATGCCCTTCATACGGCAATTCGCCCATGTCGATCGCGAGTGGTTCGCGCAAACGCCCTATCGACGGCTGCAGGACTGGTTGCAGCGGTTTCTGGCGTCGGAGTTGTTTACATCGGTGATGGCGAAATAACCGATCCTTGTAGGAGCGAGCATGCTCGCGATGGTCGTCAACGATTACGCGGGGTGACTGATACCCCCGCGGCGCCCTCGGGGTTTATCGCGAGCGTGCTCGCTCCTACAGGGGGTGGCGTTTCAGGCCAATACCTCGCACATGCCAATCACCGAGCAATCCACCTGGAACGGCCCGAAAAACCCGCTATCGGGCTCGTGTGGCGGGTTGCCCGCGAGCATCCCCATGGCCTTGGCGATCTCGATGTTGCGCGCGATGTTGTGGTTGGCCTCGATGGCCCGTGCCACCCCGCCTATTGACCCATTCCCGATCCCCAGCAGGGAAAAGCCATTGGTTATGAATGCCAGGAAGGCGATCAGCAGAAGTTTGCACCGGTTCATGCTCCGCCCACTCCCGCCAGTTCGGCCGGATCGACCATCGCCTGTTGTGCGCGATGTTCAAACTGGATGCCAGGGTGTGCGACATGAATCGGCGGTTCGACGGTCTGCCGCGACTGAGGCGAAAGACTGACGACCAGTACCATGACCAGGTAAAGACCGATTGCCACGTAGGCGCCGTGTTTGGCAGAGGTGATGATCGTGCTGGCCATGATGAACTCCGTGGACATGTTTCAGAGCCCACAGAATCAATCAAAAAAGCAGCGGTAACCAACGAGTCCTGTTTATAGCAAATATCAACTTCGTTGATCATTGAGCCAGACTATCTCAGTCTTCGATAAAACTGATCATGCGCTCGCGGGCAGCGTCGGGTTCGCCGGGAATCGGGTCGGCAGCGGAAAGGATCGGGGTCGAATAAAGGAACAACAGCACCACGGCAAGACGCATCGTCATTTTGGCAATCCTTTTCTTGAGAAGGAGGAGTCAAAAAATCAGCGTCAAATTTAGAGATATGGCCACCTGATATCAAGCATTACATCGGTGGCTAAATGACATTGTCGCAAACGCGTTATGCAGGAGCGACATCACTTCAACGCCTTTCGCTGCCTGGGCTTCGATCGGCAAGTGACGTCGCTCCTGCATAAAAGGCTGCAGGGAAGGTCTTTCAGTGCTGGGCTTTGTGATCCAGGGCGGCGTAGAAGTTGGCGCTCTGTTGCAGGTATTTCTGGGTATAGCTCTGGGCGTGGGTTTTCTTGTCGCTGATTTCAACGTTGGCGCTGGCTGGCAGGGCCACGGTGGCGGAAATGGCGGAGGCGGCAATTACGGAGAAGAGATTGAAGTTCATGCGGATATTCCTCGAAGTCAGTTGGCTTGCATGCCCGGTGGGGCCGTGAAGCAAAATTAACCCTCGAGGGTTATCAGCTTGAAATGCTTTGTGACACTTACAGTTATCACCCTCATTGATAGAAGGATGCAGGCCCCATCAACCGGGGCCTGCGGCCTATTGACGCACCATGAATTTCAGGTCACTGGGTGCATCCATCGGCAGTTTTTGCACGGTTTTACCCAGCAAGCCGGTGATGGCATCGCGCTCGACGACGACAATCTGGTTACTTTTCTGATTGGCGATCAGCACGAATTTGCCGGTCGGATCGAGGCTGAACTCCCGTGGATGATCACCCTCCACCGGGCGCCTTTGCAGTTCCTTGAGATGCCCGGTCGCCGGGTCGATGGCGAACACCAGCAACTGGTTGGCCGTGCCACGGTTGCTGACATACAAGAACTTGCCGTCCCTGGATGCGTGCAAGGCCGCAGCGGCCCTGTCCGAAACGGGCTGGCCGGCAGCCAGATCGACCAACTGGGTTTGCTCAAGCTTGCCGTCGCGGTAATCGAACACCGCCACTTGCGCGCTCATTTCCATGGTCAGCCAGGCGTGCTTGCCATCGGCACTGAACAGCAGATGGCGCGGCCCGCTACCGGGCGGCAGCTGCACGAACGACGGTGTTGCCGGGGTCAACGGCAAGTCAGGATTGGCCTTTGGGTCGAAGCGGTAGGCAAAGACCTTGTCCGCCCCCAGGTCGTTGGAAAACACGTATTGGCCGTCTGGCGACGGTATCGTCGCGTGTACGTGCGCTGACATCTGCCGCTCGGGGTTGACCCGGCTGGCCGGATGGCTGCTCATCTGCACCACCGGTTTCAACGAGCCGTCCGCCGCCACCGGCAACACCGCCAAGGTGCCGCCCGGATCTTCAGCCACCGAGTAGTTACTGACAAACAAGTGGCTCGCTTCAAGGCTCAGGCTCGAATGCGTTGGCTCGTTGCCCAGGCTCTGTACCTGATTGATCAGGGTCAGTGCCTGGGTCTTGGGGTCGATGGCATAACTGCTGACCCGCCCGACCGGATCGGTCTGGCCCGGGCCATTCTCGTTGACCACGAACACGCGCTGCTGATCCCTGGACAGGGTCAGCCAGGACGGGTTTTCGCTCTTGATCACTTGCAGCGGCCTGGCGTCGATCTGCCCGGTCGCACTGTCAAAGTTCAGGCGATAGATACCCTGGCTTTGCCCGGCGGTGTAGGAACCCACGAGCAATTGATAGTTATCGGCGGATGCCACCTGGACGCCCATGGCGCCGATGCTGCCGGCGATCAGCAGTGGCCAGACGTTACGCATCCTGTTGATCATCATCGTCGTCGTTGTCGCCGCTGATGACGTCGCCGAGGCATACCAGACGGTGTTCGCCGTCTTTGCCCTTGATCAGCCAGCTTTGCAGGGTGGTATCGAAGGTGGCGTCCTGGACCTGTGCCGGGGTGAATTCCCAGTGCCTGGCCGCTCGACCGTCCATGCATTCGATGTGCAGGTTGTCGTCGACATCGAGGGCGAATTCGAAGGCGTGCAGCCCATCGATTTCCACCATCCCGCAATGTTCGAGGGCGTTGAGCAAGGTATCTGTTACGGCAGTCATGGCAGTCAATCTTTGAATGGGAAAAACGCAATGATAGCTCAATGAGAGGCAAGCCCGTGTCGGTCACAACTCTCGCACACGACGCTAATCATATGTGGGAGCGGGCTTGCTCGCGAAGGCGGTGTATCAGTCAATCCAAGTGCCGACTGATACACCGCC